>JBJMLG010000001.1:0-2317 GCA_045805385.1 Thermoleophilaceae bacterium
CCGCCACGAGTCCCGCGAGGAGGAGCACTCCGAACACCCGCCACCAATGACCGGTGGTGAGCTCGCTGCTCCGCTGGAGCGCCTGGGCGCCGCGGACGCGGTCGACCATTACGGCCTGACTCGCGAACGTCCAGCGCACGGCGAGGAAGATGCCGGGCACGATGAACAGGATCAGCCCGAGCGAGATTCCCGCCGCTGCGATCAGCAGCGTGATGAAGAGCGGAGTGAATGCCTCGAGCGCCGCCACCACCGTCGCGCCGAGCCGCGGGCGCTGCCCCGCGCCGAGGCCTCTGAGCACGCCGACGGCGATCGCCGTCACGAGCGGTGCTACCACCGCGTACATCACCAGGATGTCCATCACCTGCGCGCCGCTCGACAGCGCCGCGTTGGGATCCGCGGTGAACTGCTTCAACCCGAAGCCGAGCAGGATCAGTTCGATCGGCACCACAACGGCCGCCGCGCCTCCCACGAGCACGAGGAAGTTGCGAAAGTAGATCCCGAGGGAGTCGCCGAGCAGCTCACCCGCGCTGCGCGGCCGCTCTAGCTCGACCCGCCCCGGCTCGCTCACGCGGCCGCGCGGCCGAGCTCGTGATAGGCCTCGGCCAGGCGCCGGACTCCTTCGCGGATCTCGTCCGGACCGACGCCCGAGTAGGCGAGCCTCAGCGCGTTCTTCCCGCCCTCGACCAGGAAGTCGCTCCCCTTCACGAACACCACGCCACGTTCGTTCGCAGCCGCCGCGAGCAGGTCGGTGTCGCTGCCCTCGGGCAGCTCCACCCACAGGAAGTAGCCGCCCTGCGGCTTCACGAACCTCGCCTCGGGCAGCTCGCTCTCGAGCGACGAGGTGAGCGCCTCCACGCGTTCGCGCAGCGCGTTCTTGACCGTGTCGATCGACCGCTCGATTGCGCCCGAGCGGCAGAACTCAGCCACGATCGCCTGCGACACCATGCTCGGGGAGATGTAGGTCTCGGTGGCGAGCTTCTGCACCTGGGCGATCGCCGGGGCGGGCCCTGCCAGGTAGCCGACGCGGATGCCGGGGCAGACGGTCTTCGAGAAGGAGGACGCGTACACGACGCGCTCGGAGTGATCGAGCGACAGCATCGTGGGCAGCGGGTCGCCCTCGAAGCGCAGCTCCACGTAGGGATCGTCCTCGAAGATCGTGAACTCGTACTCGGTCGCCAGCTCGACCAGGCGCCTGCGCTTCTCGAGCGAGAGCGTGCAGCCGGCGGGGTTCTGGAAGTTGGGGATGATGTGAGCGAGCGTTGGCCGGGCGCCGCCCTTGAGCGCCGCCTCGAGCGCACCGACATCGATGCCGTCCGCCTCGAGCGGCACCGCCAGAAGCTGGGCCCCGAGCTTGCGCAGGGCGAGCAGAGTGCGGTCGTAGGTGGGGGCCTCGACCACGACCACGTCGCCGGGCTGCACGACCAGCTCGAACAGGAAGGCGTCCGCCTGCATGGAGCCGTTCGTGGTGATCACCTGCTCGAGCGCGAGCTCCTGCTTCTGCGCGATCCACTCGCGCAGGGGCGTGTAACCGAGCGCCGTGCCGTAGGAGAAGCTGCCGGCTGGGTCCTCGCTGAAGGCGCGCTGCGCGGCGGCCTTCAGGTCGTCGACGGCGATGATGTCGAGCGACGGCGCTCCGCGCGCGAAGGTGATCGGGGGCTGCGTGCTCACGGCACCGCACGATAACGCCAACACACACGAGGCGACCGAGCCGGGGGGTAGCATCGCCAAGCGGGTCTCTGCGTCCCGTGGAGTACTCGTGCCATGGCCGCCGTACCGATGGAGCATCTGGTAGCCGCCGTCCGGGCGCTCGACCCGGGCAGCCGAGCGCTGCTCGATCTCTCCCTGCGGCGTGGTGTCGCGGATGTCGAGATCGCCCGCCTCCTTCGAACCCACCCCGCTGAGGTCGCCCTGCGCCGCGCGCGGGTGCTCGACCGCCTCGCCGGCGGCGTCGGAGTGAACGGCTCGGGCGACCTCCTGGAGACGGCGCTTCACGCTCTCCCGCCGGAGGTGTGGATGCTCTCGGCGCGCGTGGAGCGAGAGTCACCGCCGCCGCCACCCCTTCGCCCCGTTCCGGAGTCGCCGGAGAACCCTCCACCGGAGGTTGAGCATCATGCGCCCCCGGAGGTGCAGCGGCCTCCCGCGCCGAGCCCAGCGCTGTCGCCGCCGCCCTCTCCCTTCCGCGCGACCCCGCCGGACCACCTGTGGGCGCAGCCGCCGGAGCCCGAGCCGCGCACTTCGCTCACCCTCCGCAAGGTCGCCTTCGGCGGCGTTGCCGTGGCCGTGATCGCGGCCGCCGCAGGCGTAGCGGTGGGCCGCC
>JBJMLG010000002.1:0-5539 GCA_045805385.1 Thermoleophilaceae bacterium
CTCGCCAAGGATGCCCGGCTCGCCGCGCGAGGCGCCCAGCACGACGTAGCTCGACTCGAGCCCGTCGCGCGTGCGCCGTTTCGCCACCAGGCCGCCGGGTCCCCGGTCGAGCGAGACCGAGTCGCCGCGCGCGGTCTCGATCGTCACGCCCGCCAACCCGGGCGCGTTCAACGGCACGGGCTCGAGCTCCACGCGCACTTCCTGCTTGCCCGCTCGCGCGCGGCCGGAGAGGCGTCCGCCTGCGCTCGTGAGCGCCCCCGGCGTCCAGCCGAGCCGTGACGACAGCCAGCCGAGGAACAGCAGCCCGCTCACGGTCGAGTCGCGCCGGTGGCGCACCGCCACGTGCGCGATCTCCTGCAGTGCCGGGCGCCAGCGCGGCGGATCGAACGTAGCCGCCACCCGCTCGCGCCAGGGAGTGGATCGGAGCCAGGCGAGGTCGACCACGTACATGTCCTCGGTGAGCCGGCAGGCGCGGTTCACCGCCTCCTCCATGTCCTGGATGTCGAGCGAGTCGAACAGCACCACATCGGCAAGCCCGCGCAGCGCGTCCACGGCGTCGTCGTGGCCGTGAGGCGACCAGACCACGGTGGTGAGGTCTGGCACCATCAGCGGATCCACGATGGCGGCCAGGCCGGGCAGTTGCCGCTCGCCGAGCTCGATCTCCACCTGCTCCTGGATCACCATCAGGCCGTCGCCCACGTCCCTCGCCCCGAGCGTCGCCCAGGCGTCGAGCGTCTGCTTGGAGGGCTGCACCGCGACCACGACGGTGCGCGAAGGGTGGTAGCGCCCCACTCGCTCGAGCCGGTTCACGATCTCGCCCCGCCACGGCCGGTCCACGACCGCTACGAGATTCAGCACCCGCGCGGGCACGGGCGCGGCATCGTGGGTGTGTTGCTGCTCGAGCAGGTCGCGAAGAGCCGCCTCGATCTCCGCAGGAGTCGTGTCCTCGGCGTACCAGCGTGCGGTCGGAACGGCCGCCGTGGTGGTCAGAGCTTCCTCCACTCGTGGCCCGGCAGCAGAATCTGCTCGGCCTCGGGCGGCCCAGCGGAGCCGGCCGGATATATCGGCAGCGGACCGGGCGTCTTCGACCACGCCTTCAGGATCGGGTCGATGATCGCCCAGGCCGCCTCCACCTCGTCGTCGCGGGCGAACAGCGTGGCATCGCCGCGCATGGTGTCGAGGATCAGGCGCTCGTATGCCTCGGGCGACTGCGACAGGAACGAGGTGCCATACAGGAACTCCATGTTCACCGGGCGAACGCGCATGCGCGCGCCGGGGATCTTCGCCACGAGCTTGAGCGAGACGCCCTCGTTCGGCTGCACGGTCAGCACCAGCTGGTTCGGCTGAACGCCGAGGGAGCCGCCTTGGTGGAAGGCCAGGTGCGGCACCGGCTTGAGCGTGACCGCGATCTCGGTGAGCCGCCGCGCCAGGCGCTTGCCCGCGCGTAGGTACACCGGGACACCCGCCCACCGCCAGTTCTCCACCTCGAGCCGCAGCGCCGCGTAGGTCTCGGTGGTCGAGCCGGGCGCTACTCCCTCCTCCTCGAGGTAGCCCGGCACCTCCTTGCCCTCCGCCACCCCAGGCCCGTATTGCGCGCGCACCACGCGCTTTGCAACCTCTTCCGGCGTGGGCGGCCGGATCGCGCGCAGCACCTTCACCTTCTCGTTGCGCACCGCGTCGGCGTCGAACGACACCGGGGGCTCCATGCAGAGCAGCGTGAGCAGCTGCATCAGGTGGTTCTGCACGATGTCGCGCAGCGCGCCCGAGCGGTCGTAGTAGCCGGCTCGCGAGCCGATCCCGATGTCCTCCGCCGCGGTGATCTGGAGGTAGTCGACGAAGCCGCGGTTCCAGAGCGGCTCGAAGATGCCGTTCGCGAACCGCATCACCAGGATGTTCTGGACGGTCTCCTTGCCGAGGTAGTGGTCGATGCGGTAGATCTGCCGCTCCTCGAACACCGACCGCAGCGCCTGGTTCAGATGGCGCGCCGACTCGAGGTCGTGCCCGAACGGCTTCTCCACGACGATCCGCACGTCGGCGCCCTCGCGCTCGTCGAGCTTGTGGTTCCCGAGCAGCGAGGCGATCGTCTCGAAGAAATCAGGTGCCGTCGCCAGGTAGAAGATCCGGTTGAACGGCATGCCGGCCTCTTCGTCGATCTCGTTCGCCGCATCGGCGAGCCGGTGGTACACGGAGGAATCGTCGAACGAGCCCGAGATGTACCGCATCCTCTCGAGCAGCGAGCTCAGCACGTTCTCGTCCGGGCGAGTGCGGGAGAAACGCGTGATCGACTCGCGGGCGGTCGCGCGGAAGTCGTCGTCACTCATCTCGCTGCGCGCTAGGCCGACGAGGTTGAAGCGCTCCGGCAGCGCGCCCTCGTGCGCGAGGTTGTAGAGCGCGGGCAGGAGCTTGCGGTGCGAGAGGTCGCCCGTCGCCCCGAAGATCACCAGCGTGGTCGGATGGACGGGTAGCCGCTCGAGCCCCTCTACAAGGGGGTTCTCCTGCACGGTGGTCATTCGCCTACTCCCGCTTCACGGCGTGACCGCCGAACTGGTTGCGAAGCGCCGCGATCACCTTCGCGGAATACGACTCGTCCTGGCGCGAGGTGAAGCGCGCGAGCAACGACAGCGTGATCACCGGCGCCGGCACGCTCTTGTTGATGGCGTCCTCGACGGTCCAGCGGCCCTCGCCCGAGTCTTCCACGTAGCCGCGGATGTGCGGCAGGTCGTTGCCATCCTGGTCGAACGCGCGCTCGGCCAGCTCGAGCAGCCAGGACCGGACTACGGATCCCTGGTTCCACAGGTGCGAGATGCCGTGGAGGTCGAGGTCGTAGTCCGAGGCGTGGAGGATCTCGAACCCCTCCGCATAGGCCTGCAGCATCCCGTACTCGATGCCGTTGTGGACCATCTTCACGTAGTGGCCAGCGCCGTGGCCGCCCACGTGCATCCAGCCGTCCGGCGGGGCGAGCACGTCGAAGATCGGCGCGAGCCGCTTCACGCCCTCGTCGGTGCCTCCGGCCATCATGCAGTAACCCACCTCGAGGCCCCACACTCCGCCGCTCGTGCCCACGTCGACGAACTCGAGCCCGCGTTCGGTGGCCCGCTCGCCGAAGGCGCGGGAGTCCGTCCACTTCGAGTTGCCGCCGTCCACGATCAGGTCTCCGTGGTCCAGTAGGTCGAGGAGCGAGACGAGCGACGTCTGCGTGATCTCGCCGGCCGGCACCATCAGCCACACGGCCCGCGGCTTCTCGAGCTTCGACACGAGGTCCTCGAGCGAGGCCGCTGCGGTCGCGCCGTGCCCCACTGCCGCATCGACCGCCGCCTGACCCGGGTCGTAAGCGACGATCTCGTTCCCGGAGTCGCGCAGGATGCGGGCCACCATGTTGCCCCCCATGCGGCCGAGCCCGACGAAGCCGAGCTGCATCAGAGCATTCCCCCGATCCGCTCGGCGAGCGCTCGAATCGCCTGCGCGGCATCGCCCTCCAGGTGGAGGCGCTCAGCGGTCAGGCCGTGCGCCCTCAGCGTCTCGAGGTCGCCCACGGCCTGGGCGTTCTTCAACGTGTTGAACGTGTACCCCGCGTCTGGCACCTCCACGTCCTCGGGCGAGTCGTGCAGCAGCTGGAGGAACAGGCCCGACGGCGGACCGCCCTTGTGCAGCTGGCCCGTGGAGTGGAGGAAGCGCGGGCCGTAGCCGTACGTGGTGGCCGCGTGACTGCTGTCCCGCATAGCGGCGCGCAGCTCCGCGACCGCGGCATCGACGTCCACCGAGGGCTGGAGGAAGCCCATCACCGCGAAGTAGCGCCCGGGCGCGGCCTGCGACACCAGTGCCTTCAGCGCATCGTCGGAGGCGTCCTCGATCTCCGGCAGGGTCCCCTCCGAGGCATACCGGTCGAGCACCTTCTTCGTGTTGTCCTTGGCCTCCTGCACGTTCGGCTGGTCGAAGGGGTTGATGCCGAGCACCCAGCCCGCGACGGCCGTCGCGAACTCAGCGAAGAAGAAGAGGCTCCCAAGATCCTCGACCTCGTCGACCTGCACCGTCACCGTCGGATGGCCGGCCTCGCCGAGCGCCTGCACCAGCGCGTCGGCGGCCTCGTCGGGCTCGCGCTGGTCGCGGATGTGCACGAACACCCGGTCCTCGCCGTAGGCGTCGACTTCTCCGAGCGGCTCGTCCACGACCGGGACGATTCCCTTGCCGTCCTTGCCTGTCGACTCGGCCACGAGCTGCTCCACCCAGAGGCCGAAAGCCTTCACGCGGTCGGCGATCACGAAGGTGAGCTTGTCGCGTCCCTTCAGCGCGCACTCCCCGAGCGCGCAGCCGAGCCACAGCCCGGAGTTCGTCGCGTCCTGCTCCCAGGCCGCGCAGCGCTGCTCGGCAACCTGCGCCCGCTCGAGCAGAGCGCCCACGTCGACGCCGGCGAGAGCGGCTGGCACGAGCCCGAAATGCGACAGAGCCGAATAGCGGCCGCCGATGTCTGGATCCGCCAGAAAAACGCGCCGGAAGCCGTTCGACTGGGCGAAGTCCACAAGCCCCGACCCCGGGTCGGTGATGGCGATGAACTGGCGGCCGGGATCGGACGCCTTGCCAAGGAAGTACTTCGCGAGCGAGAGCGTCTCGATCGTGCCGCCCGACTTCGTGGACACCACGAACAGCGCGTTGTCGATGTCGATCTCCCGCTCGACGGCGAGGATCGCGCCGGCGTCGGTGGAGTCGAGCACGTGCAGCCGCAGCGCGTCGGCCTTCGGCTCGAAGCTCTCGCGCAGCACCTCCGGAGCGAGGCTCGACCCGCCCATGCCGACCAGCACGGCGTCGCGCAGTCCGTCGGCCACGCACTCGCGCGCGAAAGCCTCGATCGACTCCTTCTCCTCGAGCATCGGCTCGGCGATCGTGAGCCAGCCGAGCCGGTCCGCAATCTCCGGAGTGCCCGGCGCCGCCCACAGCGTCTCGTCCTTGCGCCAGATCCTGCGCATCACGTCCTCGTCGGCGGCGCGCCGGATGCGCTCGGCGACGGCCTGCTCGAGCTCCGGCGGGAAGTCGGCCTCGATCGTGTCGGGCCGTCCGGTCGCCACGGCGGCACGCCGCTTCTCGATGCCCTCGAGCAGCTTGTGCATCGCGTCCTCGAACAGCACGATCCCGTCGTCGAGGAGCTTGGCCGTCACCTCATCGAGATCGATCCCGGCCTCGCGCAGCGCATCGAGCTGCTTCTGGGTCTTCTCGGCCGGCTGGTCGGCGGTCGCGCCCGGCACCTGTCCGCGCTCACCGAAGGCGAGCAGCGTCTGCATCGGCATCGTGTTCACCGTGTCCGGCGCGATCAACCCGTCCACGTACATCGTCTCGGGGTAGCGCGGGTTCTTCACCCCCGTCGAGGCCCACAACGGCCGCTGCACGAACGCGCCGGCGTCGCGGAGCTCGGCGAACCGCTCCCCGTAGAAGATGTCCTTGAAGCGGCTGTACGCGAGACGCGCATTCGCGAGCGCTGCCGTTCCGCAAAGCTCGGTATGACCGCTTCCCTCCAGCCGGCGGTCGACCTCGGTGTCGACACGCGACA
>JBJMLG010000003.1:0-3296 GCA_045805385.1 Thermoleophilaceae bacterium
CGTTCGTCGAGCTCCGCCAGGCGGGTCGGGCAGAGCGCGTACCAGGTCACCTTCCACGGCAGAAGCGTCTCCCGGGAGTCGCTCTGCGGCTGCACGAGCGCGCCCGGTCCGAACAGCTGCGTGGTGGTGCTGCCGACGATCGTGGTGTTCTTGGCGAGCGCTCCCTCGAGCACGATGTAGCCGCCGAGCGGCCCGCGCCGCCCATGCGGTGTCCAGGGCGCGGCCTCGAGGTCCTCTACCGGGACCAGGAGCAGATCGCGCAGCGTCTGTGCGCTGTGGTCTCCCAGCCGCGCAGCGAGATCTGGGTCCTCCACTAGAAGCCGGGCTCTTGGCGTGCTCACGAACTACCTCCTTCTATGGCCATTATGGCGGTTGCGTCTCCCCGCCGCTGAGAATCTCTGGTGGTGCGACAATGCCCGCATGGCGCGCGACGATGAGCTCGCGCAGGTCGCCGAGGAACGCCGGCTCGCTGCGGAGCGCCGGGCGGGCGAGGCTCTTGAACGAGCTCGGGAGGCGCGGCAGGAGGCCGAACGCGCGACGTCCGGCGAGGCGCGCGAGTTGCACGAGCGCGAGGCTGAAGCTCACGAGCGCGCCGCCCACCGCCACAACGAGGCGGCGGAGCTTCAGCGCCACCACCGCGACGCCCACGCGCCGGGCGCCGGCGCCTGAGCGGGCGCACGCGACCTAGACAGGCCCGCGACCGGACTGCTCTGCCGGCGTCTCGGTCTCGAGCAGCGGCAGCAGGTCCCGCAACCCCGCAATGTCCACGACGCGCATCACCGCGTCAGAGGGCTGCGAGATGAGGAACTTGCACGGCCTGAGCCGGGCCGCGCGCGTGGCGCGCACCATCGAGCGGAGCCCGGTGGAATCGAAGAACGTGACCTCCGAGAGGTCGAGGATCACGGGCATGAAGGCGGTTCGGAGCGCGGACAGCTGCGAGTCGAGCGCCGGCACCGTTGCGAGGTCCATCTCGCCGGTCACGTGCAGGCAGACGCCGTGGTCGAGGGGCTCGGACCGAATCGAGAAGGTGGGACCGTGACTTCGTTCGAAGAGCAACCTCGACCTCCTGGGCCGTCGGATTTCGAGTCACATCCGCTCGCTCATCCGGTAGGTCAAGCGCGCGTCTTCGCAAGGGCCATCGTACGCTCGGGCCCGGCAGTGACGCGGGTGCACGGTAGATCCGCGACGTTGCCAGGAAACCCTCACCCGGCCCGCTCGCGCTCGTGCTGGAACACCGTGGCCGCGTTTATGACGGCCAGGTGCGCCAGCGCCTGAGGGAAGTTGCCGAGCATCTCGCCGCTCGACGGGTCCACCTCCTCGGACAGCAGCCCCACGTCGTTCGACAGGGCCACCGCCTCGTCCATCAGCCCGGCCGCCTCGTCGAAGCGATGCGCGCGTGCCAGGGCCTCCACGAGCCAGAACGTGCACGGCAGGAAGGCACCTTCCTGCTCCTCGGCGCCGGTGAACCGGTAGAGCAGCGGGCCGCCGGCCCCAAGCCGCCGCGTGATCGCGTCGTAGGTTCGGTTTGCACGCTCGCCGCGAGGGTCCTCGAAGTCCGAGCGCGCGAGGAGCAGCATCGCGGCGTCGAGCTCGTCGTGCGAGTCGGAGCTTCGCGCGTAGGCGCCGAGCCGCTCGGACCAGCAGCGCTCGCGCAGGTACGACGCCAAGCGGGCACGCTGCTCGCGCCACTGGGGCGCCGCGTCGCCCGGTACGGCGCCGATGTCCACCATCCGCAGCGCACGATCGAGGGCAGTCCAGCACGCGAGCTTGCTCTGGCTGTAGTTGCGGGAGTCGTGCAGCTCCCAGATCCCCGCGTCCGGGCTCTCCCAGATTCGGCACACGAGGTCGGCGGTCTCGGCCATCCGCGTCCCCGAGTCGGGGTCCAGGAAGTTGCCGTCGCGCAGGTAGAGCCACGTGGTCTCGAAGACGTCGCCCCAGCTGCCGAGCTGGAGCTGCTCGCTCGCGCTGTTGCCGCAGCGCACGGGACCCGAGCGGCGATAGCCCTCGAGCGGGAGCTCCTGCTCGTCAGCGAGCGGCTCGCGGTCGAGCGTGAAGAACACGCGCATGCGGGGATGCGTGCGCCGAGTGCAGTGCAGCAGCCACACGTAGGTGGACTGCACCTGCTCGCGATACCCGAGGCGCAGCATCGCATCGAGCGCAAATGTGGTGTCGCGCAGCCAGCAGTAGCGGTAGTCGTAGTTGCGGTCGCCGCCGACCCGCTCGGGGAGCGAGGTCGTGGGCGCGGCGACCATCGCGCCGCTCTGGCGCTCACACATGAGCTCGAGCGCCAAGGCGCTCCTCACCACCGAGTCGCGCCAGCGACCCTCATACATCGAGCCGCTCGACCAGCGCCGCCAGTGGTCTGCGGTCTCGTCGAGCCGCAGCTCGAAGTCTCGCCGCTTCGACGTGAGCAGGGGCTCGTCGTCGAAGGCGGTGAGCGCGAGCAGTGCCCGCCCGCCGCTCCGCAGCGTGAAACCGCCCTCCACGCCGCCGGCGCGCACGTCCGGCTCACCGGCGTCGAACGGGTCGAGGCGAATGGCGTCGGTGCCGGAGCGGAGCTCGAAGCCTCCGTCGCGGGCGCTGATCTCCGGCAGCGCACGGCCCCAGTCGAAGCGCGGCTCCAGCCGCCAGCTCATCGGCACCTCGCCGGCGAGGCCTTCCACTCGCCGCGGCAGCTCGTTCCACGAGAGCGGCCCCTCGTCGTGAAGGGTCATCGCCTCCGTGACGCGGACCCTTCCCGACGCGGTCTCGTACTCGGTCTCGAGCACGTTGGTGTCGTCCAGATAGCGCCGCTCAGCCGAGAACGGCTCCGCCGGCGACAGCGTGAACCGGCCGCCCCGGCTTGAGTCGAGCAGCGCGCCGAGCGCGCTCGGCGAGTCGAACCGCGGCAGCGGCAGCCAGTCGATCGAGCCGTCGAGTGCGACGAGCGCAGCCGTGCGCTTGTTGCCGATCAGCGCGTAGTCGCGGATTGGCGCGTAGCCGCCGGTGCGCCGCTCGTGCGCGGCGGCGATCTGTCCCTCGCTGGTGGCCACGAGATTGCTCCTACCCGCCTTGGCTGCTTCGCACCACCGTCTCCCGGGTAGGGCTTGCGGCATGGGCGATGACAGACAGGTAGTTGTGGTTACTGGCGCGACGTCCGGAGTAGGCCGCGCAATCGTGCGCCGCTTCGCTCGCGACGGGGCGCACATCGGCTTGATCGCGCGCGACCGGCAGGGACTGCAAGCCGCGCGCGAGGAGGTGCACGAGGGTGGGGGAGCCGCGCTCCCGCTGCCCTCGGACGTGGCGGACCACCATGC
>JBJMLG010000004.1:0-5847 GCA_045805385.1 Thermoleophilaceae bacterium
GCGGAGCCGGCCGCGCTGCTGGCCGAGATCGAGGCGGCGCTCGGCGGGGACGGCTACGCGCCGCGCTCGCTCGACGGGCTGCGCGTGCTGGTGACCGCCGGCGGCACCCGCGAGCCGATCGACTCCGTGCGCTACGTCGGGAACCGCTCGTCGGGGCGGATGGGCGTCGCACTGGCCGACGAGGCGGCCCGCCGGGGCGCCGAGGTGACCGTGATCGCGGCCAACGTGTCCCTGCCGCGCTCGCCGGGCGTGCGCTACATCGACGTGCAGACGGCCGCGGAGCTCGAGCGCGCGGCGCGGGCGGAGTTCGAGTCCGCCGACGTGCTGCTGATGACCGCCGCGGTCGCCGACTTCCGGCCGGGGGCGGCCGCGGACTCGAAGATCAAGAAGGAGTCGCGGCCAGGCCTCTCCCTCGAGCTCGAGCCGACCGTGGACGTGCTCGCCTCCCTGTCGGCTTCACGGCGGCCCGGCCAGACGCTCGTGGGCTTCGCGGCCGAGCATGGGGGTGATCTCGTGGATCTCGCGCGCGGCAAGCTCGAACGGAAGCGCCTCGACGCCGTGGTCGTGAACGACATCTCGCGCCCCGAGATCGGCTTCGATTCGGAGGACAACGAGGTCTCGATCGTGACGCGCGGGGATGTGATCGAGGTACCGCGGGTAAGCAAGGCCGAGGTGGCCCAATCGGTGATAGACCTCGTCGAGAAGCTGAGGGCCAAGTCGGAGGTGGGGAAGTCGTGAGCGAGCGTGGTCCCAGCCCAGAGGAAGAGCGCGGCGAGCGGGTGTACGACCTGTTCAAGCGCGGCAGCGCGCTGCTCGAGGCGGGCGACTACGCGGCCGCCTCGATCCCACTCGAGAAGGCGCGCAACCTCGAGCCGGACAAGAGCTCGATCCGCGAGGCGCTCGGCCGCGCCTACTTCCGCTGCGGCCGCTACGCCGCCGCCGGCGAGGAGTTCGAGGCCGTGGTGGAGCGCCATCCGATGAACGACTTCGCGCACTTCTGCCTCGGCCGCTCGTACGAGAAGACCGGCAGGCGCAACGACGCGCGCCGCCACCTGGCGCTGGCGGCCTCGCTGCAGCCACAGCGCGCGGACTACCGGGCGTACCGCGCCCGGATCGACCGCGCGGCGTAGCTAGCCGCCCGTCAGCTGACGCGGGCGAAGGCGTGTGAGGCTCGCACGAGCCTCTCGATCACGTCGAGCTCGGCGTCATCCCGTGGCGCGTAGAGCATCACCGCCGTCCGCGGGATCAGGCCTCGGAGGGCGACAGGGTGGAGCTCCGCCCAGCCGGCGGCAATCGCCTCCTCCATGGTCTCGGGCGGAAGCATCGCGTGCAGGCTGTGATCTGGATCGGGATGAAGATGGGCGAACTCGCGACCTATCAGGAAAGCTTCCGGCGGCCCGGCCTCTTCGCCCGGCGCCAGCACGAGCGCGCGCGCACCGGGCACCGAGATACCGCTCGGCTCCTCGATCACCCCCGGCAGCGCGAACACGCGACGTGCCAGCTCGTCGATCAACTGCGTGTCGGCCGGCTGCTGGTCGAGCTGGGTGTGCGGGTTGGTCGGCGTCGTGCGGGGCCGAGCCCCGTCCCGGCTCGGTAGGGCGGCAGAGGGCGGCATCGGCCGAAGTCTAGGCTCGCGGCGTGAGCCAGCCGCCGCCCTCGGACGGCGCCGTGCCCTCTGCCTCCGCCTTCTTGGCGAACACGTATTCGCGCGCCGCGAGCGCGCCCTCGACCAAGAGCCCGAGCAGCCGGTCCACCGAGGCCTCGTCTGTGACGGCGGCGACGGGCAGGTCGCCATGCAGCCAGATGTCGCCGGCGCTCGTGCAGGCGAAACGGACGAAGCGCGTGCCTCGGTTCCAGTGGAGGAAGTTCCACGGGTTCACGAGCTCGTTGGCGGGCAGGGCGAACGCTTGGGCGGTGAGGATGCCCTCGGCGATCCGCACGCCGACGTCGAGCGGGTAACCGCCCGCGTGCTCGGCGTCGATCGAGATGCCCCACTCGGTGTGAGCGAGCCGGCGGGTCTCGCCGGGCAGCGCCTGGAGATACCTGTCGACTACGTCGGCGGCGGACATGGCCCTGACTCTATGCCCGCACTCGCCCGATCACGCACCAGGCACGAGCGGGCAGGGTGAAGGGGCCTTCAGGAGAGCCGAGCAGCGCGCGGAGCTCCTCGCGGAGGGCGGCGCGGCGCTCCGGCGACAGCGCGGCCGCATACGCACCCGACGGCGCGACGCCGCTCTCGAGCGGCTCCCACAGGTCGTCGAAGTCGTCGTAGCGCGTGCTCACGTTGAGCTCGCCGGAGACCACGTCCGAAAGCCCCGCTTCCCGCCAGAGATCCTCGAGCTCGCTCGCCGTGCAGAAGCGCATGACGCGCCCCTCGTCGCGCTCTGCGGCTCCCTCGGGATCGACAAGGAGGGCGGCGTCCCAGAACCGCCGCAGCAGCGTCATCCCGTCCGCGTAGTCCCAGGTGCAGGCCGCCACCACCGAACCGCGCTTCGCGACCCGGCACATCTCCTGGAGGGCCGCCGGCGGGTCGGTCATGAAGTTCACCGCGAGCTGCGACAGCACGGCGTCGAACTGGCGCTCGCCGAAGGGCAGTGCCTCGGCCGCGCCGAGGCGCACGTCCGCGCCGGGCACGCGGCCGCGGCATGCTTCCACGAAGGTGGGCGACGGGTCCGCCGCGGACACGGCTGCGGCCCCGAGCACCAGCGCCAGCGCGCGGGTGAGCGCGCCCGGGCCGCAGCCCACGTCGAGCGCGCGCTGGCCGCCCCGGATCTCGGCCGCGGTCATGAGCTCGGCAGCAAGAGCACTGCCGTAACGCCCGATGTGCCGGTCATACGCCTCCGCGGGCGCATGAAAGGTCTCGGCCCCTCTCGGCTCGGACATGCGCGGGAGAGTACGGTTTGCGGCGATGCGGGCGGTGGTGCAGCGCGTCAGCTTCGCCAGGGTGATGGTCGGCCCCGAGATCGTTGGTGAGATCCGTGCGGGGTTGCTCGTGCTGCTGGGCGTGCATTCGAGCGACGGGGACGAGCAGGCGGAGAGGATGGCGGCCAAGCTCGGGTCGCTCCGCATCTTCCAGGACGACGAGGGCAAGATGAACCTCTCGGTGCGCGACGTGGAGGGCGAGATCCTCTGCGTTTCGAACTTCACGGTGTACGGGGACACGCGCAAGGGGAACCGGCCGGCGTTCGTGGAGGCGGCGCCGCCGGAGGAGGCGGAGCGGCTCTACGAGGCGGTGTGCTCCGCGCTCGGCGCCCTCGGCGGGCGCTTCGGGGCGCACATGAGCGTGGAGCTGGCGAACGACGGGCCCGTCACCCTTCTGGTCGAGACGTAGCGGGTCCAGGCGCGACAAAGCCGAACCGCGGCAAGCCCTACGAAGCCACACCCGCCCGCCGCCACTTCCTCGTATCGGGCAGCGGCGTGAGAATGGGCTCGAGCTGCGGGCGCAGCTGCTCATACGCCGGCGGCAGCGACAGCTTCTCCCCGAGCGAATCGAGCGGCTCGTCGGCCGTGAAGCCGGGGCTCTCGGTCGCGATCTCGAACAGGATCCCGTTGGGCTCCCGGAAGTAGATCGAGCGGAAGTAGAAGCGGTCGATGATGTCTGTCGCATGCATGCCGGCGCTCTCCACCTGCTCGCGCCAGGCGGCGTGCTCGTCGTCGAGCGAGCACCAGGCCACGTGGTGCACGGTCCCGGCGCCCGGAATGCCGCGCTCCTGCGACGCCTCGAGGGCGATGTGGCCGCCGCGCGACTCGCCGCGCGCCTCCCAGTCGTGCGGCTCCACCGCCTGGAAGCTCATGAAGTCGCGCAGCAGGCGCTCGGTCGCCGCCGGGTTCGCGACGTACGCGCGCACGGCGTCGAAGCCCTGGAGCGCGTGCTCGTCGGGGATGTCCGCGGCGAGCGCGATCAACGGCTCGTCCGGCGTCTCGACCACCGCCAGCTCGAGCCCGAGCCCCTCGGGGTCCTGGAAGCGCAGGCGTCCCGGCGAGCGCTCGGTGGGCACGGCCTCCCCGGCGAGCCGCTCCTCCCAGAAGCTGAGCGTGTCCTCGGACCCGACCCGGTACACGATCGTGTGCACCATTCCCGCGCCGGCGCGTCCCGGGGTGGCTCCGGGGTACTCGAAGAAGGTGAGATCGGAGCCGTGCGAGCCCTGCTCATCCGTGAAGAAGAGGTGGTACGCGGTCGGGTCGTCCTGGTTCACCGTCTTCTTCGCCAGCCGCAGGCCCATCACGCGCGCGTAGAACTCCACGTTGCGCGGGCCGTCGCCGGTGATGCAGGTCACGTGGTGGATGCCTTCGAGCCGCATGGGCACTCCTAAAAGACGCCGGGTCTGTCCGTCCGGGAGGCTACAGCGCGTCTATACTCGAATCCGCTGGAACTTTCATCTGCGGCCAAGAGCCGCACCTGGGGGTGGGCTTCGCAAGCCCACCTTTTTTATTTCGATAGGACGAGGAACGATGCGACCGGAACAGACCGAAATAGAGCAGAGACTGCGGGCCGTGGAGCCCGAGGTCGAGGTGCTGCTCGCGGAGCAAGTCTCCGCCGGCAAGGTGCGCCTCGTAATCGACCGTGCCGGGGGCGTGGACCTCGCGACCTGCGAGCGCGTCACCCACCATCTGCGCGACCTACTCAACGAGTACTCGCTCGAAGTGTCGTCTCCGGGTCTGGAGCGCCCGCTCACAAAGCCCGAGCACTTCCGCCGCTTCGTGGGCCATCGCGCGCGCGTGAACACAACCGTCGAGCACGGCGGCAGCAAGAACTTCACGGGGGACCTCGTCGGCGCTACCGACGACGAGGTCACCGTCGCCGCGGACGGCGGCGTCGTTTCGATCCCGTACACGGACATCAACCGAAGCAATCTGCTGGAGGGCTGATCGCATGAGTAGAGAGATTCTCGAAGCCGTCACCGTCCTCGAGCGTGAGAAGGGCATCTCCTCGGAGCGCCTCATGA
The DNA here is from genome assembly GCA_045805385.1 of Thermoleophilaceae bacterium. Taxonomy (GTDB): domain Bacteria; phylum Actinomycetota; class Thermoleophilia; order Solirubrobacterales; family Thermoleophilaceae; genus JADGHQ01. The sequence continues at coordinate 4,947 of JBJMLG010000004.1, forward strand.
GCGCCCTCGAGGACGCCCTCCTGTCGGCATACAAGAAGCAGCCGGGCGCCGCCCGCTACGCGCGCGTCGACATGGACCGCGAGTCGGGCGACTTCAAGGTCTACGAGCTGCTCGTCCCGCCGGAGCTCGAGGAGCAGCTGCTCGCCGAGGTGGAAGCCGAGGCGGAGGAAGCTGCCGTCGACCCGGAGACGGGTGAGCTCCGCGAGCCCACCGAGCCCGAGCTCGACCCCGAGCGGCTCGCCGAGTACAGCGACCAGATCGACGAGCGCGACGTCACGCCGGACGACTTCGGCCGCATCGCCGCTCAGACGGCCAAGCAGGTGATCCTCCAGCGCATCCGCGAGGCCGAGCGCGACATGATGTTCGAGGAGTACCAGGATCGCGTCGGCGAGCTGATCACCGGCATCGTGCAGCAGTCCGACTCCCGCTACACGCTCGTGCAGCTGCGCGAGCGCGTGGAGGCGCTGCTGCCGAAGTCCGAGCAGGTCGACAACGAGCGCTACGACCACGGCCAGCGCGTCAAGGCCGTCATCACCGACGTGTCGAACCAGGCGAAGGGGCCGAGCATCATCGTCTCGCGCCGCTCGCCGGAGCTGATCCGCAAGCTGTTCGAGCTGGAGGTCCCGGAGATCGCCGACGGGCTCGTGGAGGTCCAGAACGTGGCCCGCGAGCCGGGCTACCGGTCGAAGATCGCCGTCGTGTCGCACGCGAGCGGCGTCGACCCGGTCGGCGCCTGCGTGGGACCGCGCGGCTCGCGCGTCCGCATGGTCGTCTCCGAGCTGCGTGGCGAGAAGATCGACATCATCCCCTTCAACGAGGAGCCCGCCCGCTTCGTGGCGAAGGCTCTGTCGCCCGCGCGCGTGCGCGAGGTGCTGGTGGACGACGACTCCAAGCAGGCGAC
>JBJMLG010000005.1:0-10408 GCA_045805385.1 Thermoleophilaceae bacterium
AGCTGTCCCGTCCGCGTCCGCCCGTGGAAATCGCGGTACGACACCGTGAGAACGCGGAGACCGGACAGCGGCACCGGGCAGCCCTTCTGCCACACGTGCGCCGCCTTGAGCTGCGCCTGTACCGGGCGCGGGAGAGGCTCGATCTAGGAGTGGAACGGTTGCGCCGCTGCGAGCAGCACCGCGGTTAGCGAGACGACGCCGAACACTGCGGGCTCGACTGTACCGTCTGACCCATGGACCTGCCCACCGGCCCGCGCGCCCCCGCCGCCTGGCAGACCGTCGCGTGGATGGCCCGGCCCGCCGCGTTCCTGCAGCGCGTGCACGAGCGCTTCGGGGATCCGGTCACGATCCGCACCTACTGGACCGACGAGCCGATGGTCCTGTTCTCGAACCCGGACGCGGTGCGGGACATCTTTCGCCTCGATCCGGCCATCGCACCGGCCGGTCAGAGCTGGGACTTCCTGCGCGACTTCGCGGGACCTGACTCGATCCTGCTGCTCGACGGCGAGGCGCACCTGCGCGAGCGCCGGCTGCTGCAGGCGCCTTTCCACGGAGAGCGCATGCGCTCCTTCGCGCCCACGATCGGAAACCTCGCGCGCGAGGAGCTCCGCACATGGCAGGGTCGGGTCACCGCGCTCGACCGCACGCGCCACCTGGCGCTCGAGATCATCCTCCGCGTGGTCTTCGGGGCCCGGGACGAGGGCGAGGTCGCACGGCTCCGCCAGGCGGTGGAGAGCGCCCTCGGCGACGTCCGTTCGCTACCGCGCTTGCTCGCGATGGCGCTCGTGCAGCGCGATCTCGGGCCGCGCAGCCCCTGGGGCCGCTTCCGGCTGGCAGTCGAGCGCTTCGACGCGCTGCTGCTCGACACCATCGAGCGCCGGCGCGCGCAGCCGGGCGGCGATTCGGTGCTCGACATGCTGCTCGAGCAGCGCGACGCGAACGGCAACCCGCCGAGCGACCGCCACCTGCGCGACGAACTGGTCGCCCTGCTCATGGGCGGCCACGACACATCGGCGGCCACGCTTGCGTGGGCGTTCGAGCGACTGGCGCGCCACCCTCAGGTCGTCGCGCGCATGCGCGAGGGCGATCCGGCCTACCTCGACGCCGTGGTGAAGGAGGTGCTCCGGATCCGCCCGGCGCTGACCATCGCGCCGCGTCTGCTGCTCGAGCCTGTGCAGATCGCCGGCCGATGGATTCCCGCGGGCGTGCAGGTGGCCGCCTGCATCTGGCTGGCGCTCCGTCGCGAGGACCTATGGCCGCAGGCGTCCGCGTTTCGCCCCGAGCGCTGGCTGGAGGAACCGCAGCCCAATCCGATGTCGTTCATACCGTTCGGCGGCGGGGTGCGCCGCTGCGCCGGCGCGCCGTTCGCCGAGATGGAGCTGCGCGAGGTGCTGCGCGTTGCGGCCGACCTCACGTTCCGGCCGGTCGACCCCGAGCCCGAGCGCTCCCGCCGCAGCCTGCTCGTGGTCGTGCCCGACCGCGGTGGCGAGATTCTCGTGGGCTAGCGCTGCTCGTCCGACTCGCCCGCGTGCCGCGCGGCGCGCGCCTGCGCAACCGTCTGGCCGCCGCGCCTGGGGATCGGCCCCTGCACCTTCCACGGCGAGTTGGCGCGCGCCGGGAAGACCAGCCAGATCACGACGCCCACGACCGTGAGCAGCAAGCCGCTCGCAAGGCCGGGCTTGGTGCCATAGCCCTTGCGGTCCGAGAGCCACGAAGCCGCGATCGCCGACAGCAGCCACACGTACGTGAGATAGAGCGCCTTGGCGCCGAGCAGTGCGAAGACGAGCGTCATGTGCCCAGGTACGCCCTCTGCACCTCGGGGTTCTCCCGAAGGGACGCCGAGTTGTCTGACAGGGCGATGGTCCCAGTCTCGAGCACATACGCGCGGGTCGAAACGTCGAGCGCGTAGTTCGCATTCTGCTCCACGAGCAGGATCGTGGTGCCCTGCTTGTTGATCTCGGCGATCGTCTCGTAGATGCGGTCGACGAGCACCGGGGCCAAGCCCATCGACGGCTCGTCGAGGAGCAGCAGCTTCGGGTTGGCCATCAGCGCTCGGCCGATCGCGAGCATCTGCTGCTCGCCGCCGGACATGGTGCCCGCCTTCTGCTTCTCACGCTCCTTGAGGCGGGGGAACAGGTCGAACACGCGGCCGAGGTCGTCGGTGATACGTGCATCCCTGCGGAGATACGCCCCGAGCTCGAGGTTCTCGCGCACGGACATGCGCGGGAAGCACTTGCGGCCCTCGGGCGACTGCGAGATGCCGCGGCGCACGATGTCCTGCGGGGGCGTCTCGCCGATCTCCTGACCCTCGAAACGGATCGAGCCCTCGCGCGGCGGGCTGAGCCCCGAGATCGAGCGCAGCGTGGTGGACTTGCCGGCGCCGTTCGAGCCGATCAGCGTGACAACCTCGCCCTCGTTCACCTCGAGGGAGATGCCCTTGAGCGCCTCGATGTTGCCGTAGAAGGTGTGGATGCTGTCGACCTCGAGCATCGCCACGGCTACTGGCCCTCCTGCTTGCCGAGATACGCCTCGACCACACGCTTGTCCTGGCGGACCTCCTGCGGCTGGCCCTCGGCGATCTTCTCGCCGTGGTCGAGCACGGTGATCCGGTCGGACACGCCCATGACCACCTTCATGTCGTGCTCGATCAGCAGGATCGTGAGGCCGCGATCGGTGCGCAGGGTCTCCATGAACTCGGTGAGGCGTGCCGACTCGTTCGGGTTCATCCCGGCCGTGGGCTCGTCGAGCAGAAGCAGCTTCGGGTCGGACGCGAGCGCGCGTGCGATCTCCACCCGGCGCTGGTCGCCGTAGGAGAGGTTCGCCGCCATCTGGTCGTGCAACCCCGGGCGCAGGCCCACATAGGTGAGCATCTCCCGCCCGTGCTCCTCCACGTGCGCCTCCTCATGCCTCACCCGCGGCAGTCGCAGGATCGAGCCGAACAGGCCGGCGCGCATGCGCGCGTGCTGACCGACCATCACGTTCTCGAGCGCGCTCATAGTCGCGAACAGGCGGATGTTCTGGAACGTGCGCGCCACGCCGAGCGCGGTGATCTTGTCCGGGCGCCTTCCGGTGATGTCCACGTCTTCGAACGCGACCCGGCCGGAACTCGGCTTGTAGAGCCCGGTGAGCATGTTGAAGAAGGTGGTCTTGCCGGCGCCGTTCGGGCCGATGATCGAGACGATCGAGTGGCGAGGGATCTCGAAGTCGACGTCGTCGACGGCCACGAGGCCGCCGAACACCTTGCCGACCCCGAGCGCCTGCAGGATCAGGGCCGATTCGCCGTTCGCGCCGTTAGCTTGGGCGGGCGCCGCCGGGTCCGGCTGCGAGGTGGCGGCGCTGTCCGTCACGCGCGCGCCTCATACAGCGACTCGTCCGCGCCCACGCCTTCCTCGAACTCGATCTGCCTTCGTCGCTCGGGCAGAAGGCCCTCGGGTTTGAGCACCATCATGATCACGAGCAGGAAGCCGAAGATCCCGAAGCTCAGCTCGGTGAGGTCGAAGTTCAGGCCGATCCTGTGCGGCACGCCGTTCAGCACGTCCGGGATCAGGCGGCTGTTGATGAACGACAGCGCGACGGCGCCGAGCACGACACCCCAGATCGAGCCGAGCCCGCCGAGGATCACCATCGCGAGCACGAAGATCGAGAACGAGAACTCGAACTGGTCCGCGTTCACGGTGTTCTGGTACGACGCGAGGAAGGCCCCCGCCATGCCGCCGAAGGCAGCGCCGGTGGCGTAGGCCATCAGCTTGGTCTTCACGAGCGGCACACCCATGCTGGCCGCCGCCACCTCGTCCTCGCGCAGCGCGATCCACGCGCGGCCGAGGCGCGAATCACGCAGGCGGAAGTTCACGAACAGCACCAGCAGAACGAGCGCCAGGCCGAACCAGTACCAGGGCCTCAGGTTCAAGGGGTCGAAGGCCTTCACGCCGGGCAGGTCGATCGGATCGATCGGGGTGATGCCCTGGCGGCCCAGCGTGAGCGGGTAGTTCTTCCCGAACGGATGGATGTCCGAGCCGTTGATCGCGAAGACGCGCGTGATCTCGCCGAAGGCGAGCGTGACGATGGCGATGTAGTCGCCGCGCAGACGCAGCGTCGGGAGGCCGATGACGATGCCCGCCAGCGCCGCGAACAGGCCCGCGATCACCAGGATGAAGAGGAAGTTGAGGTGGATGCCGGGCAGGTGACTCGCGGACTCGGCCACGAAGTGGAAGCCCTTGCCGCCGTTGATGGAGGCGAAGAACCCGGAGCCGTACCAGCCGATCACGTATGCGCCGATCGCGTAGAAGGCGACGTAGCCGAGGTCGAGCAGGCCCGCGAAGCCGACCACGATGTTCAGGCCGAGCGCCATCACCACGTAGGCCAGGGCGGTGACGCAGTCGTCGATGAAGCCGCTCGCCGGCTGGTACGCGAACGGCAGCAGGATCAGGAGCAGCAGGACCACGGCGCCGATCGCCCACACCGTCCGGCGCGGCAGCTGGCTGAAGCGCTCGCGCGAGTCGCGCCAGCCCGCCGCGATCGCGCTCATCCGGCCTCCCTCGTCTCCTCGCCGAGCAGGCCCTGCGGCTTGAAGACCATGATCAGCACCAGATAGGCGAACACGATCGCCGGAGTCCACTGTCCGCCGATTCGGTTGTCGGAGATCTGCTGGATGCAGCCGATGATCAGGCCGCCGAGCACCGCGCCCTGGATGTTCCCGATGCCGCCCATCACGGCGGCGGTGAACGCGATCAGGCCCGCCTGGAAGCCCTGGAAGAACCAGATCGTGGTCTGGTAGAGCGCGTAGATGAGTCCCGCGGCGCCGGCCATGATGCCGCCGAGCAGGAACGTGAGCGAGATCGTGGTGTCCACGTTCACGCCCATCAGGCGCGCGGCCTCGGGCTCCTGCGCAGTCGCGCGCATGGCCTTGCCGAGCCGCGTCTTGGTGACGAACCAGGCGAGCAGCGCGACGAGCGGAGCCGTGACCGCCACCGCGAGCACGTCCGCGTGTGTGATGTGCACGCCGCCGATCGTGAAGAACACCTTCTGGGCCTTGATCAGGTCGTCCACGCCGCGCTGCGAGCCGCCGAGCCACTCGAGGCCGACGTTCTGGAGGATGAACGAGAACCCGACCGCCGTGATGAGCGGCGCGAGCTTGGGTGCGTTGCGCAGCGGTCTATAGGCGACGCGCTCTATGAGCACGTTGAGCACGCCGCAGGCGAGCATCGCGATCACGAGGGTGATGAGGAGCCCGAAGAAGAGGCCCGCGCCCCCCGAGACGAGCGTGAGGCCGATCGTGCTCCAGAAGCTGAAGCTGACGAACGAGCCGATCATGAACACGTCGCCGTGGGCGAAGTTGATCAGCTCGATGATGCCGTAGACCAGCGTGTAGCCGATCGCGACGAGCGCCCAGATCGCGCCGTTCGAGATCCCGTCCTTCAGGTTCTCGCCGAGGTGGGTGAGGTTGCCATCGGCGCTCAGGTCCTTGACGCCGTAGAAGACCGGCAGCGCGAGAAGGACGAGGATGAGCCCGTAGCGGGAAAGGAACGTGCGCAGTGCCGCTACCGGTGCGGTCCGCGAGGTCCTTACGGGAACTGAAGCTGCTTCCAAGCTGGCGGAGGTCTATCAGAGCTTGAGGCGGACGGGAAGGTGCTTCCCGTCCGCCTCCCATCATGCTCCTGATCAGGCCTAGGCGGAAGCCCCCTTGGCCTTGATGACCCGGTCGAATGAGAGCTGACCGTTCTTGATCGTGTACAGGCCGTAGTCGGTAACGCTCGTGTCACCGTTCTTGTCGATGCTGTACGTACCGAGGACGCTCTTGCGGTCCTTGGTGGCGAACAGCGAGTTGATCACGGCCTGGCGGTTGTTGCCCTTGGCGCCGGCGCGCTTGATCGCGTCGAGCGCCAGAGCCATCGTCTCGTAGCCGTAGACGGCGTACGGATCCGGGTTCGAGTCCCCGTAGGTGGCCTTGTAGTCCGTGAAGAACTTCTTGCCCTCCGGCGGGTAGCTGTTCGGATCCAGCGTCGCGACGGTGCACTCGACCTTGCTGTCGATGCTCGTCGGGAAGCCGCCCTTCTTCGGGTCGACCCAGGCGGACTCGCAGACTCCGTCAGGACCGTAGATCTTCGCGTTCGGCACGCCGGCCGCGAGGTCCTTGGTGAGCTGGACCCCATTGTTGTCCGTGATGCCGGCCACGAGCACGCAGTCCGCGCTCTTGGCGGAGATCTTCGAGGCAACCGAGCGATAGTTCGGAGCCTTCGGGTCCCAGCCCTCGTTTGCAAGCGCGGGGATGCCGGCCGTCTTCAGGGAGTTCTGCGTGTTCTTGCCGATGCCCTGGCCGTACACCTCCTTGTCATTGAGGATGTAGGGCTTCTTGCAGCCCTCGTCCTTCATGACCGTGGCGAGAGCCGCCCCCTGGATCGTGTCCTTCGGGACGACGCGCACGTACGTGCGCTTGCCCGTCGGGTAGTACTTGGCCGGCTCGCCCGGCTCCGCGCCGGGAACGTCGGCCGTGAGACCCACAGCCGTGTTCGACGGGCTGATCTGGCCGATGCCGGCGCGGTTCAGGATCGGGATCGAGATCGCGCTCGCGCCCGAGTTGAACTCGCCGAGGTACAGGATCGTGGACTTGTCCTGAGCAGCCTTGCGGGCGTTCGAGGACACCTGGCCCGGATCCCACTTGCCGGCCTGAGCCGTGGAGTCGTCAAGTGACGTGTACTTGACCGAGAACTTGCCAGCCTTGTTGTTGGCCTGCTTGATGGCCAACTTGATGCCGTTGACCAGTGCTTCCGACTGCGGGCGGGATGCGCCCTGGAGCGGCAGGCTCGAGTAGATGTTGAGCGTGCTGCCCGAAGCGGTCCCCCCGCCACCGCTGCTGCTCCCGCCGCCGCAGGCGGCGAGACCGACAGCGGCAGATACCGCGAGGCAACCGGTTACCGCTAAACGTCCTCGCAACAGTTTCCCTCCTCTGGTGACCAGCTATTGCGCTGAACGGCGGGCATCCTACTCTCGCGCGCGGATCCATGACAACCGCGTCACACACCGGCTAACGCTGCCTTAATGCGGCTCTGCAAAGCGGGTTTGGTGGGGGTTCGCTAAGCGGACGCCGCGCACTCGGTATGTTGCGCGGCGTGCGCGTGGGCGTGCTCACGGGGGGCGGCGACTGCCCCGGTCTCAACGCGGTCATCCGGGCGATCGTTCGAAAGGGCATCGACCACTACGGCCACGAGATCGTCGGCTTCCGCGACGGCTGGCGCGGGCCGATCGAGGGCGACGCGGAGGATCTGACAATCGAGTCCGTGCGCGGCATCCTGCCGCGCGGCGGCACGATCCTCGGATCCTCGCGCACGAACCCGTTCAAGCGCGAGGACGGCGTCGACCGCATCAGGGAGAGCCTGGCGGCGCAGCGCCTCGACGGGCTGATCGCTATCGGCGGCGAGGACACGCTGGGCGCCGCTGCGAAGCTGCACGATGCCGGCCTGCCGGTGCTGGGCGTGCCGAAGACGATCGACAACGACCTCGGCGCGACCGACCTGACCTTCGGCTTCGACACAGCCGTGCAGGTGGCGACAGAGGCGATCGACCGGCTGCATACGACCGCGGAGTCGCACCACCGAAACCTCGTGGTGGAGGTGATGGGACGGCACGCCGGCTGGATCGCGCTGTACTCGGGGCTGGCCGGCGGCGCCGACGTGATCCTCATCCCCGAAAAGCCGTTCGACATCGAGCAGGTCTGCAACCTGATTCGGCGCAGGCACGCCCGCGGCCGCTACTTCGCGATCGTCGTGGTGGCCGAGGGCGCGACACCGATGGAGGGGACGATGGAGCACGTGGGCGGCAACCTCGACGAGTTCGGCCACATGCGGCTCGGCGGGATCGGGCAGCGGCTCGAGCACGAGATCGAGAGCCGGACCGGCTTCGAGACTCGCACGACCGTGCTCGGTCACATCCAGCGCGGCGGCACGCCGACGGCCTTCGACCGCGTGCTCGCCACGCGCTTCGGCGTCGCGGCGATCGACGCCGCGCACGACCGCGCCTGGGGCATGATGCCGGCGCTGCACGCGATGAAGATCGAGCTGGTGGCGCTCGAGGATGCGGTGCGGGAGCTGCACACGGTGCCGCCCGAGGAGCTCGAGCTGGCCGAGGCGTTCTTCGGCTGAGGCGCGGAGCGTTCGCGCAGCCCTGATCTGGCGGTCGATGGTGGCGCACTTTTAGGTGCTATAGCCCCTACAAGTCCGCCACGAGCGCACCGTGGGCCCAGTCCGGCGCGCGCCGGCCCTAGTCGTTCGGCTTGATCTGGCAGGCCGGCGCGACGGGCACGATCGGCTCCTTCGACTGCACGCCCCGCTCGCCGGGCTTCCGGTTCACCTTGCACCAGGTGTAGGTGCGGTTCTTGAAGTCGACCACGGCCCAGAACGGGTAGCCCAGGGTGCCGGCCTGGTTGTCGCCGTTCGACCTGACGTAGCTCGTGACCGCGAGGCAGTCATAGCCGCCCCGCGGCCCCGTGGCGAGCGGCCCGGTAGCGACGCGGGTGCATTGCACGCTCTTCACCGGCACGCGCAACGTGCCCGCCGCCCGACGCGCCTTCGCGTCCCCGGTGATCGAGCGCTCGAGGTCGGCCAGCACGGCAGACGGTGCGGCGGCATTCGACCGCGCGCGGCGCGGGGCCTGGTCGCGCGTGAGCCGCGCGGTCTCGCCCTTCACGAACGCCGCCTCGGCCGCGCGGTCGCGCGCGGCGTTCTCGCGCTTCGAGTCGCCGATCTTCGGCACGAAGATGATCAGCGCGCCGGTGATCCCGACCACCAGCAACGTGATGGACGCGCCGAGCGCGAGGCGCGCCCGCCTCGACAGGCCGCGCTGCTGGGTGAACACGTAGGACGCCCCACAGTGAGGGCAGTTGCGCGCCGCCGTCTCCTCCGTCCGGCCGCACTGCGGGCAGGTCTGCGGCTTCGGCTTGAAGGCCGCCTGCACCTCGCCGCGCACGCGCTCGCGGGCGTCGCCCCAGAGCGGATCTGAATCCCAGGAGTCGCGTTTCGTGGTCGAGCCCACGGCACGACCATCGTAATCCGGCGCGCGGCTAATCCAGGGGCTCAGGCTCGTGCCCGAGCAGCTTCCGCACGAACGGCGCGGTGATGTGGATGGCCGCGCCGACCACGAGCAGGAACAGAGTGATCATGAAGAAGTCGAAGCCGTTCCCGGTGATCGACCAGCCCACTATCCAGATCACCAGGCCCAGCACGAATAGGACGAGCACTGCCATGCGGCCCGGCAGACTAGCGATCAGCGCGAAGGTGCGTCAGTCGGCAGCGAGGCCGGCGGCCAGCTCGGCCACGACCTCGCGCACCGCCGTCGCGCCACCCTCGCCCGCCGCGCGCACCACGCGGCTGCCGACGATGACGCCGTCGGCCACCTCGGCGACCTGCCGCGCCTGCTCGCCGGTCGAGATGCCGAACCCGACGGCGACCGGCAAAGTGGCCACCGAGCGGACGCGACGCACCGTGTCCTCGAGCCCCGGCGGTAGCTCGGAACGCTCGCCGGTGGTGCCGGCGAGCGACACGGTGTAGATGAACCCGCGCGCGTCGGCCGCGATCGCCTCAAGACGCTCGTCGGTGGTCGTCGGCGCGACGAGCGGCACGAGGGCGATGCCTGCGGCGTCGCAGGCGCCGCGCAGCTCGTCGGCCTCCGAGTGCGGCAGGTCCGGCACGATCAGCCCCGCTGCGCCCGCGTCCGCGGCGCGCTGTACGAACGCCTCCGCCCCGTGCTGCAGTACCGGATTCGCGTAGATCATCAGCACGACCGGCAGGCGCCGGGACAGCGACTCGCACACGCCGAGCACCGCGTCGACGGTCGCGCCCGCTGCGAGCGCGTCGGTGGCAGCGGCGTGAATGACCGGCCCGTCGGCGAGCGGGTCAGAGAACGGCACGCCGAGCTCGACCAGGTCGGCCCCGGCGTCGGCACACGCCTCGCCCACCGCGAGCGAGTCCTCGATGCTCGGGAAGCCGCCCATCAGGTACGGCATCAGGGCCGCGCGCTTGCCGTGGGTTGTGAACGCGGCCGCTATCCGCTCGGCGCCCGCGGGCGCCGACACGTCAGCCACGCTCGAGCACCTCGGCGAGGTCCTTGTCGCCCCGCCCCGACAGCGTGAGCGCATCGAGCTCCGAGCCGCGGTTCGCGAGTAGCCACGCGAGCGCGTGCGAGGACTCGAGCGCCGGGATGATCCCCTCGAGCCGCGCGAGCAACCGGAACGCGTCGAGCGCCTGGTCGTCCGTGACGGCCTCGTAGCGGGCGCGTCGCGAGTCGCGCAGGAACGCGTGCTCGGGCCCGGAGCCTGGATAGTCGAGGCCCGCCGAGATCGAGTGCGCTTCGAGAATCTGGCCCTCGTCGTCATGAAGCACCGCGGACAGCGAGCCGTGCAGGATGCCGCGCGCGCCCG
>JBJMLG010000006.1:0-6806 GCA_045805385.1 Thermoleophilaceae bacterium
CGGCGCGATCGTCGTGGCCGTCGAGTACGTGACCGGACGCACCGCAGCGATCGTGGGCAAGCCCGAGCCGCAGGTGATGATCACGGCGATCGACCGTCTCGGCGAGGGCCGCACGCTCGTGGTGGGCGACCGTCTGGACACCGACATCGCGGCGGCCGCGGCCGCGCACCTCGACTCTGCACTTGTGCTGACGGGGCACACCACACCCGAGGAGGCGGAGGAGGCACGGCGGCGCCCGAAGGATCAGCCCCGGCCGGTAGCCGTGGCGGAGAGCCTCGGCGCGCTGGTCCAGAGTGGCTGACCGGGCAAACGTCGTCACTTCCTTCCCATAGTGAGCAACAAGTGACGACGCTCGCGCGCGCATGAGCTGCATCCGAGGTGCCTGACCGGACCCGCCATCCTTAGTGCCTGCGGTTCAAACGCCGCACCCCATGCCACGCAAGACCCACCACAAGCACTCCTCGAAGAAGGGCTACCGCCGCCTGCTGGACGGTCTGGCCGCGCTCGACGGCGTGCACCGCGTGGCGACCGGCCGGATCACGCCCCGCATGGGATCCGGCCGGCCGGTGGCGCCGATCTCCAAGGTGCGCCGCACGGACTCGGGTCTCTCGATCACGATCAACACCGACGGCGCGATGGTGGATGCCTACGTGGTCACGGACAGGCCCGAAGAGGTGGAAGCCGCCATGGCTGAGCGCGGCTGGACCAAGTCGGCGTAGGGCACGCCCAGCAGCGTCGCCGCTTCCTCGCTCACCGTGAGACCCGCCTCGGCCGCGGCGGCCAGGCCGTCCGCCGGATCGAGGCCCCGGGCATCGTGCAGGTGCGCGGCGCAGACCGCTGCGACGAAGTCCGTGCGCCGGTTGCCGTGGATCGCGACGGCACCGCGCTTCTTCAGCTCGCGCCGGAGCAGCGGTAGCAGCTCGTCGAGCGCGCGCTCCGCCTCCGCCCATCCCGGAACCGGCACGTGGTGCCAGTCGAGCCCCTCGGCGTCGTAGTCCGGCAGGTTGTGCCGCGTGGCCATCGTCGAGATCACGAGCCGCACTCCACTCGCGCGCAGATACTCGATCTCGGCCGCCCGGCGCTCGGGCCGGTGGCTGCGTCCGCCGCCGCCCGGTCGCTCGAGTGCGCAGAGCTTGCGCGGGCGCGCCCACCAGATCCTCTTGGGTGTGTCCATCCTCCGCCTTCCGGTCGCTTTTAGACTTCAAGGCGTGAGCGACCGGAAGTCACCCCCATGTGCCGCATTCTCGGCTGCGTAGCCCGTACGCCGGTCTCGCTCCGGCACGAGCTGGTCGAGGCGCCGAACCCGATGATCCGGCAGTCGCAGGAGCACGACTCGGGCTGGGGCATGGCCGCGTACGCGCACGGCGACGGTGAGGACCCCGCCCTCGCCCGCTTCCCGGACGCCGCCCACGCCGACGGGGCGTTCCTCGACGCGACCGAAAAGCACGCGCGCATCTTCAACGTGCACGTTCGCCGCGCGACGATGGGCGGCCTGACGCCCGAGAACACGCACCCGTTCACGCTCGGCAGCTACTCGTTCTGCCACAACGGGACGATCCTCCACTTCTCGCGCCTGCTCGAGCCGGGGGTGATGCCGCCCGCCGGCGAGACGGACTCGGAGCACTTCTTCAACCTGCTCATGCGCGACTTCGACGACGGCGACGTGGTCCGCTCGCTTCGCCGCGCGGTCACCTTCGCGATCGGCAGCTCTCCGTTCAGCGGCCTGAACTTCCTCTTCTCGGACGGCGACCGCCTCTACGCGTACAGGCTCGGGATCTTCGAGCTGCACTGGCTCATCAGGCCGGACCAGACGCTCGTCGCCTCCGAGCGGATCACGGACGAGCCTTGGCACAGCGTGGAGCAGGACGTGCTGATCACGCTCGACCCGGAGTACCCCGAGGACATTCACTGCGAGCGGCTCGTCGGGGACGGCGTGCTGGCCAGCGCAACGATCGAGAAGTACGAAGAGGGAAGCGAGCTTCGCGGCCGGGAGCGCGGCGACTTCGCCGCCGCCCGCGCGGCACGGCTGGCGGCCGCCGAGTGACGCCCCGCCTCGCGCTGTTCGTGAACCCGGCGGCCGCGGGCGGCCGAGCCGTGCGGGCGCTCACCCCTGCGATCCGCGAGTTCGACGCCCGCGGAGTGGAGTACCGCGTGCTGCAGACCCGCGGCCTCGTGCACGCGCGCGACGAGGCGCTCGAGGCTGCGGGCGCCGGTGAGACCGTGGTCGCGATCGGCGGCGACGGCCTGGTGGGCTGCCTCGCGGGCGCGCTGCGCCACACCGACGGCCGCCTCGCGATCGTGCCGGGCGGGCGTGGCAACGACCTCGCGCGGGTGCTCGGGATTCCGACCGACCCGCGTGAGGCGGCACGGGTGGCGCTCGACGGCGAGGAGCGCATGATCGACGTGGCTGAGGCCAACGGCGCGCCGTTCGTGGGCATCGCCAGCCTCGGCTTCGACTCGGACGCGAACCGCATCGCCAACGAGGCCAAGCTCGTGAAGGGCAACCTGGTGTACCTGTACGCCGCCCTGAAGGCGCTCGCGCAATGGCACGACGCGTCGTTCACGGTCACCGTCGACGGCGGCGAGCCCCAGCACGTGAGCGGCTACAGCGTCGCCGTCGCCAACTCCAAGGCGTACGGCGGCGGCATGTATCTCGTGCCCCACGCGGAGCTCGACGACGGCCAGCTCGACGTGCTCGCCGTCTCGGCGCATCCAAAGCTGAAGGTGCTGCGGGATCTGCCCAAGGTCTTCAAGGGCGAGCACGCGAACTCGCCCTTCGCGCACTGGTCCAAGGGAACCGCCGTGCGCGTCGAGGCCGACCGTCCGTTCACGGTGTACGCCGACGGCGACCCGATCGCCGAGCTGCCAGTCACCGTCACGGTCGATCGCCGCAGCCTGCGCGTGCTGGTGCCTGCATCCTGATGCTTGGCCCAGGAGTCGCGGCAGCCCGCGCCAGCAAGGCGCTCAGCCGGGTCGCGCGGCGCGGCGGCACCACGCTGCCGGGCCGTGTGCTGCTGCGCATGGAGCCGAAGGCGATCGACCGCCTGGGTGAGCGGCTCGCCGGCGGCTCGGTGCTCGTGTCCGCCACGAACGGCAAGACCACCACCGCCTCGATGCTGTCCTCGGCGCTCGAGCGCGCGGGGCGCGACCTCGTGCACAACCGCGCCGGCTCGAACATGAACTGGGGCATCGCCACCGCGCTGCTCGAGGCCGACGCGCGGCGCGACCAGCTCGGCCTGTTCGAGGTCGACGAGTTCTGGCTGCCCGAGATGGCGCGCGCCCTCGACCCGCAGCTCTTACTCCTGTCGAACCTCTTCCGCGACCAGCTCGACCGCTACGGCGAGCTCGACCTCATCGCCGACCGCTGGGCCGCGGTGGTGGCCGAGCGCGCCGGGCGGGCGCGGTTCGTCCTGAACGCCGACGACCCGCTCGTTGCCGACCTCGGCCGCGACCGCGAGAGCGTCGTCTACTTCGGCATGGAGGACGACTCCCACTCTCTCGCCGAGCTCGAGCACGCGTCGGACTCGAAGCGCTGTCGCAACTGCGGCCACGAGTACGTCTACGACGCGGTCTACCTCGCTCACATGGGCCGCTACCACTGCCCGAACTGCGGCCGCCGGCGCCCCGAGCCGTCGGTCGCGGCGACCCGTGTCGAGCTCGACGGCATGCGCGGCTCGCGCGTCCACATGCGCACTCCACAGGGGCCGCTCGAGCTGGAGCTGCCGCTGCCGGGCCTCTACAACGTCTACAACGCGCTCGCGGCGACCACGGCCGCGCTCGAGCTCGGCGTCTCGCCGGCCGGCGTGAAGGCAGGACTCGAGTCCTTCGCAGGGGCATTCGGGCGCGTCGAGCGCATCGAGCTCTCCGGGCACGAGCTGCTGATCTTGCTCGTGAAGAACCCGGCAGGCGCCAACGAGGTGCTGCGCACGCTCGCGCTCGAGGACGGGCAGCTCGACCTCTGGATCGCGCTGAACGACCGGATCGCCGACGGGCGGGACATCTCCTGGGTGTGGGACGCCGACTTCGAGCTGATCGCTCCGCGACTGCGGCGCGTGACGTGCTCGGGCACGCGCGCCGAGGAGATGGCGCTGCGGCTCAAGTACGCGGGCGTGGCGGCGCCGATCCGCACCGACCGCGACCTGGCTCGCTCGCTCGACGCCGCCGTGGCGGATGCGGAGGGCGTCCTGTACGCGCTTCCGACCTATACCGCGCTGCTCGACCTGCGCGACCTGCTCGCTCAGCGCGGTGTCGCCCGGCGGTGGTCGGAGTGAGCGCGCTGCCCGCCGGGCTCGAGGGGGTTGTCGCCTGGCACGACACCGAGTGCGCCGCTTACACCGTGGACCTGCCGGTGTGGCGAGAGCTGGCACGCGAGTACCCCGGCCCGCTGCTCGACATCGGCTGCGGAAGCGGGCGGGTGGCGCTCGAGCTCGCCGCGTTCGGCCACGAGGTGACCGGGCTCGACAGCGATCCCGCGCTCGTGCGCGCGCTGGCGGCCCGGGCGCGCGAGCGCGGCCTGCGGGTGCGCGCCGACGTGGCGGACGCCCGCTCCTTCGACCTCCGTCGCCGCTTTGCGCTCGCGATAGCGCCAATGCAGGTGATGCAGCTTCTCGGCGGCGAACGCGGTCGTGCGCAGATGCTCGACGCGGTGCGCCGTCACCTTCAGCCGGGCGCCGTGTTCGCTGCGGCGCTCGCGGACCCGTTCGAGGACATCGCCCCCGAGGACGCCCTCCCGCCGCTGCCCGACACGCTCGAGCTCTACGGCTGGGTCTTCTCGAGCACGCCCGTCGCGGTGCGGCCGGAGCGCGGCGCGACAGCGATCGACCGCGTGCGCCAGGCCGCCGGCCCCGATGGCTCGCTGATCGAGACCGCCGCCACGATCCGCCTCGACTCGCTCGCGCCTGAAACGCTCGAGCACGAGGCCGAGAGCGCGGGATTCACGGCGCTTCGGCCCCGGCGTGTGCCGGAGAGCGACGGCTACGTGGGCAGCACGGTTGTCATCCTGGAGGCGCGATGAGCGAGACGTTGCGCGTGTGCGCCCTGTATCCGGATCTGATGAACATCTACGCCGACCGCGGCAACATCGCGGTGCTGCGCGCGCGTTGCGAGTGGCGCGGGCTGGGATTCGAGGTCTCCGCCTCGGGGATGGGCGAGCCGCTCGACCCCGCCGCGGCCGATCTCTTCTACATGGGCGGCGGCCAGGACCGCGACCAGGCCCTCGTGGCCCAGGACATGGTCGACACGAAGCGAGACGCCCTTCACGAGGCGGCCGCGCGCGGAGCTGTGGTTCTGGCCGTCTGCGGCGGCTACCAGCTGCTCGGCCACAGCTACCACCTGGGCGGCCAGGAGCTCCCCGGGATCGGTCTGGTCGACCTCTACACCGTCCGCGAGGAGGGTCCGCGGCTGATCGGCAACTGCGCGATCGAGACCGACCTCGGCACCGGGCCGCGAATCGTCGCCGGCTTCGAGAACCATGGCGGCCGGACCTACCTCGGCGCCGGCGAACGGCCGCTCGGGCGCGTGCTGAACGGCTTCGGCAACAACGGCAAGGACAGCTTCGAGGGCGTGCAGCGCGACAACGTGATCGGCACCTACCTCCACGGGCCCCTGCTGCCGAAGAACGTGTGGCTGGCGGACCGCCTGATCGAGATTGCGCTCGGGATCGAGCTCGAGCGGCTGGACGACACGATGGAAGAGGCCGCGCACCTCAGCGCGAGGCGCGCCGCCGGCGTCGCCTAGCGCCGCACCCCCGCGGCCTCGAGCGCCTCCTGCTTCGTCCGGTAGGCGCGCCAGCTCGTGACCTTGCCGTCGTGCAGCTGCCAGAGCTGCGCGAACACGTGGTCCACCTCGATCCCGCTCGCGCGCGCCCGGCCGTGCTCGTGCAGGACAACTACCACGTAGCTGCCGGCCTCGAGCACCTCGATCACGTCGTGCCGGTACTCCTCCCAGCCGCGCAGCCAGCGGTCGAAGAACTGGCGCACGCCGTCGCGCCCCCTGTACACGGTGGCGTCCGGCCACACGCGCGTGGGATCGAACACCACCTCCGCGTCCATCCCGTCGAGGAAGAGCGCGGCCGCCTCGGGTGTGCGCGTACCCGCCTCGGCCGTGGCCCGCAGAAGATCGCCGACGCGCTGAGCGTTCGTGAGGCCCACTGCGTGCTGGGCTGTCCTCGGCATGGCGGTTCGTGGCCAGCCTACCGCTTACCGGCTGCATTACTTGCGAAACAGTCGTAGACTGCGCCCGCGCCGGAAATCGAGGGAGCCAGCGTAATGACTCAGGAGCTGCATGTCGACGAGCGAGTGGAGGACGGCGTCCTCTGGATACTCGCTCGGGGCGAAATCGACCTTTTTACATGCCCACCGCTGCGTGAAGCGCTTCAGCGCGCAGCGCTCTCGGGCGAAAAGGACGTGGCACTAGACCTTTGCCGAGTCGGCTTCATCGACTCGACCGGCATCGCACTCATGATCAACGCGCAACGGCGGCTTCGCCGACGCGGCCACCGGTTCCATGTGGTGTGCGCCGACGGATCAGTGCTGCGCACGCTCTCGATCACTGGGATCGCCGACAACTTCAGCATGTTTCCCTCGCCGCACGCGCTCGGCCGGGCTTCGCGCGCCGCCCAGTAGCTGCGCTCAGCGTCCGCTGGAGCCGAAGCCGCCGGCACCCCGGACGGTCTCGTCGAGCGACTCGACCTCCACGATCTCCTCGCCCGCAAACTGCACCAACACGAGCTGCGCGATGCGGTCGCCCACGCCGATATCGAACGGCTCCTCGCGATCTGTGTTGAGGAGCAGCACGCGCACCTCACC
>JBJMLG010000007.1:0-3796 GCA_045805385.1 Thermoleophilaceae bacterium
GTTGATCCCCAGGACCTTCATCGCGCCGTCGCTACCCGAGAAGCACTTCTGCAATCGCTTGTACGGCGCGCGCACACAAGTTGGCGCGCGCCTGTCTTCCCCCGACGGGGTGTCAGCCTGTCGCCGAGGCGGGATCCGGCGGTGACGTTTGGGTGCCCTGAGTCGCCGTGACCGGCGCGGCGGCTCCGTCTCCCGCGTCCGCGCCCGACGTCGGCGCCGGGCTCGCGCCGGTTTCCGGCTGCGGAGAGCGGCCGGCCCCCGGCGAATCGACGGGCGGTGCCGGCTCGGCCGCGGGGTCCGTCGCCGCCGGCCGCTCGACCGGCTGAGCTGGAGCGGTCGACGCGGCGGGCCGCACCGGCTGAGCCTGTGGCCGGCTCACCGGCGGGGCGGGGCGCGGAACCGTCGCCGTCCGGACCTGTGCCGGCGCAGGAGCAGCGGCGGCCTGCGCAAGCGGAGCCCTGTGCGCGTGGTGCACGTGATGCGCCACCTGCGGCGCGGCGGTCGCGATGGCGGCGCCGGCGATCACCGCCACCTTCGCCCCGGCGAGGCCGTTCGTGACCGCGTCGCCGCCCGCTCCCGGGGTGATGCCAAGCAGCTCGGCGGCACGGCGCATCACTCCAATCGGCAGCAGCGGCAGCAGCGCCGCGGCAGCAGGCCGCCTGCGGCTGCGACGTGCGGCCGCCCCGCAGAGCTCGCAGACGTCGGCGTGGCGCCGGATCGCGCCGGAGAGGCGTCGGCCGTTCTCGATCTCCGCGCGCGCGTCGCCGCAGGGCATCGCACGGGCCTCGGCCGCTTCCGCGAGGGACATGCGGGCGCGCACGAGCAGCGACTTGATCGCCGGCACGGTCGTCTCCATGGCGTTCGCCACCTGCTCGTAACTCAGGTCGCCGAGCTCCCGCATGGTGAGCGCCGTGCGCTGATTCTCGGGCAGCTCCTGGATGTCGGCGATCACCTGCTCGAGGCGCTCCCGCTGCTCCACCTGATCCGCGGCGGTGCCGAGCGCCCCCTCGATCTCGAGCTCGTCGATCTGTTCCTGCCCGGGGCGCGAGCGGCCGAGGTGGTCCAGACAGCAGTTGCGGGCGATGCGGTACAGCCACGGCCGCGCGGCGATCTCGCGGTCATGCGCGCGAAGCCCGCGGTAGGCCCGCGCAAGTACGTCCTGCATCACGTCCTCGGCGTCCTCGTCGGATCGCAGCATGTGCCGGCAGAAGCCGAACAGCTTCCCCTCGTAGCGGTGCACGAGCGCCTCGAACGCGGCATCGTTCCCCTCGCGCACGAGCTCGATCAGCTTCTCGTCGCCGAGCATCCGGAGCAGGCGCGAGCGGCCGAGCGGCAGATTCGGCGCGCAGGGACGGCTCAGCACGGACGCTTCCAACTGTTCGGTTAAAACCGCGCCAGGTGGTCCGGAGTTTCGGAGTTGCGCCGATTCGGGCAGGTGGCGCAGGTGCGGCGGACGGCGTAGTCTCGCTCGAGACAACCGGGAGCGGGGGCGCGCTGGCGCCACCGGGCCTCCGGGGGCCGACGAACACGTACGCACCGGCGCTCGCTCCGAGAGGACTCGCGTGGCTTTTCCTGATGACTTCACGGTCGAACTTCGGCGATCAGACAGGTCCCTGCTCGTCGTTCCGGCCGGTGAACTGGACGTCGCGACAGTGCCCAAGCTCGCGGCCGCGCTCCTGGAGCACGTCGAGCCCGGCCAGCCCGTTGCCCTCGACCTGCGCGGACTCGAGTTCATCGACACCGCTGGTCTGAGGCTCGTCCTCGAGCAGCACGAGCGCGTGAAGGCGGACGGGGGCAGGCTGGTGCTCGTCCGGGGCTCGGCATCCGTGCAGCGCCTGTTCGAGATCGCCGGCCTCGCCGAGGTGCTCGAGTTCGTGGACGACCCGGATCAGCTGCACACAGACAATGGCGGAGCGCCGGAGCCCTAGAGCGCGCCGCCCGAGGCTGCTGCTCATCGAGCACCCAGCCGTGCTGGCGGCGGGACTTGCCATCCTCGCGGCGCTCGTGGCGGCCGACATCGTGCTCGGCCCGGAGGCCGCGCTCGCAGGCACGTTCGTTGCCGTGCCGCTCGCGGTGGGCGCGCTGGCCGGACCCGGGGAGACGGTCGCCGTCGCGCTGTTAGCGCTCGCGGCCGCCGTCCTGAGCGGCCAGTGGAACGACAACTTCTTCGACCGCGCCTGGTGGCTCGGCTTGGCGATCGTCGCCGGTGGCGGCCTGTTCGGAGTGCAGACCTCGATCGCGCGGCGCCGCGCCGCCCTGGCGATGGATCGCTTCGAAGTGCTCGCCGCGGTGGCGGCTGTGGCGGACGGATCGCTCCGGCTCACCGAGGCCGTCGACGAGATCCTGGACCGAGTGGTGCCAACCTTCGCCGACCTCGCCGCCATCGATGTCCTCGAGGACAGCGGTGTGCCGCGCCGCCTCGGAGCGCGGGTGCACGGCCCCGGCGGCGCCGAGGTGCAGCAGGCGCTCCTTCAGCGGAAGCCGACCACCGCGGACGCCCGCTCGGGCACGACATCCGACGCCGCCTCCGGCCGGCCGAAGCTGCTGCGCGAGGTGCCAGACTCCGCGCTCAGCGCGATCGCCGCCGGCGAGGAGGACCTGGCCCTGCTCCGCTCCCTCGAGCTCGGATCGGTGATCTTCGTGCCGCTTCGCGCGCGCGGTCGGTCGTTCGGCGCGCTCGGCGTGGCCCTCAGGAACGACCGGCGCCGCTACGACGAGGACGACCTCCGCTTCGCGGAGATACTCGCGGGGCGCGTCGGCCTGGCGCTCGACAACGCCGGCCTGTTCACCGAGCTCGAGAGCGTTGAGCGCCGCCTGGATGCCGTGGTGTCCGAGCTGGCCGAGGCGGTCACTGTGCAGGATGCGAACGGCCGCGTGATCTATGCGAACCAGGCCGCCGCGGAGTTGATGGGCTATGCCGCCCCCGAAGCGATGATGCGCGACGACCCCGATGACATGATCGCGCGCTACGAGCTGCGGCACGAGGACGGCACACCTGTCGCCGCCGAGGAGCTGCCCGGGCGGAACCTCATCCAGGGCGGCCCTGCGACCGCACTCCTCTTCCGCGTGATCGAGAAGAGCACCGGGATCGAGCGCTGGCGCCTCACGAAGGCCACCGCCGTGCGCGACGGCGACGGCAACGTCCTCTATGCCGTGAACATCATCGAGGACCTGACCGACGTCAAGCGGGCTCAGCGAACCCAGCAGCTGCTCGCCGAAGCCAGCGCCGCACTTGCATCCTCGCTCGACTACGCGCAGACGCTCGAGCAGGTCGCGCACATGGCGGTGCCGTCCTTTGCGGACTGGTGCACGGTGGGCCTCCCCGCCGACGACGGCACCCTGCCTCTCGTCGCGTTCGCCCACGTGAACGAGCGCAAGGCAGAGATCGGCCGGCAGGTGCGCGACGAGTACCCGCCGCGGGTCGACGAGGATGGAGCGAGCGCCGACGCGATCAACAGCGGAGTGTCCACGCTCAGGCGAAACATCACCGAAGAGCGCCTGCGCGCCGCCGCCCGCGACGAGCGCCACTTCGAGCTGCTGCGGCAGATGGGCACGAAGTCCCTGATGGCGGTGCCGATCCTCGCCGGGACGCGGCCGGTCGGCGTTCTTTCGTTCGGCAACACCGAATCCCACCGGCAATTCGACGAAGACGACCTGGCGCTCGCGCAGGAGCTCGGCCGGCGCGCGGGGATGGCGGTCGAGAACGCGCGCCTGTACACGGAGCGAACGCAGATCGCAACCACGCTTCAGCGCGAGCTGCTGCCACCGGCGCTGCCGTCGATTCCCGGCTGGAAGA
>JBJMLG010000008.1:0-9314 GCA_045805385.1 Thermoleophilaceae bacterium
CGTCGCCGGTCCGCGTACGCGCCGTGCGCTCGGCCGCCGCGGCCGTCCCCGGCTCGGCAGCCGCGTGATGCGCAAGGGCGAGCGCGGCTGGGACGTGGCCGGCCTCCAGTTCCTGCTGCGCTACCGCGGCTTCTCGCCGGGCTCGGTCGACGGCGGCTTCGGCGCCGCGACGCGCGCGGCGGTGCGCCGCTTCCAGCGAGCGCAGGGTCTCCGCTCGGACGGCATCGCGGGGCCGGCCACGATTCGGGCGTTGAAGCACCCGCGCCGCCACGCCCGCTCCCGGGCGCGCACGTACGGCGCGCCGCAGGGGCCGGTGCGGTTTCTACGTCCGGTCGACGCGCCGATCGGCGACGGCTTCGGCTGGGTGTCGGGGCGCAGGCACACCGGCATCGACTTCCTCGCGAAGGCCGGCGCGCCGGTCGGCGCCGCCGGTGTGGGGGTCGTCGTGTCGGCCGGCTGGGACGACGGCGGCTACGGGAACCTCGTCGTGGTGCAGCACCGGCTGCACTGGCAGACCTGGTACGCGCACCTGTCGTCGATCGCCGCGTCGAAGGGGCAGTCGGTGACGGGCGGAACGCTCCTCGGCTACGTGGGCTCGACCGGCCGCGCCACCGGTCCGCACCTGCACTTCGAGACGCGGCACCACGGCGTGCCGGTCGACCCCATGCCGCGCCTGCTTCCCTGAGCGCGCGACGCGCCTCACTACGCTCTCTGGATGGCTTCGAATGAAGCAGCGCTGCCGCCCGAGGCTCGCGTTCCACTCAACCGCATAGCTCGCCTGTTCCGCCCGTACCGCGGGCGGCTCTCGGTGCTGCTGATGCTGATCGTGGTGGCGGCGGGGGTCGGCGTCATCAGCCCGTTCCTCCTGCGCGCGGTGCTCGACGACGCGATCCCGCACAAGGACACGCAGCTGCTCAGCTTCCTCGTACTCGGCATGATCGCGATCTCGGTACTGGGCGGCGTGATCGGCGTCGCTCAGACATGGCTCTCGAACACGGTCGGCCAGCGGGTGATGCACGACCTGCGCTCGGCCGTCTACTCGCACCTCCAGCGCATGTCGCTCGCCTTCTTCACGCGCACGCATACGGGTGAGGTGCAGTCGCGCATCGCGAACGACATCGGCGGCATCGACAACGTCGTGACGAGCACGGCCACCTCGATCATGTCGAACGTGACCACGGTGCTCGCGACGCTCGTCGCGATGGTGGCGCTCGACTGGCGGCTAGCCGCGTTCTCCCTCTGCCTCCTCCCGTTCTTCGTGTGGCTCACGCGGCGTGTCGGGAAGGAACGCAAGCGCATCACCTCGGTTCGGCAGGGCCGCCTCGCCGACATGTCGACGCTGGTCGAGGAGTCCCTGTCGGTCTCCGGCATCCTGCTCGGGAAGACGATGGGCAGAGGGCCGGAGCTTGCCCGGCGCTTCCGCGACGAGTCGGGCGAACTGGCGGACATCGAGGTGCGGAGCCGCATGGCCGGCCGCTGGCGGATGTCCTCGGTGCAGATGAGCTTCGCGATCCTCCCGGCCGCGGTCTACTGGTTCGCCGGGATGAGCATCGCGGGCGGCGGCAACGCGATCTCGATCGGCACCGTGGTCGCGTTCACCACGCTCCAGACGCGGCTGCTGTTCCCGATCCAGTCGCTGCTGTCGGTCGGGCTGGATGTGCAGACCTCGCTTGCGATGTTCGCGCGCATCTTCGAGTACCTCGACCTGCCCGTGGACATCGACGAGCGCTCGCACCCCGTGGAGCTGCGCGACGTGCGCGGCGACGTTGCCTTCGAGGAGGTGTGGTTCCGCTACGACGACGAGGCCCCATGGACGCTCGCGGACATCGACGCGGTCGTGCCCGCCGGCACGAAGACGGCCATCGTGGGCGAGACGGGCTCCGGGAAGACCACGCTCGCCTACCTCGTCGCGCGGCTGTACGAGCCCGAGCGCGGCCGGGTGACGATCGACGGCGTGGACGTGGCCGACCTCAGCCTCGCGTCGCTCGCAGCCAGCGTCGGGCTCGTGTCCCAGGAGACCTACCTGTTCCACGCGAGCATCCGCGAGAACCTCAGCTTCGCGCGGCCGGACGCGAGCGACGAGGAGATCGAGCAGGCGGCGCGCACGGCCCAGATCCACGACCTGATCGCGTCGCTTCCCGACGGCTACGACACGATGGTGGGCGAGCGGGGCTACCGCTTCTCGGGCGGCGAGAAGCAGCGCATCGCGATAGCCCGCACCGTTCTGCGCAACCCGCCGGTCCTCATCCTCGACGAGGCCACGAGCGCTCTCGACAACGAGACCGAGCGCGCGCTGCAGGAGGCGCTGGACGAGCTCGCTCGCGGCCGCACCACGATCGCGATTGCGCACCGGTTGTCCACCGTCCGGGACGCCGATCAGATTCTCGTCCTGGACCGCGGCCGCGTCGTCGAGCGCGGCACCCACTCCGAGCTGCTGGCATTGGACGGCCGCTACGCGGAGCTAGCGCACGGCGCGTTCGCGGGCGAAGAGCCGACACTCGCGGCCTGAACGGCCGCTCCGCGACGCGAAGGCCCCGCCCCTGCCCGGGTGCTCCACGCTTCCTAGCCGTCTCGGGCGCTCGGTACCCTCCGGCGCGTGTACGACACGTTGCTGTTCCTGCACGTCCTCTCGGCGTTCGCCCTGATGGCCCCGGTGGTGATCTTCAGCGCCTTCGTGCTCGGCGCGCGGGCCGACTCGCGCATCCTCTCGATCGGCAACGTGCTGTGGGCGATCGGCGGCCTCGGCACGATCGTGTTCGGCGTCTGGCTCGCGCTCTACGTGAAGGGCTACGACCTGCTCGACGGCTGGGTGATCGCGGCGATCGTGCTGTGGTTCATCGCATCGGGGCTCGGCGGCCGAGTGCAGGCGTCGTTCAACGAGGCCTTCTCCGCGCGCGAGGGTGGAGTCGCGATCGCGTTGCCCTCGCAGGCGGTCATGCTCCACTGGCTGCGCACCCTCGCCGTGCTTCTCCTGCTCATCGACATGGTCTACAAGCCGGGGCACTGAAGTGGATCTGATCGCCGCCATCCGCCCGGACTCCTGGAACTTCCCGCTGCTCGTGCACCTGATCGGAGCGACGACGCTCGTGGGCGCGCTGGTGCTGGCAGGCGCTTCGCTGCTGTTCGCGTGGCGCGACGGCAACGGCGGCCTGGCTGTGGTCGGGTACCGGACGATGCTGCTCGCCGTTCTGCCGGCATGGATCGTCATGCGCGGCGGGGCCCAGTGGGTCGCGTCGAAGGAGCATGTCGAGAACTCGAACGCGTCCTGGGTCGGCATCGGCTTCAGCACTGCCGACGGCGGCCTCGTGCTCCTGCTCGCCGCCACGCTGCTCGCCTGGCTCGCGGTGCGGCGCACGCGGCGCGAGGGGGCCGCCGCTCCGGGTGGCCTGGGCGGCGCGTCGGCGATCCTCGTAGGGGTGCTCGTGATCGCGTACGTCGTCGCCGTCTGGGCGATGACGACGAAGCCCGTCTAGCGCCTCTTCGCCGGCGCGAGGATGCGGAAGCGCACTTTGGTGGTGCCGCCGTGGCTGCCGTCCGGGTCGACGGGCGCCGCGACGAGCCGGTAGCTGCCGGGCCGGAGCACGGCGCCGGGCACGCGGCCGGTGAAGCGGGTGCGGGTTATGCCCGCGGGGCGCTTGCGCCGGCTCACGGCTTGAACAGCACCTTCCACTTGCGGCCGCCGTCGGTGGAGGTCTGCACGATGCCGCTGTCGAGCGCCGCGTAGAGCTTCCCGTCGGCCGTCTCGACCAGCTTGCCGGCGTTCCCCTCGAGGCGCCCGACCTGCTTCCAGCTGCGCCCGCGGTCCTGGCTCGCGCCCACGAGCCCGCCGGCGTCCGCGCGGAACAGCCCATTCGTGCCCCATGTCAGCACGGGCTGGTCGGCGGGCCCGAGCGTCTTCCACGAGCGCCCCTGGTCGGTCGAGACGGCGAGCGAGTTGACGCTCGCGGCGAGCAGGTAGTTGGGATCCCGAGGGTCGGACGCCATGTCGGTCACCGGCTCAGCCGGCGTGTTGCGCTCGGCGAACGTCTTGCCACCGTCGCTGCTCACGATTGCCGCCCCGAGGACGGTGTCGTAGGCGAACAAGAGGCCGCCCTGCGGCTTGATCACGTGGAGGTCGGATAGCCCGACTCGCGAGATCGCCTTCCAGCTCGCGCCTCCGTCGCTCGACTGCATCAGCCCGAGGTTGCCGGGCACAGTCGGGTTGTCCGGGTGCCCCGACCCGAGCAGCCGGTTCGGCCCAACGAAGGCGAACGCAGACACCTTGTCGCCGAAGCCGCTGCCCTTGTTCGACACCTTCACCTCGCTGCGGAGCGGACGCCCCTTCTTGCCGTCGGCGTCGATGTGGAAGAGGCCCTTGTTCGTGGCGAGCAGGAGCGAGCCGTCCTTGGGGTTGACGGCGAAGGCGTCGATGAACGGGGGCCGCGACTTCGCGTCGACCACCTGAAGGGCAGTGCTGCTGCAGCCGGTCGCCAGGGGCAGGAGCGAGACCGCGAGCGCTGCGAGAGCGAGCCCGGCGGCGGGCCGGCGGCGCGATGAGCCAGAGTTGAGCGCCACTGCAACCGAACGATACGATCGCTCCGGCTCGCACGCGAGTTCGATCGCGATGAGATCGCCCCCCTCAAGCCCGGCCCGGCCCCGTCGAGCGCTTGCGCTCGTGCCGGTGCTCGGGCTGATCGCCGCCGTCGCCGTCGCGATCCTCGCGGCTCCCGCCTCGGCTGTGCCGGCCGTCGGGTGCGGCAAGGTGAGGGTCGGCCACCACCACTACTCGGTGCGCGCACACGTGCTGGCGTGCAGCAAGGCGCGGCCATGGGCCGTCACCTACCTGAAGAGGCACGGCGCGCCCCGCGGCTACCAGTGCAGGCGCTTCCCACGCGCGCTCACGCGCGTGGTGTTCCTCTGCGACAACCCGAAGACCCGCAGCCGCTCGGACGGGCCGCAGAGCTTCAGCGCGTCGCGGTAGCCGAGCGCGAGGCGGCTCGGAATAGTAAGGTACGCGGCAGTACACCAAACGCTCGAACCACGGACGTGACCTGAATGCCGCGTGAACACGTTGATGTGCTGATTGTCGGGGCCGGCCTCTCCGGCATCGGCGCGGGCTATTACCTCGAGTCCAAGCTTCCCGGGAAGACGTACGCGATCCTCGAGGCCCGCGAGGACATGGGCGGAACCTGGGACCTGTTCCGCTACCCCGGGATCCGCTCGGACTCGGACATGCACACGCTCGGCTACAAGTTCCGGCCGTGGACCGAGGCGGAGGCGATCGCCGACGGGCCCTCGATCCTGCGCTACGTGCACGACACCGCGCGCGAGTACGGCATCGACCGCAAGGTGCGCTTCAACCACCGCGTCGTTCGGGCGGAGTGGTCCACGGCCGGCGCGCAATGGACCGTGGAGGCGGAGCGCACGGACACGGGCGAGACCGTGGAGCTCACCTGCGACTTCCTGTTCTCGTGCAGCGGCTACTACCGCTACGACGAGGGTTACCTGCCCGAGTTCGAGGGCCTCGAGCGCTTCAAGGGCACGTTCGTGCACCCGCAGCACTGGCCGGAGGACCTCGACTACGCCGGCAAGCGCGTTGTGGTGATCGGCAGTGGTGCGACCGCGGTCACGCTCGTGCCCGCGATGGCGGACGACGCCGCGCACGTGACGATGCTCCAGCGCTCACCGAGCTACGTGGTCTCGCTGCCGGGGCAGGACCCGATCGCGAACTTCCTGCGCCGGCTGCTTCCCGACAAGGCGGCGTACGCGGTCACGCGCTGGAAGAACGTCCTGATCCAGATGCTGGTGTACCAGCTGTGCCGCCGCCGGCCTGAGTTCATGAAACGCGTGATCCGCAGGGGCGTGATGCGCCAGCTGCCGCCGGGCTACGACGTCGACACGCACTTCAGGCCGACGTACAACCCCTGGGACCAGCGCATGTGCCTCGTTCCGGACGGTGACCTGTTCAAGACGCTCGGCGAGGGCCGCGCCTCGATGGTCACCGACACGATCGAGACCTTCACCGAGAACGGCGTCAAGCTGACGTCCGGCGAGGAGCTCGAGGCGGACGTGATCGTGTCGGCGACGGGACTCAACCTTCTCGTCTTCGGCGGCATGAAGCTCGCGGTCGACGGTGACGAGGTGGAGGTCCCGAAGACCATGGCGTACAAGAGCATGATGCTCAGCGGCGTGCCGAACTTCGCGTTTGCGCTCGGCTACACGAACGCGTCGTGGACTCTCAAGGTGGACGTGACCTGCGAGTACGTCTGCCGCCTGCTCGCCTACATGGAGGACCACGGTTACCGCCAGTGCACCCCGCACAACCACGACCCGTCCGTCAAGGAGGAGCCGTTCCTCGACTTCACGGCGGGCTACGTGCTGCGCTCGATCGACCAGTTCCCGAAGCAGGGCAACAAGCAGCCGTGGCGCCTGCCGATGAACTACGCGCTCGACATCAGGACCCTGCGCTACGGCCCCATCGAGGACGGCGCGATCGTGTTCTCGTCGCCAGAGCCGGGGGCCGACGTGCCGGAAGAGGTCGAGGTAGCCGCCTAAGCCAGCGTGGCTTCGATGCCGCGCACGTCGCCGTCCTCATCCGAGAGGACGCCGACGTTGGCGTAGCCGGCGCGCTCGAGGTCGGGGCGCAGCAAGTCTGCCTGCCGGCCGCCGAGCTCGAGCAGCAGCGCTCCGCCGCGGCGGAGGAAGCGCGCGCTGTCGCTGACCGCGCGGCGCAGGACGTCCGTGCCATCCGGGCCACCGTTGTAGGACAGCGGCGATTCGAAGGTGAAGGTGTCGCGCTGGAGGAGACGCAGCTCTCGCGTAGGTACGTACGGCACCACGCCGACCACAACGTCAACGTGTCCCTGGAGACCGCCGGGCAGCGGCGCGAACAGGTCGCCGCGGCGCGCGTCCACGCCGTTCGCTCGCGCGCACGCGATGGCGTCCTCGTCGATGTCGGTCGCCACGATGCGCGCGTCCGGCCGCTCGCTGGCCAGGACCGTGGCGATCGCGCCACTCCCGGCGCAGAGCTCGACGGCCAGCCCGTCCTGCGGCAGGCGCTCCACGGCGCGTCGGGCGAGTGCCTCGCTCTGCCAGCGCGGCACGTACACGCCGGGATCGACCCGGATGTCGAGGCCGCAGAACGTGACACCGCCGGTGATGTGTGCGAGCGGCTCGCCGTTGAGACGGCGCCCGACGAACAGCTCGAGCCGGGCGGCGTCCCCCGCGGCGCGGTCCAACAGCTGGAGCGCCTCCTCCTCCGCCGCGACGAAACCGGCGCTCGACAGGAGGCCGGTGAGCCCTTCGACGTCGTTCGGCGTGCGCACTACGAGGCCAAGCCCGCGGCTTCGAGGGCATCCGCTTCCTCATGGATGAGGAAGATCTCCACCCGCGTGGCCAGCCCGTCGGCGTCGAATGTCCACACGCTCCACATGTCTAGTTCGAGTTCGATGCCGCTTCCCGCTCCCCTTGCCCGCACATTGAGCCGGACGAGGACCCTGTCGCCCGCGACCTGGAAGTCGACGGGCTCCAGGAGCTGCTGCTCGAAGGCGTCCGGCTCCAGCCAGGCGCGGACACGGTCCAAGCCCTTGATTGGCGGCTGGCCGCCGGCCCGGACCACCTCGATGTCCGGGTGGAAGGCGACGGTCGCCTGGTCTAAGTCGCCGCGGCTGAAGGCCTCGTAGCCGCGTTCGAGCGCGAGCACGCGGGAGTCGGGTTCAGCCATCCTCGCTCAGTATCGCTACAAGACCGTCAAGCGTCAGCCTCTCCAGCGGCGGCGGCCCTCGCCCCCGGCGCGGACGCAACGGAATCCTGACCAGGCGCCGGCCGCGCCGCCGTCGCTACCGTGGGGCCCGTGCGGATAGCGACCTGGAACGTCAACTCCGTGAAGCAGCGCGTACCGCGGCTCCTGCCCTGGCTCGATGAACGCCGACCCGACGTCGTCTGCCTGCAGGAGACCAAGCTCGCCGACGACGCGTTCGTGGCCCTGCTCGGCGACGAGCTCGCGAAGCGTGGCTACGCCATCGCAGTTCACGGCGAGGCGACCTGGAACGGCGTGGCGATCCTCTCGCGCGTCGGCTTGGATGACGTCGTAGCCGGGATCGAGGGCGGGCCGGGGTTTCCGCAGCCTGAGGCGCGCGCCGTGTCCGCCACCTGCGGCGGCATTCGCGTCGTGTCGGTGTACGTGCCGAATGGGCGCGTGCCGGACTCCGAGCACTACCAGTACAAGCTGGCCTGGCTCGCCTCGCTGCGCGAGATGGTGGCCGCGGGCCCGGAGTCGACGGTCGTATGCGGCGACATGAACATCGCGCCGACGGACGAGGACGTATTCGATCCGGAGGCGTACATCGGGCAGACGCACGTCACGGCCCCCGAGCGCGCCGCGCTGGCGGAGCTCGAGTCGCTGGGCCTGCACGACGTGGTGCGCGATCGCTGGCCGAACGAGCGCGTGTTCACCTACTGGGACTACCGCGCGGGAATGTTCCACCAGGACCTCGGGATGCGGATCGACCTGATCCTCGCGAGCGGTCCCGTGGCCGAGCGGGTCAAGGCGGCATGGGTGGACCGGCAGGCCCGAAAGGGCACCGGGCCGAGCGATCACGCGCCGGTGATCGTCGATCTCGACGAGGCGCCCGACGGCGACATCGGACCGGTCGTTCCGCCGCCCTCGCGTCCGGTCGTCAAGCGCGGCGCGAAGAAGCTGCCGCAGGCGCCGTAGCTACTGCTTGCGGTCGCGGTCGCGCGAGGGCTGAACGCGCTTGGGCTCCCCCGGCATCTTGGGGTAGTCGGGCGGGTACGGCATGTCGGCCTCGCCCTCGGCTTCGTCGCGCTCGTACATGTCGAGCAGCGGCTGCAGCGAGTGGTGCACGTCGTCGATCGCGGCGTGGCGGTCGCCCACGTCGGCGAAGCGCGCGGGCATCGTCTCGACGGTGAAGTCCTCGGGAGCGACCTTCGGAAGCTCGTCCCATGTGAGCGGCGCCGACACCGGCGCGCCCGGCTTCGGCCGGATGCTGTAGGCGGAGGCGATCGTGCGGTCGCGCGCGTTCTGGTTGTAGTCCACGAAGATGCGCTCGCCGCGCTCCTCCTTCCACCACTTGGTGGTGACCTCGCCGGGTAGGCGCCGCTCCAGCTCGCGGCCGAACGCGATCGCGGCGTGGCGCACGTCGGTGAACGTCCAGCGCGGCTCGATGCGGACGTAGATGTGCACGCCCCGGCCGCCCGAGGTCTTCGGGAAGCCGACGTAGCCAAGCTCGGCGAGCAGCGTCCGCGCCTCGGCCGCGACCCGCACCGCGTCGGCGAAGTCGGTCCCCTCCTGGGGATCGAGGTCGAGCCGCAGC
>JBJMLG010000009.1:0-11499 GCA_045805385.1 Thermoleophilaceae bacterium
ACCCGACCCTGGTCGACGCGTTCTGCGCGGACGCACCACTTGTGCTCAGCGACATCGATGCGGTGACGACGTGGCCGGCGGTGATCGACGCGGAGCCGGCGCTCGAGGTCGTGCTCTCCGAGGACGCGCTCGATTCCGCGCTGGAGGCGATCGCCGATTTCACCGATCTGAAGTCGCCGTGGACGATCGGCCATTCGCGCGGCGTGGCCGATCTCGCCTGTTCCGCGGCAAAGCTCTACGGGCTGTCGGATGATGACGCCAAGCTCGTGCGCCGGGCGGGGCTGCTGCACGATCTCGGTCGCCTCGGAGTCTCCAACGGAATCTGGGACAAACGCGGGCCGCTCACCGCGGCGGAGTTCGAACGGGTGCGTCTGCACCCGTACTTGACCGAGCGGATGCTCGCCTCGTCCGAGGCGCTGGCGCCGCTCGGCGCGATAGCGGTCCAGCACCACGAGCGTCTCGACGGCTCGGGGTATCCACGCGGGCTGTCCGGCGACGCGCTCACGCCGGCCGGGCGGCTACTCGCGGCGGCCGACGCCTATCACGCGATGACGGAACCGCGACCGCACCGTGACCCGCGCACCTCCGAGGACGCGGCGGCCGAGTTGCGCTCGGGCGTCCGCCAGACGCTGTTCGACAGCGACGCGGTCGAGGCTGTGCTGGGCGCGGCGGGCCACCCGGTAAAGCGCCGGCGCGAACGGCCCGGAGGTCTCACGAGCCGCGAGGTCGAGGTTCTGAGGCTGCTAGTGCGCGGGCTGTCGAACAAAGAGATCGCCGAGCAGCTCGTGATCTCGCCCAAGACGGCGGGAAGCCACGTCGAGCACATCTACTCGAAGATCGGCGCCTCCAATCGTGCACAGGCCAGCCTGTTCGCGATGAAGCACGGCTTGATGGCCGCCGAGTAGGCGCCTTCACAAGATCGGGCGAATGCCCGATGCCGGAACGGTCCGTCGGTCGTACGGTCGCTCACATGACTGCCACGATCGAAACAAGACGTCGTCCGGAAGCAACGGCCCTGGGGCGCCTCGGGGCGTGGGCGGCCGATCACCGACGACGACTGGTGATCATCTGGGGCGTCGCCGTGCTCGCACTCGGGGCGCTCGCGCCGTTCGCGGACAAGGCACTCTCGGGCGCCGGCTGGGAAGCTCCGGGCTCGGAGTCCGGACAGGCGCGCCGCGCGGTCGAGTCGCATTTCCCAGGGCAGGGAACGTATGCGCTGTCCGTGGTCGTCGCAGGTGAGCGCGCCCGGATCAGCGATCCGCCGATGCGCGCCGCGCTCTCCGGCGTGCAGCGGACGCTTCAGGGCGACAAAGCCGTAAGCGGAGTGGTCGCGCCCCGGCGCGGCGTGACCGTCTCGCGGGACCGCCGCACCGCGATCGTCACCGGACTCGCCGGCGCGGCGCCGTCGGGGATGGTCGAGGCGGCGGGCCGTCTCAAGGACCGTCTCGCCCGGCTCTCCGGGCCCGGCGTCACGGTGCGCCTCACTGGCCCCGCCGCCACGTGGTCCGATTTCAACCACGCCAACAAGACCGCGATGATGAAGTCCGAGGCGCTGTCGTGGCCGCTCACGCTCACGCTGCTGGTGCTCGCCTTCGGCACCCTGGTGGCGGCCGGCCTCCCGCTGCTCCTCACGATGGTCGGGCTGCTCGGCGCCGGCGGTCTCCTCTTCGTCTGCGGGGAGCTCTTCGACGTGTCCATCTGGGCGATGAACTTCGCGATGATGTTCGCGATCGCGCTCGGGATCGACTACGCGCTGTTCATCGTGGTCCGCTTCCGTGGCGCGCTCGCGCAGGGCCTGTCGCCGCGTGATGCCACCGTTCAGACGATGGCCACCGCCGGCAAGGCGGTGCTCGCCAGTGGACTCACCGTGATCGCTGCTCTGCTCGCGGTCATGCTCGTGCCGGTGCCGACGTTCCGCTCCGTGCCGCTCGGGATCGTGCTGGCCGTGCTCGCCGTCCTCGCGGCGACACTCACGCTGTTGCCTGCCGCGCTGTCCGCGCTCGGCCACCGACTCAACGGCGGTCGGATACGCCTGCGCAGCGCGACCGACCACCGCAGTGAGCGCTTCGCCGCCTGGGGCCGCCGGCTGTGGGCGAGGCCGCTGCCGTACGCAGCCGCCGCCGTCGCGATCCTGCTGCTGCTCGCCGCGCCCGCGCTCGGACTCCGGACAGGGATGCCGACGATCGCTGTCGTGCCGCACGGCGCCGACTCACGCGAGGGTCACGCGCTTCTGGAGCGGGCGTTCGGGGCGGGTGCGCCAAGCCGGCTCCAAGTGGTCGTCAACGAGCGTGACCTGGTGCGTGCCACGACGGTCCTGGAACACGATGCGCGGATCGCGGCGGTCACCTCGAAGCAGCGAGCCGACGGGCGCGCGCTCCTCACTGCCGTCCCGACGGCCAGTGAGGGCAGCCGCGAGCTGCGCTCGACGATCGACGCGGTGCGCGCCGAGCTCCCCGCCACTGCGCTGGTGGGCGGTCCGGCTGCCGAGAACCGGGACCTCGAGCAAGCGCTCACTTCGCGGCTCCCGCTCGTGGTCGGGCTCATCATGGGCCTCGGATTCCTGCTCTTGGTGTTGCTGCTACGGGCCCCCCTCGCAGCCGCGGCCGCCGTTGGCCTCAACCTGCTCGCCACCGCGGCGGCGTTCGGCGTCGCACGGCTCGTGTTCCAGAACGGGATGCTCGACGGGTTCCTGGGCTTCGAGTCGCAAGGGTTCGTGGACGCGTGGGCGCCCATCTTCTTCTTCGCGCTCGTGTTCGGGCTGGCGATGGACTACACGGTCTTCCTCCTGTCGACGACGAAGGAGGCGTACCAGCGAACCGGCGACGCGCGCCAGGCCGTCGTCGATGGTCTCGCCGGGACCGGGCGTGTGATCAACGCAGCCGCCGCGGTCATGGTCGTCGTGTTCATGACGTTCGCGCTTGCCGGGCCGATCCCGCTCAAGGAGATGGGCTTGATCCTCGCGGTCGCAGTGATGCTCGACGCAACTCTGGTCCGCCTGCTGCTACAGCCGGTCGTCCTGCGCCTGCTCGGTCGGCACGCTTGGTGGATGCCCGCGTGGCTCGACCGCCGGCTGCCGAAGGTTGGGCTCTCTCACGAGAAGCCGGCGCTGGACATCGACCTCACGACAGCGCGCTAAACGTCGCCCGGTCCGCCCCGAGCCCGAGCGCGTCCGGCGCAGCCTGCTCGTCGTAGTCCCCCAGCGCGGCGGCGAGATACTCGTCAGCTAGCCCGCCGCGGCGCGCGCCGAGCCGAGGCTCGCAAAGAGCGCGTTGCACCGCGCTTCGTCGAGCGGCTGGCCCGACGCCCCAAAGCCGGCGGCAGCCGCTCGGAAGTGGTCGCAGGCGGCGACGGGCTCCCCGCTGGCTTGAGCGAGATGGCCCTTGGCCTCGTCGAGCGCCGCGTACCATGCGGGCAAACGCATCACGACCGTCGCCAGGAACTCGGCGGTCTGTTCCCACTTGGCCGCACGCTCGAGGTCTCCGGCGCGCGCGGCCGCGATCACGGCAGGGACAGCAAGCGTGATCCTGCAGCCGGGACAGGTCTCCACCGGGCCGCACACGGCTGCCTCGGCCTCCTCGAGCGCGGCCAGGGCGGACGCCGGGTCGGGGGCGGCGGCAACTCGCGTTCCATAGATGCGATCGAAAAGGTGGAAGCCGACATCGGACTCGCGGGCGACCGCCAACGCCTCTTCGAGGAGCGCATCGGCCTCTCTCTGAAGACCGCGGTGGAGCGCGACCTCGGCTCGCCGCTGCAGCGCGAAGGACTCGCCCGTTGCGGCCGCGATGTCGCGGTGAAGCTCTGCACCCGCGGCGAGGTCGGCGTCCGCCTCGTCGAGCTGTCCGGCGAGCAGCTTCGCCTCGCCCCGTATCGTCACCGCGAACGCGCGTCCGCGCGCGGCACCGAGCCGCTCGGCCTCCGCCGCGAGGGAGTCCGCGAACGCGATCACGTCGGAATAGGGTCGCGCTCCGTAGAGGAGCCTCTGCGTGATGCAAAGCTGGCCGTCGAAGACGCTGACAGCCAGCTTCGGTAGCGCGTGCGTCTCATGCAGGTCGGCTCGCACGCTGCCGCGAAGCTCGCCACGGGCGTGGGCGGCGGCCGCCTGGGCCCACGAGGCGACGGCGACTGCGGCGGGGTCGCCCGACTGCATCGCAAGCCGACGGGCCTCGGCGGCCTTCGCGGTGCCGAGCTGGGGATCGCCGAACCCGAGCGCCGCGGCGCCGCTGAGCGTGAGCGCCTGGGCCAGTCGCCCGTCGACGGTGCGGGGCTCGACTCCCTCGAGGACCTCCAGGGCGCCGGGCGGATCGCCGAGCTTGATCTGGGCGAGCGCCTGCTTCGCCCTGAGCTCCTGCGCCGCCGGCTCGCCGAGGACGCGCGCCGCCGCGGCATAGGCCGCCGGCGCACCGCCGTCCCCGAGCGCGTCGAGCGCTTCCGCTCGCAGGCAGAGCGCGTCGCCGTGGTCCGGTTCGTGATCGAGGAGGGGTTCGAGTTGAACGAGCGCATCGGCGAACGCCCCGAGCTTCACCGCCTGCCTGGCCGCGGCCAGGAGCCAGTCGATCGCCTCGTCCGGACGGCCGCCGTCGAGCCAGTGACGGGCGATCAGACCCGGCGCCGCATCGGCGCCCGCCAGGCGTCGCGCCGTGTCGCGATGGACGGCCAGCCTCTGGTGCGGCGGGAGCTGCTCGACCAGGACCTGGCGGACGAGCTCGTGACGGAACCGGTAGCGCGCGCCGGACACGACCAGTGCCCCGGCGCTCAGTGCGACGTCGAGCAGCGCGAACGCCTCCGCTTCCGAGGCGCCGGTCAGCGCCACAACGGTGGCGGGATCGAGATCGTCCCCCGCCAGCGCCAGCCGCCGCAGCATCGCCAGCGTGCCCTCGTCGAGGTCGAGGAACCTGGATGCGACGGCGTCTCGGGCCGTCGCGACGAGCGCCGGGACACCCGCGACGGCGCTTCGGGCCAGCTCGAGCGTGAGGAAGGGATTGCCCTGCGCGAGATCGACGATCCGATCGACGACCTCGGCAGCGCGCGGCGTCGGCGCGCCCGCCGCCACGAGCGCGGCCGCATCCTCGCGATCGAGCGGCCCGAGATCGATCTCCACGGCCTTGCCGCCCCGCGCCACCCTCGCCACTCCCCGGGTCAGGACCTCGGGTGCCGCCTCCGGGCGGTACGCAATCACGGCCAGGATCGGGGTCCCGCCGGTGGAGCCGAGGTGGTGCAGCACGTCGATCGTCGCTTCGTCGGCGAGGTGCGCGTCGTCGACGACCAGCGCCACCGCTGCGCCGTCGCCGGCGGCCAGGAGCAGGCGGCGGAACGCGCCTATCACCCGGTGGCGAGTGAGCGGACCCTCGAGCGGTGCGGCCGGCGCGGGGAGAGAGGTCAGCTCGGCCAGCACCGAGCCTGCCCGGCTACCGACGGCGTCGAGCAGACCCCGGTCCCGGGCTACGAGCTGCTCTGCGGCGCTCGCGAGGGGCGCATACGGGCCGCCCACCTCAGTCGCCCCGACGGCGACCACCATCCAGCCCTCGGCCCGCGCCAGCCGTGCCACTTCCCGGCAGAGCGCCGACTTGCCAATGCCGGCCGGACCCCGCACGACCAGCGCGCCGAGCTCGTCGCGCGGCTCCGAGCGCAGCAGCGCAGTTATCCGCGCGAGCTCGAGCTGGCGGCCGACGAAGGCGGGCTCGGTGGTTCCCAACCCGGCGACGCACTCGTCGTAGATCGCCTCTGCGTCGCCGCTCGGCAAGATCCCCAGCTCGCGTCGCAAGGCGGTCCGCAGCCGCCCGTACCAGCGGATCGCGGCGGGGCGACTGCCGGCCGCCAACTCGCGCCGCATCAACTCCCGGTACGCCGGCTCGTCGGTTGGCTCAACCTCGACCAACCGCTCCCACTGGCCGCTGCGTCGCAGCAGCTCGACGTACCGTGACCGCAGACGCTCCCGCGGCGCCTGGGTCCACTCCTCATACAGAGCCTCCGGGAGCAGATCGCCGCTGTAGGCAGCCGCGGCGGCCGCGCAGGCCGGCCCATCGCCGCCAGCCAACGCCGCATCGGCTCGAGCCTCGAAGTGGCCGGCATCCGTCTCGACCGGCTGTGCCGGGAACAGGGCGACCTGACCGCCGCGGAGCACGGCCGCCTCCGGGCTGCCCAGCGCCTGCCTGGCGTAGTGGGCGGCCTTGCGCAGGTTCGCGGCACCGGCCTCGACCTCCAGGTGGGGCCACAGCCCCTCGATCACCTGGTCGCGCGTGAGGCGATGTCCGTCGGCAAGCGCCAGAAGCTGCACGAGCTCGGCGGCGCGCCGACCCGGCCACGCATCGACCTCATCGCCGCCGATGGCGACCCGGAACCGGCCAAGCAACTCGATGCGGACGCCGCGGTCCTGCACTTTTCAGAGGCCATCGCTTGTCGGGGTCCCTTGGGCCGACTCTACCCG
Organism: Thermoleophilaceae bacterium; assembly: GCA_045805385.1. Taxonomy (GTDB): domain Bacteria; phylum Actinomycetota; class Thermoleophilia; order Solirubrobacterales; family Thermoleophilaceae; genus JADGHQ01. The sequence goes on from JBJMLG010000009.1 coordinate 6,425, forward strand.
AGGAACGTTTTGGGAACGGCGGTCCGGCACGCTCGCACGAACTCGAACCAAGGAGGAACCATGAAGGCGATTTCTCGGGCGGATGCGCCGGTCGCAATCGAGGGCGACGGCGTCGAGCTGCGGACGGAGAAGCTGGGCGGCGGCATGACGACGGCGTTCATGCGCGTGCCCAAGGGCACCGATTTCAGGCCCGCGCTCGCCGGGCTCCCGGAGGACCTGTGCCAGTGCCCGCACTGGGGTTACGTGATCGAGGGTCGCGTGAAGATGCACACGCGCGACGGCGAGCAGGTATACGAGGCCGGCCAGGCCTTCTACTGGGCGCCCGGGCACGCGCCCGAGGCGCTTGAGGACTCCGAGTACGTGGACTTCTCCCCCACTGACGAGTTCAACCACGTCATCGACCACATCAAGGCCGCGAGCGCGTCATGACCGGAACTAGCTCTGTGATGGACCGCGCCAGGCTCGACGGAGTCGAGCTCGAGTACCAGGTGGTCGGATCGGGCGAACCGGTGTTATTGATCCCGCCCGGGCCTCTGGCGGATGGATTCTTGCCGTTCCTCGCCGAGGAGGCCCTGGTCGATCGCCACCGCTTGATCCAGTATCACCGACGGGGACAGGTGGGCAGTTCGCAGGCCACTCCGCCGGTGAGCTACGCGGAGCAGGCAGCGGACGCCGCCGGGCTGCTCAGCCACCTCGGCGTCAGTCGTGCGCATGTCGTCGGTCACTCCACCGGAGCGAACGTCGCCATGCAGCTGGCGCTCGACCGGCCCGAGGTCGTTCAGACACTTGCCCTTCTCGAGCCGTGGCTAACCGCCTCGCCGAGCGCCCCGGCCTTCTTCGAGCAGGCGGGACCCCCGATGGAGGCCTACGGCTCGGGAGAGAAGGAGACGGCAATGGCCGGCTTCATCAGCCTGGCCAGTGGCCTCGAGTGGGAGACCTCTAGAGCCGTGATCGACGACTACGTCCCCGGGAGCGTGGCCCAGGCGATCAAGGACGCCGACACCTTCTGCGGCGTCGACCTGCCGGCCCTAAGCGCGTGGGAGTTCGGGCTCGAGGACGCGGCCGCCCTCTCACAGCCCGTCCTGTCGGTGCTCGGCAGCCAGAGCGAGCGCCTTTTCGTCGAGGGCGCGGCCCTGCTGCGCGCGTGGCTCCCGCACGTCGAGGACCTGACCGTGGAGGACGTCGGCCACCTCTTGCAGATCCAGCGACCAGAGCCCGTCGCGCGCGGGATCGCCGAGTTCATCGGTCGCCACCCAATCAAGTGAAGCGCGCCGACGCGGCGTTCGCACAGGGCTACGATGAGCCCGTGAAGCAGATCAGCTGCGTGTGCGGCAAGGTCGTCGAGGGCAAAGACGACGACGAGCTCTGGGACAGCATCCCGGCGATGCGCGCGCTCGCGTTGTCGAGCAGCGCGTAGTTCGCCTCGAAGTCGTCGAGCTTCACGGCGATCGTGTCCGGTCGGCGCTCGGCCGAGCGCGTGAGGATCTCAGCGAGGTTTGCGTTCACGTCGTCCGGTCAGGTGCCCGCGGATGCGAGCCTGAAACGAAGACTACGCCTCGGACTCGGCGCCCTGGCGCTCGCGACGGCGCGAGCCGATGGACACCTCCACCGGCGCGGTGTGGAGCGCCCGCAGGCGCATGTCCTTCCAGGTGACGCCCTCGCGAAGCAGCGCGGGCATGCCGAGCGCGACGGCCGTCGCGATCTCCACGGCCTGCAGGATGATCCCGTACGCGAGCGCGTCGGCATGGCCGACGCCGTACGCCGACAGCACCGCCACGCAGGCCGCCTGGAACACGCCCAGGTTCGACGGCGTGGCCGGCAGGACCGCTGTCACGTTCACAGCGAACAGGACCGCGGCGGCCGCCCCCAAGCCCACGTGCTGGTCGAGGCCGAGCGCGATGAGCAGCACGTAGCAGGCGAGCCACTGCATCGCCCACGCGAGCAGCTGCATGACGGTCGCCCAGGCGCCGAGCCGCGGTCGGCGGAAGACCTGCAAGCCCTGACGTACCTGCATGAGCGCGCGCCGCGCCACGTTCACCGCGGCCGCGAGGCGCTGGAAGCGGCCGGGCTTGCCCCTGCGCAGCAGCGCGGGCACGGCGAGCACGAGCGCAAGCATCGAGGCGGGTGCGATCGACGCGAACATCAGCGCCTTCTCGTGTCCTCTGAAGATGCCGATCGTCGCGAACATCACCGTCCCGAGCACCACCAGGGCGAGCAGGTTCAGCAGCGTCTGCGAGACGACCGTGCCGAGCACCACCGGGAAGCGCTCGCGTACGCGGCCGAGCCGCCGGGACAGGATCAGAGCACGTGAGGGCTCTCCGAGCCGGGCCGGCAGCGTGGCCGACATGAGCACGCCGATCATCGTGGCTCGGGCCGCGTCGCGGCGGCGGATCCGCACGCGCGGCAGCGCGGCCTCCAACACTGCGTGCCACGATTCCGCGCGCAGCAGCATTGCGAGACCCATGAGGCCCAGCGCGAGCAGCACCCAGGTCGGGGTTGCGGCGATCAGGGCGTCGCCGATCGAGCGCCAGCCGATCCGCTGCAGCGCGAGTGCGGCCAGACCGACGCCCGCCACGGCACCCGCGCCGACGCCGATACGGCGGCCGACCTTCAGCGCCTTGCGGCGGCTCGCGCCCGGCAGCTCGGGTTCGAGCGAGGGCAGCCTGCTCGCGGGCTTCGGCGGCAGGCCGTCGGAGGGCACAAGTCCGGTGCGGCGGGCGAGTCGCTCGCCGGCGGTGGCCGGGCTCGGGACGGCAACAGCGTCCTCGTAGGCCTTCGTGACCTCCTCGGCCACGTGCGGCCAGGCGAAGCGCTCGGCGCGCTGGCGCGCGAGCTGCGACATGCCCTCGAGCGAGGCGCGGTCGGTCGCAAGCATGGCAAGCGTCTCGGCGAGCTGAACCGGATCGCCCGCCTGGACGAGCACGCCGTCGAGGCCGTTCCGCAGCACGTCGCGGTAGCCGGCGATGTTCGACGCGACGGCCGGTGTGCCGCAGGCGAACGCCTCGGTGAGCACCATGCCGAAGCTCTCGCCGCCGAGCGAGGGCGCGCTGAGCAGGTCGGCCTCGTGCAGCAGCCGCCACTTCTCCTCGTCGCTCACGCGCCCGAGGATGTCGATGCCGGCCTCGTCGAGCAGATACGGCTCCACCTCCTCGCGAGTGGCACCCGCCACCTGCAGCCGCGCCGGAATGCCTGCGCCGTGCAGCGCCTCGAACGCGCGCAGCAGCACCGGCAGTCCCTTGCGCTCCTCGGCGCGCCCGAGGAACAGGATCGAGAGCTCGTCGCGAAGCGGCTTGGGCCCCTCGGGCGCCGCCGAGAGGTCGACCCCATTCGGCACGATCCGGTAGTTGCCGCCCGCGAACCGCTCGGCGGTCCAGCGCGCAGCTTCGGACACGGCGATGCGCACGGCGAGGCGGTTGTACTGGCGGCGCATGCCGATCAGGTTCGCGACGTTCAGTAGAACCGGACGGTTGGCGTAGGTATGGAAGGTGCCGACGATCGGAGCGTCGGGCGCCTCGACCGCGCTCCAGCTCAGAACCGGCGCGTTCGGCTCGTGCACGTGGACCACGTCGAAGCCGCCGAGCCGGATCTCGCGGCGCAGCTTGCTGATGGCATCGGGGAAGACGCTCAGGTTCGAGACGGCGCCGTTCGCCGGAATGCCGACGGTGCGCCCGAGCGGGATCAGATAGTCCGGGACCGCGCGCGGCTCGGGCCTCGCCCCTCGGTGCATCGCCGCCGAGAGGCGGTCCGGGGGGTCGTACGGTGCAAGCAGTCGAACCTCGTGCCCTTGCCGTAAGAGCTCCGTGGCGAGCGACTCTACGTGCCTGCCGACCCCGCCCGGATATGTGAAGGAGTAGGGCGAGACCAGTGCTACGCGCACGGTTAGTAGCTTAGATGAACTCGCCGACCGAGCCGGGGTGCTGAACGTGCGTAGAGCACCCCGAGGATCAGCGCCACCGTGCCGACCAGCAGAATCACCGGCCCGGAGTCGTTCGCGAGCGCTCCGATCACCGTGCAGGTCCAGGCGCCGACCAGGCCGGCGCGGAAGGCCGTTCCCCCGTCTGGAGCGGCATCGAGCGGCTCGAGCAGGTCGCGCCAGCGCCACGCGCCGACCACCAGCAGCGCTATCGAGATGCCGATGCTGATCGGCAGCGTGCCCTTGTTCAGACCTGCCGTGGACAGGCGCAGGCGCCGGACCACGATGTCCACGAGGTCGCCCGGGCTGTTGGCGTGCACGACCGAGCGCGTGAGGTGCGAGCTGCCGCCGGTCACGAGATCGAGCAGGATCAGGCCAATCACCGCCACCACCGGCACTGCCACCGCGATCGCGATCGCGCGCCTCGTGACCCCGCCCGGGAGCGAGAAGAGCACCGCCGCCGCCGCGCCCGCGCCGAGCGTGATCACGCCGCCCACGTCCGCGCCGAGGCGCCCCGATCCCACGATCACCGCCACCACCAGCGCGATGAGCGCGAAGCCGCGCGGTTTCACGTGTCGCGGCACGTAGGTGAGGGCTGCACCAGCCCCGAGCATCGTCGTGACGCTCAGGATGATCTCGAGCTCGTTGCCGATCCCGTAGAAGCGCGCGCCCCCCTTGGGATTCGAGCCGGTGAGCGACTGGCTGAGCAGCGAGCTTCCCGCAGCGAGGTCGACCGCATGGACGCCGAGCGACACGAACGCCGGCAGCGCGGCGGCCGCCGGCCACGGCATCAGCCGGTCGGTTACCGCGCCCAGCACCACGCTCGCCACCGCGAGGATGAGCGACTCGGTCATCTTGCCCGGCCGCAGCGCCGCCGTCACGAGCGCGATCACCGGCAGCCAGAGTGCGCCGAGGAATGCGATCCGCGCTCCGGCCCGCAGCCCCGGGCCGCGCCGCACCGCGAACAGCAGCGCGATCACCACGAGCCAGGCGATCACGATGTCGCGGAACACCGACAGCCGCCGGGTCATCACGACGTCGAGCCGAGCCGACAGGTCCTGGAGCTGCTTGGCCCCGCCGCCGCGCACGGCCGTGATCCCCTCGCCCTCCATCTTCGACGGCACCTTCAGCCCGAGGAAGCTCAGGATCGTGGGCGACACAT
>JBJMLG010000010.1:0-6620 GCA_045805385.1 Thermoleophilaceae bacterium
CGGTGGCGCGCTCGAGCGCTCCCTCGATCTCGCGGCGGCGCTCGAGGTGCGCGGCTACGCCGGTGCGCGCCGGCCCGCTCGCGTCCCCCGCCGCTGGTCGCGCCACGACGTCCGCGTCGCCGCCACCGCGCTCGCACTGGCGGGCGCCGCAATCGCCGCGAGGCTCGCGGGCGCCGGCAGCTTCGACCCCTACCCGACCACGCACGTGGCGCTCAGCGGCGGCGCGCTCGTGCTCACGGCGGCGCTGCCGCTGATCGCCGTCCTGCCGTTCGCCACGCCCCGCGCCCGTATGGGGGTGGCCCGTGCCTGAGCCGATCGTGCTCACCGAGGCCTTCTCCTACCGCTATCCCGAGCGTGCCGAGCGCTCCCTCGAGGACGTGTCGCTCGTGATCGAGCCGGGCAGCTTCGTGGTGCTCGCGGGCGAGTCGGGCTCGGGCAAGTCGACGCTCTTGCGTGCGCTGTCCGGTCTAGTGCCGCACTTCCACGGCGGCGAGGCTGAGGGACGGCTCGAAGTCGCGGGCATGGATGTGCGCGATCATGGCCCGCGCGACCTTTCGCGGGTGTGCGGCACGGTGTTCCAGGAGCCGGAGTCGCAGGTGGTGATGGGCGGCGTGCGTGCCGAGATCGCGCTCGCCCTCGAGCACCGCGGCGAGCCGGCGGCATCGGTTGCGCGCGCGGTAGAGGAGGCGGCGCTTGCGCTCGGCATCGGGCACCTGCTCGAGCGCCGCACCGACACGCTGAGTGGCGGCGAGCTGCAGCGCGTGGCGCTCGCGGCGTCGGTCGCGCACCGGCCCGAGCTGCTACTGCTCGACGAGCCCACCTCGCAGCTCGACCCGGTCGCGGGCGACGAGCTCGTCTGGCTGCTGCGACGCCTCAACGAGGACTGGGGCACCACCGTGGTGATCGCGGAGCACCGGCTCGAGCGCTGCCTCTCGGCAGCCGACCGGGCGATCGCGCTACAGGGTGGACGCGTGGCCTGCGACGCCGAGCCCGAGCAGTTTCTCGCATGGGCGGCGGAGGAGTGCCCAGTGCTCGCGACGCCCGCGGCGCGCATGTTTGCCCTCGCTGGGCTGCGGCCGGTGCCGGCGTCTGTGAAGCGCGCGCGGGCGCTGCTCGCGGGCGCCGGGCTCGCGCCCGAGCCCACCGAACGCGAGGCGCCGCGACGCGAACGGCGCCGGCGCGATCGTACGGCCGCGGCGATCGAGCTGAAGAGCGTGTGGCACGAGCTGCGCGACGGGCCGGCCGTGCTGCGCGGTGTGGACCTGCGGCTCACGCCCGGCGAGCGAGTCGCACTGATGGGCCGCAACGGCGCCGGCAAGAGCACGTTGCTGAGGCTGATGAAGGACCTGATCGAGCCGACGCGCGGGAAGATCGAGCGCGCCGGCGATGTGGCGCTGCTGCTTCAGAACCCCGGCGACTTCCTCATCCACGAGCGCGCGGACGAGGAGGCGGGAGAGGCCGGACTCGAGGGCGCCGGGCTGGCCGGGCGCGGCGGCGCGAACCCGCGCGACCTGTCGGGCGGCGAACGTCAGCGGCTCGCGCTCGAGGTCGTGCTGGAGGAAGCCCAGCCGGCCGTCGTGTGCCTCGACGAGCCCACACGCGGGATGGACCGAGCCTGGAAGTCAGCGCTTGCCGAGCGCCTCGCGCGACTGGCGTCCGGGGGAGCGGCCGTTATCGTCGCCACCCATGACAGCGAGTTCGCAGCCCGCTTCGCCGACAGGGTTCTGCTGATGGGAGAAGGAACGGTGATAGCCGATGGGCCGCCGCGCGACGTGCTCGCGGGCGGCTGGTATTTCGCCACCGAGGTGGCAAGGGTGCTTCGAGGCGCGGGGGGAGCGCTGACGCCCGAGGAAGGAGTCGCGCTGATACGAAGGGAGCTCGTCACTTGACCTGGCAGATGTCCTCAACGCTGATCCTCGGCGTCGTGCTCGCCGTCGGCTTCGCCTGGTACGAGCGCTCGCGCCCGCAGGCGAAGGTGCTCGCGCTGGTGGCCGCGCTTGCGGCCCTTGCCGTAGTGGGCCGCATCGCCTTCGCGGCGCTTCCGAACGTGAAGCCCACCACTGACATCGTGCTGTTCTCCGGTTTCGCGCTGGGCGGCGCACCAGGGTTCGCCGTCGGTGCCCTGTCCGGCCTCGTGTCGAACTTCTTCTTCGGCCAGGGGCCGTGGACGCCGTGGCAGATGGCTGCCTGGGGGCTGGTCGGCATCGGCGGCGCGGGACTCGCGCGGCTGATGCGCGGCCGCGTGCCGAGCCGTTTCGTGCTGGCCGGCGTGTGCGCCTTCGCCGGGCTCGCGTACGGCGCGCTGCTCGACCTCTACCAGCTCACCCTCGCGGCCGAGCACACGACGGCCGGCTACGTCGCGATCTCGGGCACCTCGCTGCCCTACAACCTCGCGCACGCGGGCGGCAACGCCGTGTTCGCGCTGCTGCTCGGCCCCGGCTTCGTGCGCGCGCTCGGCCGCTACCGGCGCCGCTTCGAGGTGCGCTGGGAGCGGCCCGTTCCCGCGGCCGGCGCGGTGGCGTGCGCGCTGCTCGCGCTGTGCTTCGCCGCGGTGTCGCTGGGCGCGCCGTCGAAGGCGAGCGCGGCCGACCCGGCTGTCGCGCGCGCTGTGCGCTACCTCGAGCGTGCCCAGAACTCGGACGGGGGTTTCGGCCCCGCGCCGCGCGCGGCCTCGACCCAGCTCCACACGGGCTGGGCGGCGCTCGGCCTCGCGTCCGGAGGCGTGAATCCCGACGACGTGCGCAGGCTGAAGCGCACGCCGATCGACTTCATTCTCGGCGGCTCGCGCAGCCTCTCGGACTACGACGAGCTCGAGCGCACGACCCTCGTGCTCCACGCCACCGGCAAGGACCCGCGCCACTTCGCGCGCCGCAATTTCGTGAGCGAGCTCATCAAGGGCCGCAGCAAAGATGGCTCGATCCAGCAGCTGGTGAACCGCACGGCGTTCGAGGTGCTGGCGCTGCGCGCTGCCGGCGTCGGGCCGCGCTCCGGCCTGGTTCGCACGTCGGCGCGCTGGATCCTCAAGCAGCAGAACCGGGACGGCGGGTTCGGCATAGGCAAGGGCAGCGGCAGCGACGTGGACGACACGGGCGCGGTGCTGCAGGCGGTGGCCGCGGCGCACCTCGGGCGCACGGCGGTGCCGCGCGCGGTCAGGTTCCTCCAGCGCGCGCAGAACCGCGACGGCGGCTTCGGCCAGATGCGCAGCCGGAGCTCGAACGCGCAGTCCACGGCGTGGGCGGTGCAGGGCCTGCTCGCCGCGCGTCGCGACCCGGGACGCTTCCGCAGGAGCGGGCGCAACCCGCTCGGCTATCTCCGCTCGCTCCAGGCGGGCAACGGCATGGTCCGCTACTCGCGCACGAGCTCGCAGACCCCGGTGTGGGTCACGGCACAGGCGGTGATGGCGCTTGCTCGCAAGCCGCTGCCGCTCGCGCGCGTGCCTCGCAAGCAGCAGGTCGTGGTGGCGAAGCCGTCGACCGCCGGGTCGACGGCATCGTCGAGCTCGAAGCGCGCCAAGGCGGCGGCCAAGGCGAAGTCGGGCACGGCAGCCGGACCTACGGCCACCACGGCTCCGGGCGCGCCGATCGCGGGGACCCGCGGGGAGGGCCCGGTCGGCGTGGGCGGTCCCGCGGGCGCGGTCGCGAGCGCGAGCCGGCTGGCGGCGTCATCGCCCGCCGCGGCCCAGCGCGCCCGCCTGGCGGCCGCGAGGGGAGGGGGCAGCTCGGCTCCGGCGATCGGCGGCGGGGCGCTCGGCGCGGTTGCGCTTGCGACCGGCATCTGGCTCACGCTGCGCCGCAGGCGGCGCTCGGGAGCTTCCACCGGCTAGGCCGTTCGATACGTTCAGGCGGATGGAGCTCGAAGCCGCCATCCGCAGCAGGCGCACGCACAAGGCATACGGGCCGGAGCCGGTCGACCGCGAAACGCTCGACGAGCTGCTCGAGCTCGCACGCTGGGCGCCGAACCACCACATCACGAACCCGTGGCGCTTCCGCGTCCTCGGCCCGAAGGCCCTCGCGGCCCTTAAGGAGGCCGCGGGCCACGAGGCGGCGTCGAAGCTCGACCGCGCCCCGACGCTGATCGTCGCCTCCGCGATCGTGACCGGCGACCCCGAGCAGGACGAGGAGGACCTGATGGCCACGGCGGCCGCCGCGTACATCGTCCTGCTCGCCGCGCACGGGCGCGGGCTCGCCGGCTACTGGCGCACGCCGGGCGTGCTGCGCACGCCTGAGGGCCGCGCGGCGGTGGGGCTCGGGGACAACGAGCGCTTCGTGGGCCTCATCCACCTCGGCAGCCCGCGGCAGGAGCAGCGAGTGCCCGAGCGCGCGCCGACCGGCGACTACGTGTCGTACCTCGAATGATCCCGCGCGACGACGCCATCGCGGCCTTCGAGCGCGACCACTTCGACGTCGTGGTGGTGGGCGGCGGCATCACGGGCGCGGGCGTGGCGCTCGACGCCGCGTCGCGCGGCTACAGCGTCGCCCTCGTGGAGCGAAGCGACTTCGCCGAGGGCACCTCGAGCCGCTCGTCGAAGCTGGTGCACGGCGGCTTGCGCTACCTCCAGAGCTTCGACCTCGGCCTGGTACGCGAGGCGCTGCTCGAGCGAGCCGTGATGGTGAACAACGCGCCGCACCTCGTGCACCCGCTGCCGCTGCTGGTGCCGGCCTTCGACGGCAAGCGCCCGGATCGGCTGATGGGCGTGGGGCTGAACATGTACGACGTCATGGCCACCGACAGGCTGCGACTGCGGCGCTCACCCGGCGACGAGGAATGGACGCCGGACCGCCATCGCATCGTCGACGCCGAGGAGACCGTCCGCCTGCTGCCCGCGATAGCCGCGCGCGAGCCGACGTCTGCCTACCTGTTCTACGACTGCCAGACCGACGACGTGCGGCTCGTGCTGACGGTGCTCGGCGAGGCCGAGCGCTTCGGCACCGTGATCGCGAACCGCCTCGAGGTGACCTCGCTGATCGAGGACGGCGGGCGTGCGGCGGGCGTACGCTGCAGCGATCGCGTCTCGGGCGGCGAGGTGGAGGTGCGCGCCGACAACGTGATCAACGCGACCGGTGTGTGGGCCGACCGCATCAAACCCGAGGAGCTCTACGCCGAGGAGGAGGTGCCTCGCATCCGCCCGAGTCGCGGCACCCACATCACTCTGTCCGCCGACAAGCTGCCGCTGCTTGCCGGCGCGATCGTGCCCGCCGGGGGCGGGCGCACGATCTTCGCGCTTCCCTGGCTCGGCCGCACCTTGATCGGCACGACCGACAACGACTACGAGGGGCCGCTCGAGCACATCCCGCCGGCGGAGGAGGACGTGGACTACCTGCTCGACGCGTGCAACTCGTTCTTCGACGCCGCGCTCGACCCCTCAGATCTGACCGGGGCCTACGCGGGGGTGCGCCCGCTGATCTCGACCGGCGACCCGAAGAAGTCCGTCGACATCTCGCGGAAGGCCGAGCTGTACGAGACGAGCTCGGGGCTCCTCACCATCACCGGCGGCAAGCTCACCACGTGGCGGCGCATGGCCAAGCTGGCCGTGGACCGCATGGTGGAGCGCGAGGGCCGCGAGGCGCTCTGCCGGACGCAGGAGATCCCGCTGGGACAGCCCGTGGAGGTGGCGGAGCTGCCTGAGGTGGACGGCGTGGACGAGGAGAGCCGCGCGCACCTCGCCGGCCGCTACGGCTACGCCGCGCACGAGCTGCTGCGGCTTGTGGAGCAGGAGCCGGAGCTGGGGCAGCGCATCGTTCCGGACCTGCCCGACGTGCTCGCGGAAGCGCGCTTCGCCGCCCGCCGCGAGCAGGCCCGCACGGTCGCCGACGTGCTGCTTCGCCGCACCCGTCTCGGGCTGCTGGCCGCGCCCGAGCTGTGCGCGGACGACGCCCCGGGTCCGCGCGCCGTGGCCGAGCAGCTCGCCGCCGAGTACGGCTGGGACGCGAGCGCGGTCGCGCGCGAGGCGGAGGCCTGGTTCGACATAGCCGAGGCCGAGGGGCTCTGCGTGCGATGAGGCTCCGCCTGCGCGAGCGCGACATCGACGTCCAGCCGGGCGGGCCGCTCCTGATGGGCATCGTCAACGCGTCGCCCGAGTCGTTCTCGGACGGCGGCACCGTGGGGACGCTCGACTCTCAGGTGGCCCGGGCGCTCGACCTCGTGCAGCAGGGAGCCGACCTGATCGATGTCGGCGGCGAGTCCGGCGTGACCGGCGAGGCGCCGCTCGAGCCGGGCGAGGAGGCGGCGCGCGTGGTGCCGCTTGTGGAGCGGCTCGTGGCCGAGGGCGTGACGGTGTCGGTGGACACCTGGAAGCCGGAGGTGGCACGTGCGGCCGTCGCTGCCGGCGCGGCGATGATCAACGACGTGAGCGGCCTGCGCGATCCCACGCTCGCCGACCCGTGCGCCGAGTCGGGCGCCGCGCTGGTGCTCATGCACACCCGCGCGGAGCCCAAGGCGAAGGCCTTCCCTGTCTACGACGACGTGGTCGCCGACGTGCACGAGTTCCTGCGTGAGCGCATGGACGTCGCCATTGGCCACGGAGTGGGGCGGGAGCAGATCGTGCTCGACCCAGGGCCGGACTTCGCAAAGACGCCCGCCCAGACGATCGCGGTGCTGCGCCGCCTCGGCGAGCTGCGCGA
>JBJMLG010000011.1:0-3735 GCA_045805385.1 Thermoleophilaceae bacterium
ATCCTCGCGGCGGCGGTCGTCGCTGTCGTGCTCGCCACGAGCGGCGGAGGCGGCGGCTCGAACAACAGCAACACCAGCAACCCTGGCTCCGCTCCGGCTGGCCAGGCCGTGAAGTCCCGGAGCACCGCGCCCGCGGCAGGCAAGCCGCCGACGATCGACATCGCCCAGCCGCAGGACGGGTCCACGCTCGACCCGAGCGCCTCGGTGAACGCGGACTACACCTGCACTGCCGCCAAAGGGATGCAGATCAGGTCATGCGCCGGGCCCGTAAACCGCGGGCAGCCGATCGACATGACGCCCGGCGCGCACGACTTTCAGGTCGTCGCGATCGACGAGGCGGGACGCAGAGCATCGACGACCAACAGCTACACCGTGAAGGATCGCGCGCCGGCCGACACCACGGCTCCGGCCGTGCACATCCGCTCGCCGGCCCCGGGTGACCGGTTCTTCCGCGGGGACAAGGTGACCGCCGACTTCGACTGCACGGACGAACCCGGCGGCTCGGGACTGAAGAGCTGCACCGGCACCGCGCCGAACGGTGGTCCGGTCGACACGAGCACCGAGGGCCCGCACACCTTCACCGTCACCGCCGTGGACAACGCCGGGAACACGACGCCGCAGTCCAACAGCTACAGCGTGTTCCTCATCAGGTAGGAGACCCAGGGGATGACCGAGGGCAAGTACAACGTGCAGTTCGGCAACGTGACGCAGAGTCAGGTGGTCGTCGGCGACTACAACACGGTGTCGCAGAAAGTTGGGCTCACACCGGAGGAGGCTGCAGAGCTGAAGTCCGTGTTCGGCGACCTCAAGACCGCCGTCGCCGACCAGGCGCCGGAGGACCGCCGCGACGAGGCGCTCGCCCAAGCCGAAGAGCTCGAGCAGGCCGTCGTGGCGACCGAGCCCGACCCCGGCCGCATCCGCAAGGTGATCCGCTGGTTCCGCGACAACGCGCCTCAGCTTGCGGGCACGGTCGCGAGCGTGGTGATCAACCCGCTCGTGGGCAAGGTGGTCGAGGCCGCCGGCGAGGCGATCGCGGACCAGTTCCGCCAGGTGGTCAAGGAAGAGCTGTGAGCGACGAGCTGCTGAGGCGGTTCAAGCCACAGCTGCACTACGACTCGCAGGAGGCCTACTTCGCCGACTCGGCGGCGGAGATGACCGACAACCCGCGCAATCACCTGCGCCGCGCCAACGGCGACACGATCGCGTCCGTGGGCGACGGCCTCACGCTCGAGTTCCTCGGCTCGCCGACGTACTCAAACGGCGAGGACGCGCTCGACACCGACCTGCTTGGGATCCACGGTGCGGACTACGGCGCCCAGTACGCGCGCCTGCGGGAGTCGCGGCCGGAGCTGCGCAACATCATGTACGGCCACGCGAAGGAGGACTCGGGCGGCCGCCTCTGGCTCCAGTACTGGTTCTGGTACTTCTTCAACGACTACCACCTGGCCGCCGACTTCGGCCTCCACGAGGGCGACTGGGAGATGGCGCAGATCCGACTGCACGACGGGGAGCCCGACCTCGCCGTCTATGCCCAGCACCGCTATGCGGAGCGACGCCTGTGGAGCGACGTGGAGACGGTCCCCGGCAGCCCCGACACGCCAGTCGTCTACCCCGGTCGCGGCTCGCACGCCTCCTACTTCGAGCGAGGCGTGTACGAGACCGAGGTCTGGTTCGACATCGCCGACGGGAAGCGCCCGACGCCGGAGCTCGCGCTCGAGATCGTGGGCGATGACTCGCCGCCGTGGGTCGCCTGGCCTGGGCTCTGGGGCGACACGCAGCCCACCAACCCGGCCGAGAGCCGCAGCCCCAACGCGCCCTCGCAGCATGCCCAGTGGATGGACCCCTCGGTGCTGCTGAAGACCGCGGTGACGCGCCCGCGCAAGCACCCGCCGCCGCCTCCCGACGTGAGCGTCACACGCGAGGCAGGCACGCTGCACGTGGCCTACGACTTCACCGATCGCGAGGGCCCGGAGCCGTCGAAGCTGATCGTGACCGTCAACTCTTCCGACGAGCACGGCGTGCCGCCGAAGAGCTATTCGTACGACGTCCCGGGCAAGGTCGCCGGCCAGATCGACACCGGCGTGCCCATGGCCGCCGACAAGCACTACGACGTGTACACGAGCGTGACCTCTCTGACCGCCGACGGCACCGGCGTCCCGTCGGCGTCGCACCTCACCGAGTTCGCTCCGGCCGGCGAGCTCAAGATGATGCAGCAGAGCGTGTTCGGATCGCTGAAGCGCGTCCTCTTCGACGTCATCCAGTTCTTCAAGGGGCTCAGGCGGCGCCGCCGCGCGATGCGCGGAGAGCCGTGATCTCCGACTTCCACTCGCACTACCCCATGCACCTGGTGCCCGAGGAGCGCGGCGACCTGTTCGACCTGATGACCACCGCGTCCGGTCGCCACCGCCTGCGCGACCGCATCCGCGCCCTGCTGGTCGGGTTCGCCGGCCGCTTCGGCAACTACCGCTCCTTCGAGTCGGGTCCGCGCGTCACGGTCCCGTTGCTTCAGGCGGGCGGCTTCGGAGTCGCGTGGTCGGTGCTCTACTCGTTCTTCGACGAGGTCGACCTCGACGCGCCCTACGGCGCGCCGCCCGAGCCGGGCTATCTCGAGGACCTGCTCGGACAGCTCGACCTGGTGGAGCAGGACATCGCGGCGCATCACGCGGGCGCGGCGGCGGTGGCCCGCAACCCGGCAGAGCTCGACGCCGCGCTCGCGTCCGGCCAAGTCGCCCTCGTGCACTGCGTGGAGGGCGGCTACCACCTGGGCGCCACGCCGCAGGCAGTCGATGCCGCCGTCACGCAGCTCGCGCGCAGGGGTGTGGCATACGTGATCCTCGCCCACCTGTTCTGGCGGAAGGTCGCCACGAACGCGCCGGCGATCCCGTTCATCCCCGACCCGGTCTACCGCTTCCTGTTCCCGCAGCCGAGCGAGGGCCTGAGCGAACTCGGCGAGGCCGCCGTTCGCGCGATGGTGCGCGAGCGCGTGCTGATCGACCTCTCGCACATGAGCGACAGGGCGGTTGCGCGCACGCTCGAGCTGCTCGACGAGATCGACCCGGCGAAGTCCACGCCGGTGCTCGCCTCCCACAGCGGCTATCGCTTCGGCAAGCAGGAGTACAACCTCACCGACGACGATGTGCGCGCGATCGCCGCACGCGACGGCGTGATCGGGCTGATCTTCGCCCAGCACCAGCTGCTCGACGGCCTGCCACGCAAGCGCACGAAGACGTTCGAGGAGTCGTTCGAGGCGATCTGCGCCCACATCGACAAGATCCGCGACCTCACGGGGTCGTACCGCCACGCAGGGCTCGGCTCGGACTTCGACGGCTTCATCAAGCCCACGCTCGGCGGGCTCGAAAGCGCCGCCGACATGGCGCGCCTCGAAACGGCCCTGGTGAGCCGCTATGGAGCGGGCGACGGCGCGGCGATCTGCTCGGGCAACGCCCTACGGCTGCTGCGCGGCTACTGGCGCGGCAAGCCCTAGCTCGTCGACACGATCATCACGTCGCAGTTCGCGTGATGAGAGAGCTTGTTCGGCACGCTGCCGAGCATGCGGCGTGCGCCGGTCATGCCCCGGTTGCCAACGAGTATGAGGTCGGCCCGCTCCTCGTCGGCGATGTCGAGGATCGCCTCGGCCGGGTCGCCGTCGACCGCGTGAATGTGTACCTGGAGGCCGGCGTTGCGCATTCGCACCGCAGCCTGCTCGAGCACCGAATCGGCCTGCATGCTGCGCTG
>JBJMLG010000012.1:0-3845 GCA_045805385.1 Thermoleophilaceae bacterium
CTATCCCAACCACGAGCGCCAGGCCGGGCGGCCGCTGCGGATGTCCCCGGCGAACACCTGGCACCGCGAGCACGGCGCGGCGTTCGGGGAGAAGTCGGGCTGGGAGCGGGTGAACTGGTATTCGTCGAACGACGCTTTGGGTGACGAGTCGCTGCGCCCGCGGGGATGGGCGGGCCAGCATTGGGCGCCGGCGATCGGAGCCGAGCACCTTGCGACGCGTGAGCGCGCCGGCATCTTCGACGAGTCGTCGTTCGCGAAGATCGAGATCGCCGGCCCGGGCGCGGCCGCCTTCCTCGAGTCGCTCTGCGACAACCGCGTGGCGCGCGACGTGGGCCGCATCACGTACACGCAGATGCTGAACACGCGCGGCGGGATCGAGTGCGACTTCACGGTCGCGCGCCTCGCCGAGGACCGCTTCTCGATCGTGACCGGCACGGCGTTCGGCAACCACGACATGACGTGGATCCGGCGTCACCTGCCGCCCGACGGCAGCGTGCAGGTGCACGACGTGACCTCGGCGTGGGCCTGCTTCGGCATCTGGGGACCGCTCGCGCGGGAGATCCTGCAGCCGCTCACGCCCTTCGACCTCGGCAACGAGTCGTTCCCGTACATGAGCGTTCGCGAGATCACCGTCGGCCACGTGCCGGTGCGGGCCCTGCGCGTGACCTACGTCGGCGAGCTGGGCTGGGAGCTGTACTGCCCCTCCGAGTACGGCGCCCAGTTGTGGCGTGTCCTTTGGGAGGCGGGCGCGCCACATCGGATGGTGGCGGGCGGCTATCGCGCCATCGACTCGATGCGGCTCGAGAAGGGCTACCGCGTGTGGGGCGCGGACATCACGCCCGACGAGACGCCCTACGAGGGCGGGCTCGGGTTCGCGGTGAAGCTCGACAAGGAGGGTGGGTTCATCGGGCGCGAGGCACTCGCGGAGGCGAAGGAGCGCGGGCCGCGCGTACAGCTCTGCGCCCTCGTTCTGTACGATCCACGCTCGGTTGCAATGGGGAACGAGCCGGTGAGCATTCAGGGGAACATCGTCGGCCGCGTGACGAGCGGCGGGTACGGCTACACGGTCGAGCGCTCGATCGCGTACGCGTACCTGCCGCCGGAGCAATCGGAGCCGGGCACTCCCGTCGCTGTGGAAATCTTCGGCCGGTGGGTGAACGGCTCAGTGGCCGCGGAGCCGCTCTTCGACCCGAACGGCGAGCGGATCAGGGCGTCCTAGCCGCTCGCGGCGCGCTTGGTAAGCGCCGCAATTCGCTCGGCGATCAGTTCGCGTTCGAGTGGAGGCGGCGTCAGGAAGAGCTAGCCCGGGAACAGCCCGGCCAGGATGTGCTCGGTGCCCTCGATGTGCTTGCGGATCAGCTTCACCGCGGCGCCCGAGTCGCCGCGCGACAGCAGCGCCACGAGGTGCCGGTGCTGCTCGTTCGAGCGCGTCAGGACCGCCTCGGGGTGCGCGATCAGTGAGATCAGCTCGCCCATCCGGCCCTGAACGTCGGTCATCTCCGCCACCAGCCGCGGCGAGCGCGCGGCCTCGGCCAGCGCCACGTGGAAGCGCATGTCCGCGCGGCGATAGTCGTCGAACTCGGCCGCGTCCGCCATCGCCTCCACGAACTGGAGCATCTGGTCGAGGTCCTCCTGATGCGAACGCTCGGCGGCGAGCAGCACCGAGCCCACCTCGATCGCAACGCGGTGATCGAGCACCGACTGCACGTACTCGTCGTCTGGCTTCGCCCCGGCAACGGACAACGGAGGCGAGTCCGCCACGAACGTGCCGCCGTTGCGCCCGCGCACGGACACGAGGTGGCCGCTCTGCACGAGCGCGGTTATCGCCTGGCGAAGCGTGGAGCGTGAGATGCCGAGCTCCATCGCCAGGTCGCGCTCCGGCGGGAGCTGGGTCGCGGGCGGGAGCAGGCCGAGACGGATCGCCGTGCCGAGCCGCTCGACCGTTTCCTCGAAGGTGGTTGGCGGGGCGACCGGCTCGAATACGGCCTCGAGCGCAGAGCTGCGTTCCATCGCGCGTTTGAAGGTACAGACTGCGCGCCTTTATTGCGACAGACGCAAGTTTCAGTACAGCTCGAGGTACTCCTCGCGCTCCCAGTCCGTCACGTGGTCGTAGAAGCGCTGCAGCTCGTAGCGCCGCATCACTCCATAGGCGCGCACGAACTCGTCGCCGAGCAAATCCATGATTCGCTCGTCGGACTCGAGCGCCTCGAGCCCTTCCTCCACCGTGAACGGCAGCTTCGGCTTGGACTCGTCCTCCTCGGCCGGCGGCGCCGCGGGCGCCTCGAGCTCGAGCTCGTCCTGCACGCCGAGCAGGCCGGCCGCGAGCAGCCCCGCGCTCGCGAGATAGGGGTTCGACATGCCGGTGGGCGCGCGGTTCTCGATGTGCCGCGACTCCGGCGAGCCGCCCTTCACGCGCACGAACGCGCTGCGGTCCTCGACGCCCCAGGACACGTTCGTCGGGCTGAAGGTATGCGTGCGGCGGCGCTTCAGGCAGTTGAGCGTCGGCGCGAGCAGCGTGTAGATGCCGCGCGCGTGCCGCAGCTGCCCCGCGATGAAGGCGCGCCCGACCGCGGAAAGGCCGAACTGGTCCGACTCATCCGACATCGCGTTGGCGCCGCTCCCCAGATCGAGCAGGCACATGTGGTTGTGGCAGCCGCAACCGGCGCCGTCGGAGAAGGGCTTCGACATGAACGTGGCCAGGTAGCCCTCCAGGTGCGCGATCTCCTTCACCGAGTTCTTGAAGCTGAAAGCGTCGTCCGGACCGCCCATGCCGGTCCCCGGCCCGAAGTTGATCTCCCACTGCGAGCCGGCGTACTCGGAGTTCGCCGTGATGATGTCGAGCCCGAACGCGCGCGTGTCGTCCACGATCCGCTGGATCGCCGGCACGTACGTGTTCCGGATGGTGTTGAAGATGTGGTAGCCCTGGAAGAGCGGCTCCTTGGTCTCCATGTCGAGCAGGTAGAACTCGGGCTCGACTCCGATGAGCGCCTCGTAGCCGAGCTCGTGGCAGCGGTCGAGCACGCGCTTGAACACCTGGCGCGGGGCCGCGCCGAGCGGCCGCCCGTCGTCCCAGAAGGTGTCGCAGATCATGCGGCCGGTCGCGTCCGCCCAGGGGACCACCTTTGCCGTCGAGGGATCGGGCTTGAGCCGCTGGTCGGCGTACGCGATCTCCTCGTTGTAGAGGGTGCCCGGCACCACATCCGAGCGGGTGTCGAGCACGACCGTGCCGCCGTACATGTTCAGCCCCGACTGCGCGTAGGACTCGGCGTGGTCGATCGGGATCAGCTTCGAGCGGCTCGTGCCATGCATGTCCGGGAGCTCGAAGCGGACGTTGCGGATCCCCTGCTCACGCCACCGCGCGAGCACCTGCTCGACAGTGGTCTGCTCCTGCGCCGTCGCCACTCGTACTACCTCCTCGTGCCGTTGTCCCAAGTTTCCACTTCGAGCCCGAGCTCTCCCGCCAGGCCCTCGATCTGCGCCGCCTCCGGCACGGGCGCGACCGCGAGCACCCCGCCTTCGCGCCCGTCCCCGCGGAGCAGCGCGGCGGCGACGGCCGCCGGCGGTTGCAGATGGTGCGCCCGCCAGCCGAAGTTCGGGTACGAGTCGCACACCACCACGAGCGACGCCTCCGCGCCGCGAACGAGCGAGACGAGCTCTACGAAGTGCCCCACGTCCCACTCCGCGGACGGTGGGTCCAGCTGCCCGCCCGCGAGATATGCGAGCACAGTCTCGAGCGGCGGCCGCGTGCCCCAGAAGTGCCCCGTGCGCACGTTCGCGATCAGGCGCGCGCCGCCCGAGCCCTCGATGATGCGCTCGACCGTCTCGCCGCGCCACTCGCCGCGCAG
>JBJMLG010000013.1:0-5043 GCA_045805385.1 Thermoleophilaceae bacterium
CCGAATCCCCGAGCGCGTCCGCACCTGGCCGGGCGCGGAGCGCAGCAACCACCCCGAGGCGAGCGTGGTGGCTGTCGGGGCCCGCGCGAAGTGGCTCACCGCCGATCATCCGCAGGACGAGGCGTACGGCGAAGGGAGCCCGTTCGCGAAGCTCGTCGAGGCGAACGGCCGGGTGCTCATGCTCGGCGCGCCTCTCGAGACGATCACCCTGCTGCACCATGCCGAGGCGATCGCGCGAGTGCCGGACAAGCGCCGCGTGAAGTACACGATCCCGGTCGCCGAAGGCGGTGGTGTGACCGTTCGCACGTACAACGACTTCGACACCTCTGGCGCTGCGTTTCCGTATGAGGCGCTCGAGCTAGGCGACGACGAGCTCGCGGTGATCGGCCGAGCCGCGCTCGCGGCCGGCATCGGCGTGCGTGGCATGGTCGGGCAGGCGGAGAGCCACCTCTTCCCCGCGGCCGAGCTCACCGCTTTCGCCGTCGAGTGGTTAGAGGAGCGGTTCGGCTAGCTCCGTACGAAGGTGAGCGCCTCGCGTGCGATCTCGGAACTGGCCATCGCGGCCGAGGTTGGTCATGATCGCGGCATGGACATCAACACGGCTGCACCGGTCATCACCCGCGACGAGATCCTGATCGACGGGCCAATCGAGACGATCTGGAACGTTCAGACCGACGTGCCGGCGTGGCCCGACTGGCAGCCCGACGTCGACAGCGCCGAGGCAGACCTTCCCCTTATGCCAGGGTCGGTGTTCCGCTGGCACACCGCAGGGCTCGACATCACGTCAACCGTCGAGGAGGTCGACGCTCCCCACCGGATCGTCTGGGGCGGCCCTGCGCAGGGCATCGTCGCGGTGCACGTGTGGACCCTCACCGAGCAGGACGGCGGCGTGCTCGTGCACACCGAGGAGTCTTGGGAGGGCGATCCGGTCGCCGCGCAGCCGGAGGCCTTGCAGGGTGCGCTCGACGCTTCGCTGCGGACGTGGCTCGAGAACCTCAAGCGCACAGTCGAGGAGCGGCTGTAGCGCGCTAGCCCCGGTACTCGTACACGCCCAGCGGGAGCATGCCCCGGAAGCTGCGCCTCGCCACCGGGTGGAATCGCGGCGGCAGGGCGTGCAGGAACTGGCCGAAGCGCGCGAGCTCGTCCTTGGCGGCCGAAGGCGCGGCGTGGCGTGCCGATTCGAGTGTGCTCAGCGGTGCGGCGCCCGGGACGACGATGAGGAGGGGCCCGTCGCCGGCGAGTCGCACGGCCTCGCGTGCCACCGACTCGCCGGGGGTGGAGTCGAGCTTGGCGTAAGGCTTCGCTCGGAGCACCGCACGCAGCGGCGGTAGGCCGATCCGCAACACAGGGTGGCGCGCCGACCCGCCATCGAGCGCCAGGGCAGCCTCGACGGCGGTCGGTGGCCCAGGGGTGGGCGCTACGAGGTCCACGACCGGAGCGCCGGCGGGAGTGCTGCGGTCGATATAGCGCGCGGCCGCTTGATAGTCGAGCCGCTGATGATTCGGATCGGACATCTTCACGGCGCCTATCCCGAAACCGACCACCGTCAGCCCGACGGCCGCGACTCGCCACGTCCCTCGTGGCCACGTGAGGAGAGCCCCGAGCAGCACCGCGAACCCGGGCCAGGACGAAAGTACGTTGCGCGCGTTCCAGATCGGGTCTTCAAAGGAGCTGTAGATCGCTATGCCCACTGGCGCAGCGAGCGCCAAAACGATTACGAGAGCCAGCTTGGTCGAAACGAGGAGCCGGCCGCGTCGTGCGCTCACGATGGCCCCGAGCGTCGCGACCCCTACTCCGGCGACCGCCAGCCACGCGGCCATGGAACCCGGGATCACCGACAGGGGCACGTACGGATGACCGATCGCCCAGCGCCCGAGGTCGATACGCACCGCGTGCAGCGTGAACGGCTCGAGCAGCGCATAGATCTTCGTGCCCGGCGAGTTCGTGGTGTCCCTCACAGTGGGCAGCCACGGCAGGAACGCGATCGCGGCGGCCGCCGTCGCCACAACGAGTGGCCGCCATCGATCCCGGTGGGTCACGAGCGCCCACGCGAACTGCGCCCCCAACAGGAACACCGCCGTGTAGTGCGTGTACATCGCCGCGCACGTGAACAGCGCGTACGCCGCCCACCAGATCCACCGGCCGGTGTCGAGCGCCTGGAGCAGAGCCAGCGTGGAGAGCAGCAGCACCAGCACGAGGAGCGCGTACGGACGCGCCTCGGTGGAGTAGTAGATGAGGAAGGGGCAGAGCGCCGTGAGCACCGCTGCTACCAGGCCCGTCGCGTGGCCGATGGTGCGCCGGCCGAGCAGGAAGGTGAGCGGGATCGTGGCCGTGCCCGCGATCAGCGAGACGAGCTTGAGGGACTCGGTCGAGCTTCCGAAGATCTTCTCGCTGAGCCACGCGAGCGCGAAGAAGAGCGGCGGGTTGAGCTCGGTCGAGTTGCCGGCCTTGACCAGGTGCAGCGTCTCCCTGAGCCCATGGCCATGGACCACGTAGAACGCGGACAGTTCGTCACCGAAGAGGGAGTCGCCGAACGACGGCAGCCGCACGAGCAAACCCACCAGGGTGATCGCCGCGACGGCAAGCGTGACGGAGCCCAAGGCAGCGGCGCTCCGGCTGCGATGTTCGGCCAGTTGCGCCTGCAAGGTTGCTCAACCTATACCAGCGGGAATCTGACTCCGCATGGCAAGAGCGCCCACTGAGCGGCCCGCAGGGCTCGTCTACGAGCCCGAGGTCGTGTCCGCCGGCGAGGAGGCCGAGCTGCTTGAAGTGCTCGAGGACCTGCGGTTCGACCCGATCGTGATCCGCGGCCAGGCCGCTCGCCGCACCGCGCGACACTACGGGCTCGGCTACGACTACGAGTCGAGGACGCCGCAGCCGGGAGAGCCGGTCCCCGACTGGCTCCTGCCGGTGCGGGCGCAGGCCGCGGAGCTGGCGGGCGTCGAGCCCGAGGAACTCGTCGAAATCCTCGTGCAGCGCTACCCGCCCGGCTCGACGATCGGCTGGCATCGCGACGCGCCCGCGTTCGGCGAGGTGGTGGGGATCTCGCTAGGCGCCTCGAGCCGCCTGCGCTTCCAGCGCGGCAAGCGCGACGCGCGGCGCGTGTTCGAAGTGACCCTCGAACCGCGCTCGGGCTACTTGCTGGCAGGCGAGGCGCGCAGATCGTGGGAGCACTCGATCCCGCCGACGAAGGAGCTTCGCTACTCGATCACCTTCAGGACGCTGCGCAGTCGCGAGCCTGCGCGGGTATAGACGCGCTCATGCCAAAGCCACCTCTTCCCCCGGAGCTCGAAGAGTTCCTCGAGCAACCGAATCCCGCCGTGATAGCGACCCTCCAGCCGGACGGCGGCCCCCACACCGCGGCGACCTGGTACCTATGGGAGGACGGCCGCGTGCTCGTGAACATGGAGGACAGTCGCCGCCGGCTCGAGTACCTCCGCAGCGACCCGCGCGTGTCTCTCACGGTGCTCGGTGCGGACGACTGGTACCACCACGTGACGCTTCGCGGGCGGGCGGTCGCGATCGAGGACGACGCCGACTTCTCGGGCATCAACCGCCTGTCACGCCACTACACGGGCGAGGCCTACTCGCGGCGGGAACGCGGTCGGGTAAACGCCTGGATCGAGGTCGAGTGGTGGCACTCCTGGGCGGTCGGCGAACCCTGGCGCTGAACGCAGTGCGACGGCGGCCTGGAGGCCGCCGTCCCACGCTTGAGGCGATCAGCTTGCGGCGAGCGGCGGGTTTGTGCGGTGGCGCCGCACAGCCGCCACGCCGGTGCCGAGCAGCAGCATCAGGCCGAGGGCGATGCCGGCTCCCGCCGCGGCGTCGGCCCACTGGAAGCCGCTGTCCTGCTTGACCACTCGGACGAGCGCCACAGGGGTGGCCTTCGGCGGCGTGTACGCGCCGGTGATCGAGTTCTGCGAGTAGTTCTTGTGACCACTCGACAGCTCGGCGCCGAGGCTCTTCGGCTCCGTGTACGCGCCGGTGATCGAGTTCTGCGAGTAGTTCTTGTGACCACTCGACAGCTCGGCGCCGAGGCTGTGCGGCAGCACGTAGGCGCTACTCCCGCCCGGCGTGGACTGGGGCTGATTCACGTCGGGCCGCGCCTGAGCGCTCCCCGCGATCGCGAATAGGCCGACCGCGAGCGCCGTCGTGATCGTCCGGCTTGTGAGTGTGTGCTTCATGGAGACTCCTCTGCGAGCGGGTTTTGGGGCGTCGCTCAAGCTACGTCTGCGGCGAACCCGCGCCAATCGTGCGGTCAGGCAGCTTGGGGGGCGGGCCGCCGGGTGTGACAGGCCCCCCTACCGCCGGGGCGCTCACCGGCTTGACTCCGCTCTCGAGAAGGGGCGTAATTGCACATACCGCCCGCTCCGACCTGAGGAGGACGGGATCGTGACTGGCCCAGTCGAGGTGCTCCGCGCCGAACGCCTTCGCAAGACGTTCGACTCCGACGGCGTCCCAGTGCGCGCGCTGCGCCGCGTGGACCTGATCCTTGCCAAGGGCGAGTTCGTGGCGATCATGGGCCCGTCCGGATGCGGCAAGTCCACCCTCCTCCATCTGATCTCCGGACTCGACTCACCAAGCGACGGCGAGATCGTCCTCGCCGGCGAGTCCGTCAGCGACGCCGGCGAGAACGCCCGCGCCTTCATCCGCCGCGAACACATCGGACTGGTGTTCCAGTTCTTCAACCTGCTCGAGGACATGAACGCGCTGGAGAACGTGGCGCTCGCGGCCGCGGTGGCCGGAATGAAGCGCCGCGACGCGGAGCGGCGCGCGGAGGACCTGCTCGACCTGCTCGGTCTGGGCTCGAAGGCGCTGGAGGATCCCGGGGTGCTCTCGGGAGGCGAGCGGCAGCGGCTCTCGATCGCGCGGGCACTCGCCAACGACCCGACCCTGCTGCTTGCCGACGAGCCCACGGGCGCGCTCGACTCCGCCGGCGGCACGGAGGTGCTCGAGCTGTTCCGGCGCCTGCACCGGAACGGGCAGACGATCTTGCTCGTGACTCACGACCAGCGCGTGGCGGACACGGCCGATCGCATCGTC
>JBJMLG010000014.1:0-6264 GCA_045805385.1 Thermoleophilaceae bacterium
CGTAACCCCGGCCGTCCTTCTTGACTGCGCCCTCGGATTCGAGGTTGGCCATCACCCGGTACATGTAGTTGGGCGGGCTCACACCGAGCTCTCGGGCGATGTCGCTGACCCTGATCCCCGGGTTCTGGCGAACGATGGCGAGGGCCTGCTGGGCACGGTTGCCCGTTCCCCTCGGGCGACCGCGCCGGCGCCTTCCGTTGCCGCTTGCGCCAGCGGAGCGCGGGCGGCCGGGACCGCGCCTCGGAGCCTCGACCCCGTCGAGAGCAGCCTTCGCACGCTCGAGCTTCAGATACTCGTCGTACAGAGGCCTGAGCTCCTTGAGCCGGTTGTCGATCTCGGCCCGTTTCTCGGCCAGGAAGTCAGCCATGACACCACCTCAGGGTGTAACTGAAAACGTTGAAATGTATTCAGTAAAGGTAGGGATAAATGCGTAGAAAGATTACTGTAGTTGGTGCAGGCAATGTGGGTGCAACCACTGCACAGCGTCTTGCGGAACGCGATTACGCCGACGTGGTGCTCGTGGACATCGTCGAGGGAATGCCGCAGGGCAAGGCGCTCGACCTCAACCAGTCCGGTCCGGTGGTGGGCTACGAGCCGAACGTGGTCGGCACCAACGGCTACGACGAGACGGCCGGCTCCGAGATCGTGGTGATCACCTCCGGCTTCCCGCGCCAGCCGGGCATGAGCCGCGACGACCTGCTCGCCAAGAACAAGGAGATCGTCGGCGGGGTCGCCAAGCAGGTTGCCGAGCGCTCGCCGGACGCGATCATCATCGTGGTCACGAACCCCCTCGACGCGATGTGCCACGTCGCGCTCGACGTGAGCGGGTTCCCGCGCCAGCGCGTGATCGGCATGGCTGGCATCCTCGACTCCGCGCGCTTCCGCACCTTCCTCGCCTGGGAGCTCGGCGTGTCGGTGCGCGACGTGACCGGCTTCGTGCTCGGCGGCCACGGCGACACGATGGTGCCCGTCGTGAGCTACACGAATGTGGCTGGCGTGCCGGTGCGGCAGAAGATCGCCGATGACCGTCTCGAGGAGATCGTCCAGCGCACCCGCGACGGCGGTGCCGAGGTGGTGAAGCTCCTGCAGAAGGGCTCGGCGTTCTACGCGCCCTCGGCCGCCGCGGCGGAGATGGTCGACTCGATCGTGTTCGACCAGAAGCGCGTGCTGCCGTGCGCGGCGCTGTGCCAGGGCGAGTTCGGCGTCGACGGCCTGTTCGTCGGCGTGCCGGTGAAGCTCGGCGCCGAGGGAATCGAGGACATCATCGAGATCGACCTCGACGACAGCGAGCAGCAGGAGCTTCAGAAGTCCGCCGACGCCGTGCGCGAGCTCGTGGAGGCCATGAAGAACCTGTAGGAGCGCGGCTCGGAAATGCAGGGCGCGCGGCGCCCTATGTCGCGTAGCCCTGCCGCATGCCCGCCGCCGCCAGGGCGGCGGCCTGCTCGAGCGCCGAGGCCCAGCTCCCGCACGCGCGGGTGAGCGTGGTGGCGCGGGGCAGCCCGGCGCCTGGCGCGCGGTCGCGGATCTCCACGTAGCGGTCCTCGCTCAGGTCGTGGAGCGCGCAGCCGTCGAGATCGAGGGCGCGCAGCACCGCCTTCGCGGCCGCCTCGCAGTCACGCCACGGCGGCCTCGCGAACGGTGACCAGCCGCCGCCGGCACGAGTCCCAGAAGAATCGCTCACGCCGGGCTCCTACCCTGCGGGGGCCGCTCGCGAAACGGGTTGCTCGCGGGCGAGCTCAACGGCCGTTCCGCTCGACGAGCTTCTTGAGCCGTTCGAGCGAGCGGTCGGCCTCGCGCTTCGAGGTGCCGGCCAGGGCGTGGTCGGCGATCCTGCCGAGCGGGCCGCCCGGCGCGTGATACTCGTTCGCGTAGCAAAAGCGGGTGCCCTCCCCTTCGGGCTCGAAGTCGTACACAACACGGGCTTTCGACCTCACGGGCCCCCGGCCCTCCCAAACCACGCGATTTGGCTTGTCGGCCTGGACCACTTTCCAGTGAACGTTGAAGCGCTGGCCGGCGATCTTTAGGGACTGCGTGAGCTCGGAGCCCTGCCTGAGCTGACCGTTCGGGGCCTCCGGCAGCCCGGCGTGAATCGTGACCCAGTCGTCGAGGCGGTCGGGATCCATCACCACGTCGTAGACCTCCTCGGGCGAGGCCTTCAGCTCGATGGTGCGCTCGACCTTCACCGGGCAGCCAGCTCCTCGGCGCGCTCCCAGTCGCCGAGCGCGTGCTCGACGGCACGGTCGAAGCGGTGGGGGCGCACGTCGAAAATCTGGCGTGCCTCGTCGTCCCGCGGCAGGAGGTCACGCTCAAGGGAGTACATGAGAGGTCGGACGAGCTCGAGCGGCTGGCCGGTCACCGCGGCCACGACCGGGCTCGCCACAGGGGTCATGTTCACGCCCAGGGGAACGGGCAGGCGCCCCACGCCCATAAGGTCGGCGATCCGTTCGATCATGGCCGCGTACGACAGCACGTCGGGCCCGGCTATGTCGAGCGAGCGCCCGGCCGCGGCCGGCGTGCGAGGTGCGCGCGCGAGGTACTCGATCGCGTCGCGCTCGTCGATCGGCGCGGTGCGGTGCGTGCGCCAAGCGGGGAAGGGCATCACACGCAGCCGCTCCACGAGTCGCACCAGGATGCGGAACGACGAGGACTGCGCGCCGATCACGATCGACGCGCGCAGAGCGGTGGAGTGGGGCACCGCCTCGATGAGGATCCGCTCGACCTCGAGCCGTGACGCCAGGTGGGGCGAGAGGTGGCCGTCCGAGGGCACGATGCCGCCGAGGTACACGATCCGGCTCACCCCGGCCGAGCCCGCGGCCTCGGCGAAGTTCTCCGCGGCCCGCCGGTCGCGCCCCGAGAAGCTGCCGTTCGCGCCCGCGGCCGGTTCCATCGAGTGGACGAGGTAGTAGGCCACATCGACACCGTCGAGCGCCTCCGCGAGGCCCGCCCCGCTCACGAGGTCGCCGCGCACGGTCTCGACCCCCGCCCGGCTCGGCAGCCGGGCCGGGTCGCGAGCAAGCAGCCGCACCTCGCACCCCTCGCGAAGCAGCCGCTCGGTCAGGCGGCTGCCGATGTAGCCGGTTGCACCGGTGACGAGCTCCATTCAGATCCCCAGCGCATCGTGGCAGATGGGCTCGCCGCAGCGGCAAGCCCCGACGCCTCTGGCGAAATCCCGCAAAGAGCAGGCGGTGTTGTGAAAAGCCTGCAAATTGCAGGTGAACGAAAAGGTCGTCATTTGCGGAATCGCGGTCGGCGCGAGGGGGCGAATTGTTGTTGGATGCTGTTCGCGGCGAGCGCCGCGGGGATGGGGTCGCAACAGAGGAGACGGCGGACTCGAGATGGCTAAGCGCGTGACCTGCAAGGACTGCTACTTCGACAAGAACATGCTGTGCGCGCTGAGCTGCGAGGGGCCGTGCGCAACGTTCCGGCCCGCCGAGCGGGGACTCGCTCCCGAGCGCCAGCTGGCGTTCGTGTTCCGCACCGAGCGGACGCGATCGGCCTACGCGTTTCCACCCCCGCCTGTCGCGAACCTGCCGTAGCGCACACACCGCGGCGCGCTCGCTGCCAGTAGGGTTCCCGGCGGGGATGAGACTGACAGTTCTCGGCAAGTCGCCGTCCTGGCAGGACGCCGGCGGCGCCTGCTCCGGCTACCTGCTCGAGGACGGCGACGTGAGCGTGGTGATCGACATCGGCAACGGTGTCTTCGGCAAGCTCCGGCGCTACCGGGATTACACGATGGTCGACGCTGTGCTGATCTCGCATCTGCACGCGGACCACTTCCTCGACCTCGTCCCCTACTCGTACGCGCTCACGTACGCGCCCCGGCAACAACCTGTTCCAGTCGACAGGTGGCCGGGTACGGACTGCCCCGCATGTCCACGGCTGATCGCTCCGCCGAACACGCGCGACACGCTCCGCCGCATCGTCGGCTCCTGGGGGAACGAGGACCTGGTGGAGAAGGCGTTCGCCATCGAGGAGTACACGGAGACCGACGCGCCCGAGGTCGGCTCGCTCCGATTCGAGTTCCAGGCGGTGCCGCACTTCCAGGAGACGTACGCGATCGCGGTCACGTCCGCCAAGAACGGCGGCAGGCTCGTGTTCGGGGCCGATTCGCGCCCCACCGAGACCCTCGTGCAGTTCGCGCGCGGGGCCGACCTGCTTCTGATCGAGGCCACGCTTCCGCGCCCCGAGCGCACCGGCGAGCGCGGGCACCTCACGCCCGAGGAGGCCGGCCAGCATGGGAGCCAGGCCGGGGTGAAGCGCGTGGTGCTCACGCACATCTCGGACGAGCTCGACTCGCTCTGGGCAGAGAAGTCCGCGAAGCGCGCATTCGACGGACCTGTGAACGTGGCTCGCGAGGGCGACGTCTACGAGATCTGAGCGGAAGCTCGCAAGCTCTCCTCGATACCCTGGGCCGGTGAGCCCGGAGCGCGACATCTTCGCCAACTTCGAGCGGATGCGCCGCGAGATCGACGAGCTCTTCGGTGACGTCTTCGAGAGGAGCGGCTTCGCGCCGCGCCGGGGGTTCTCGCCGCGAGTGGACGTGTACTACTGCGGCAACCCGCCGCGCGCGGTGGTGACCGTGGACCTGGCCGGCGTGACCATCGACGAAGTCGGGCTCGAAATCCGCGGGCGCAAGCTCGAGATCGCCGGGGAGCGCCGCACGCAGGAGTCCGAGGGGCGGCTCTACCAGCAGATCGAGATCGAGCACGGGCCGTTCCGCCGCGTGGTCGAGCTCGGCGCCGACGTGGAGCCCGAGAGCGCCCGGGCGAGCTACGAGGACGGCGTCCTCCGGATCGAGATACCGCTTCGCCAGCAGGAGGAGTCGGCGCGCCAGGTGCCGATCAGCGGCCCCGCGCCCGCGCTCCGTCCGAGCGACCCCGAGCGCTCGAACGGCGGCGACGAGCGGTGACGATCCAGCTGCCTGAGGGGGCGATCGGCGCCGTGGAGGGCAACGGCAACCTGCCGCAGGCGCTGCCCGTCCTGCCGCTGAAGGACACCGTCACCTTCCCTGACACGGTCACGCCGCTCGCCGTCGGGCAGCCGCGCTCGGTGGAGCTCGTGAACGACGTGCTAGGCGGCAACCGCATGCTCGTGATGGTGGCCTCGCGCAACCCGGACGTGGAGGTGCCCGGCCCGGAGGACCTGTACGACGTGGGCGTCGTCGGCACGGTCGCGCGCATGATGAAGGTGCCCGACGGCTCGCTGCGGATCCTCGTGCAGGCGCACCAACGCGTGAGGCTCTCCGACTACGTGGCCACCGACCCCTACCTCGTGGCGCGCATCGAGCCGCTGCCCGACGTGGTGGAGGACACGCCCGAGCTGCGCGCGCTGATGCGCAATGTGCAGAACACCTTCGCGCAGATCATCGAGGAGGTGCCGTACCTCCCGGAAGAGCTGCAGATGGCGCTCGCGAACATCGACGATCCATCGGAGCTCGCGCACCTGATCGCCGGCTCGCTGCGGATCCCAACCGAGGAGAAGCAGCAGCTCCTCGAGGAGACCGACGTGGCCAAGCGGCTGCGCCGCCTCTCGGAGATCCTCGCGCGCGAGCTCGAGGTGATCTCGCTGGGCACCAAGATCCAGTCGCAGGTCCAGTCCGAGCTCGAGCAGAGCCAGCGCGAGTACTACCTGCGCCAGCAGCTCAAGGCGATCCAGCAGGAGCTCGGCGAGACCGACCCGGAGCAGGCCGAGGCCGAGGAGCTGCGCGAGCAGATCGAGCAGGCGGACTTGCCCGAGGAGGTGCGCCGGGTGGCGGAGCGCGAGCTGTCGCGGCTCCAGCGGCTACCCGCTCAGGCGGCCGAGCACGGCGTGATCCGCACCTACCTCGAGTGGATCATCGAGCTGCCGTGGAACAAGTCGACCGACGACGACTTGGACCTCAAGAAGGCGCGCCGGCAACTCGATCGCGACCACTACGACATCGACAAGATCAAGGAGCGCATCCTCGAGTTCCTCGCCGTGCAGAAGCTGAAGCCCGACGCGCGCTCGGCGATCCTCTGCTTCGTCGGCCCGCCCGGAGTCGGCAAGACCTCGCTCGGCCGCTCGATCGCCGCGGCGATGGGCCGGGCGTTTCAGCGCATCTCCGTCGGCGGCGTGCGCGACGAGTCGGAGATCCGCGGCCACCGCCGCACCTACGTCGGCGCGCTGCCCGGAAAAATCGTTCAATCGCTGAAGAAGGCCGGTTCCTCCAATCCTGTGTTCCTCCTCGACGAAGTCGACAAGATGAGCATGGATTTCCGGGGTGATCCTTCGAGCGCGCTGCTC
>JBJMLG010000015.1:0-3976 GCA_045805385.1 Thermoleophilaceae bacterium
CGAGACCGTCCAGCAGGCGGCGGTAGCCCTTCTTCGAGGAGTGCTTGTGATGGGTCTTGCGTGGCATGGGGGTGCGGCGTTTGAACTGCAGGCACTAAGGATGGCGGGTCCGGTCAGGTACCTCGGATGCAGCTCATGCGCGGGCGAGCGTCGTCACTTGTTGCTCACTATGGGAAGGAAGTGACGACGTTTGCCCGGTCAGCCACTCTGGACCAGTGCGCCGAGGCTCTCCGCCACGGCTACCGGCCGGGGCTGATCCTTCGGGCGCCGCCGTGCCTCCTCCGCCTCCTCGGGCGTGGTGTGCCCCGTCAGCACAAGCGCAGAGTCGAGGTGCGCGGCCGCGGCCGCCGCGATGTCGGTGTCCAGACGGTCGCCGACCACGAGCGTGCGGCCCTCGCCGAGACGGTCGATCGCCGTGATCATCACCTGCGGCTCGGGCTTGCCCACGATCGCTGCGGTGCGTCCGGTCACGTACTCGACGGCCACGACGATCGCGCCGGTGCCCGGCCACGGCCCGTCCGGCATCGGGTAGGTGTTGTCTCGGCCTGACGCGAGGAAGTCGGCGCCGCGGCTGACCGCTAGGGAGGCATTCTTCAGGTCGTCGTAGGTCATGTAGTCGGTGCCGGACACGACCACGACGTCGGCCCGCGACGCGAGGTCGGTTCCGTTCAGCACCTTCAGACCCGCGGAGCGCACGTGCTCGATCATCGCGTCGGTGCCGAGCACGAACGCCGTGCGGTTGCGCCGGGTCTCGGCGAGCAGGTGCTGCATCGCGCCGCCCACGGTCACCACGTCCATGAGCGACGCCTGCACGCCCATGCCCCAGAGCTTCCGCACGTAGGCCTCGCCGCTGTCGCGCGAGTTGTTCGTCACGAACGCGACGCGCTTGCCGGCCTCGCGCAGCGCCGCGATCGCCTCGATCGAGCCGGGGATCGGCTCCGGGCCGATCCAGACGCAGCCGTCGAGATCCAGGATGAACTGGTCGTACTTCTGAGCGAGGGGGGACAGGGCCATTGCGGCCCGCATCGTATGGAGCGGGGCGGGCGCTACGGCACGCGCTCGAGCGAGCGCACCAGCTCGGGCCGCTCGTCGCGCGCCTCAGGCACCAGCGCCACCGCAGTCTCGGTGCCGGGCTCGACCTGGGTGAGGCCGCCGTCGCGCACGACCACGCCGTCGCAGCGGTCGCGCAGCAGCTCCCACTGAGCATCGTCCGCGTGCACCACCTCGCCCGGCTCGCCGGCGTCGTGCCAGGCCGTGAACGCCTCCGGTGCCCGCTCCGCCCAGCGCGACTCGCACATCAGCGACGCGTGTCCCGCCTGCGCCATCGCCTTTCCGGCCGTCTTCATCACGCCAGGCCGGATCACGTAGAGCATCGCGGGCACGTCGCCGGGCAGGGCGGGGGAGGGCTCCGCCGGGCGCGGCGCATCCGTGAACGGCCGAAGCGACGCGAGCAGTTCCGAGCGGTGGTCGCGGTGGAGCGGCGGTAGGCACAGCAGCCACTCGCCCACGTCCACCGAGGGGTGCTCGGCACGGATGCGCTCGAGCTCGTCGGCGCTCGCACGCAGTGCCACCTTGCGGAACGAGCTTTCGCGCCAGGCGCCGAACGCGGGAGCGAAGCGCTCGTCGTGCTCGAAGCGACGGCTGCAGCGGACCGCCGCCGCTCCAGCGGCCGCCATCGCCTGCCCGAGCCCGAGCGGGAGGTCCTTGCGGACCACGAAGTACATGACGAGCGCGCCGCGCTCGGCGGTCACGTCGTCGGAGTGGATGTCCTGGACGAGCGGCATCTGGCGCTTACTAGTCTTCTCCGCCGTGCAGACAAAGACAGTCGTATCCCTCACCCTCGCCGCGCTCGCGATCGCGGGCTGCGGCAGCAGCAAGGACAACAAGAGCAGCACGTCGGCCGCCGCCGGCAGCACCGCGCCCGCGCAGAGCGCGCCGCAGACAAGCGCCACCGCATGCAAGAAGGTGTCCGCCCCGAGCACCGGCGCGAGGAAGGCCAAGAAGCCGCGTCAAAAGCTCGATCCCGGAAAGACGTACACGATCACGATGCAGACCAACTGCGGCAGCTTCTCCTTCGACCTCGACGTGAAGACGTCGCCGAAGGGCAGCGCATCCTTCGACTCGCTCGCGAAGAAGGGCTTCTTCGACAAGACGATCTTCCACAGGATCGTGCCGGACTTCGTGATACAGGGTGGCGACCCCACCGCGGGGGGCACCGGCGGCCCGGGCTACAAGACTGTCGACAAGCCGTCGCCGAGCCAGGACTACCCGAAGGGCACGGTGGCGATGGCCAAGGCAGGCAACGAGTCCCCCGGAACGGCGGGCAGCCAGTTCTTCGTCGTCACCTCCGACCAGGGCGGCGCGCAGCTCACGCCCGACTACGCTGTCGTGGGGCACGTGACGAAGGGAATGGACGTGGTCGACAAGATCGCGGCGCTCGGATCGCCTACCGAGCAGCCCACGCAGGTGGTGGAGATCGAGAAGGCGACGGTGTCCGAGAAGTGAGCGTCTACGACGTCACCGAGCAGGACTTCATGGAGCGGGTGGTCGAGCGCTCCCGTGAGGTGCCGGTGGTCGTGGATTTCTGGGCCGAGTGGTGCGGACCCTGCCGCCAGCTCACGCCGGCGCTCGAGAACGCGGCTCGGGCCCGCGAGAGTCAGGTGGATCTCGCGAAGCTCGACGTGGACGCCAACCAGATGCTCGCCCAGAGCTTCCGGGTGCAGGGCATCCCGGCCGTGAAGGCGTTCAAGGACGGGCGCGTGGTGTCGGAGTTCACCGGCGCCATCCCGCCGGCCCAGGTCGAGAAGTTCTTCGACTCACTAGTGCCCACCGAGGCCGAGCAAATCGCCCACGACGAGCAGGCCGGGGAGGAGGAGCTGCGCAAGGCGCTCGAGCTCGATCCGACCCAGGCCTCCGCTGCGGTTCGGCTCGCGCGCATGCTCGTCGCGCGGGGGGAGGACGAGGAGGCGCGCGATCTGCTCGAGCCGCTCGCGGGCGACTTCGGCGCCGGGGGGTTGCTCGCGCGGATCGAGCTCGCCGAACAGGACGAGTCGCTCGCGGACGCGTTCAAGGCCTGGGACGAGGGCGACCACGAGCGCGCGCTGTCGATGCTCGAGGACGCTCTCCATTCCGCGGACGACCCCGATCGCCGGGACCTCATCCGTCGCGCGATGGTGGGCATGTTCACCGAGCTCGGGCCTGAGAGCGACGTCGCGAGCCGCTTCCGCCGCCGGCTGGCGGCGGCGCTCAACTAGGACGTATCTCCGACCAGCCCGGGACGTCGATCTCCGGGCTTGCCGTTCGTCTTTGAGCTCGGCAAGACACACCGGGTCGATGTGACCCACGACTTTCAGGAGTAACCGTGACCGACTCTTCCGCCCCGCCTGCGCCGCACGTTGCCGACACCAACGATTTGATCCGCGTGCACGGCGCGCGCGAGAACAACCTCAAGGACGTCAGCGTCGAGATCCCGAAGCGCCGGCTGACGGTGTTCACCGGTGTCTCCGGCTCGGGCAAGAGCTCTCTGGTGTTCGACACGGTCGCCGCGGAGTCACAGCGGCTGATCAACGAGACTTACAGCGCCTTCGTGCAGGGCTTCATGCCGACGCTGGCGCGGCCCGAGGTCGACGTACTCGAAGGGCTGACGACCGCGATCATCGTCGACCAGCAGCGGATGGGTGCCGACGCCCGCTCCACGGTGGGCACCGCCACCGACGCCAACGCGATGCTGCGCATCCTCTTCAGTCGACTCGGGCAGCCGCACATCGGCTCCTCGAACGCGTTCTCCTTCAACGTCCCCTCGGTCCGAGCGAGCGGTGCGATCACGATCGAACGCGGTGCCGGCAAGACCGTGAGGCAGACGTTCACCCGCACCGGCGGCATGTGTCCGCGCTGCGAGGGCCGGGGCGCGGTCTCCGACATCGACCTCACCCAGCTCTACGACGACTCCAAGTCCCTCGACGAGGGTGCGATCACC
>JBJMLG010000016.1:0-23901 GCA_045805385.1 Thermoleophilaceae bacterium
GCGGCGCTCGGCCTCGGCGTACATCGTCTCGGTGTCCTCGATGCCGAGCTCCTCGGCGGTCGCGGCTATGTCCGACAGCTCGAGGCAGCCGTCCTCTTCGCCACGGCGGTAAAGCGCATCGAGTGTGTCGCGCGGTTGGTCGCTCATCTAGGTTCCGTTGCCCAGGATACGACTCCGGCCAAACGGCAGGCGGCGCCATGAGCGCTCACTGCTGGGTTGCGAGAGATTCAGGCGCGAAGGCGCTCCGAACCCGCGTACAGGTTCAGCGAGTCGCCGCGAACGAAGCCGCACAGCAGCATGCCCTGCTCGCGCGCAAGTTCCACTGCGAGCGTCGAAGGCGGCCCGACCGCCACGAGCCCGGCCAGGCCCGCCAGCGCGGCCTTCTGCACCAGCTCGAACGACGCGCGACCGCTCACCTGGGCGAACACACCCTCGAGCGGAAAGCGGCCGGCGAGCAGCAGTGAGCCGATCGCCTTGTCCATCGCGTTGTGGCGGCCCACGTCCTCACGCAGCACCAGCAGCTCGCCTCCGGCTTCGAAGAGCGCGGTGGCGTGCAGTCCGCCGGTGCGCTCGAAAGCGTGCTGCTCGGCGCGCGCCCGCTCGGGCGCCTCGAGCACGAGCTCGGGCGAGATCGCCGTCGCCCCTCCTTCTCGGCCGGCCGGGAGTGCCTGGCGCACGAACTCGAGCGCGCCCTTCCCGCAGATCCCACAGGACGACGTCAGGTAGAAGCGGCGCTCGCCGCCTGGGTCGCGCCTCAGCCCGGCGCGCGTGCGCACCTCCACGATGTTGGCGGCGAGGTCCTCGGTCGGACCGACCGAGGCGATGTCCTCCGGGCCCTCGATCAGCCCCTCGCCCGCAAGGAAGCCGGCCGCGAGGTCCTCGTCGTCGCCGGGAGTGCGCATCGTCACCGCGAGCGCCTCGCCGTCGACCCGGATCTCGAGCGGCTCCTCGACGGCCAGCTCGTCCGGACCGCGCTCGCGCGTCCCCGCGCGCACGCGCTCGATCTCGGCCCGGGCGACCCTCGGGTCGTACCCGGTGCGGCTCACGCCGGCGCCACCGCCAGCGGTATCCGGTCCGGGTCGCGGAAGAGAAGGCGGCCGTCGTCGCGGGTCGTCGCGACGCCGCCCGCCTCGAGCCTCTCGGCCACGGCGTCGACGGCGGCAGCGTCCGGTACCGCGATCTCCATCTCGCCGAGCCCTGCCGCGCCCTCCGGCGCCGGCGGCGCGCCGCGCGACTCCCACACGTTCATGCCCACGTGGTGGTGATACCCGCCCGCCGAGAGGAACGCCGCCTCTCCCCAGCTCACCTGCTCGTCGAGGCCGAGCAGGTCGCGGTAGAACGGCAGCGAGCCGGCGATGTCGGAGACCTTCAGGTGCACGTGCCCGATGTCGACGCTCGAGGGGTCGGGCTCGACCTCGGGGAGCGCGAGCAGGGCCGGCACGTCGAGTGGGATCGTGTACATGCTGATGCGGCCGTCCGGCTCGCGCGGCCACAGCGCGCGCGGGCGGTCCCAGTAGAGCTCCACGCCGTTGCCCTCCATGTCGCTCATGTAGAGCGCCTCGC
This sequence comes from Thermoleophilaceae bacterium, assembly GCA_045805385.1. GTDB lineage: Bacteria > Actinomycetota > Thermoleophilia > Solirubrobacterales > Thermoleophilaceae > JADGHQ01. Next base: position 1,564 of record JBJMLG010000016.1, read on the forward strand.
TCACGCCGTGGTCGGACGCGCCGCCCATCTGCGCGGTGGAGTGCATCGCCCGGCGGAGCGCAGATGCGAGCGCCTCGCGCGTCGGGAAGCGAATCGCCGTGTGGAACAGTCCGGTGGACTGCCGCGGCGGCATCTGGTCTGAGCGCTCGAATCGGATCAGCCCCGCCGGCGTGCCGATCGTGTCCTCGTAGAACGCGCGCAGGCGCTCGGGGTCGGCCCCGCGCAGCAGCACCGAGCCGATGTGGGCCGAGTCAGGCAGGCGATCCGAGTCGGCGGCCATCGCCGCCGATACTACGACCGCGCGAGCGCCTCGACACGGTCGAGCTCGCCGCCCGCGTCGAGAGAGGCGAGGTAGCGGTCCACCGAGAGGGCGGCCTTACGGCCCTCCGAGATCGCCCACACCACGAGCGACTGCCCGCGGCGGGCGTCGCCGGCCGCGAACACGCCCGGCACCGAGGTCGCGTAGTCGTCCTCGCTCGCGGCCACGTTGCCGCGACCGTCGACGTCCACCGCGAGCTGTTCCACGAGTCCTTCGTGCTGCGGGTGGAGGAAGCCCATCGCGAGGAGCACCAGGTCAGCCCGGATCGTGAACTCGCTGCCCTCGATCTTCGTGAACTCTGGCGGTGGGCCAACCTCGTGGCCGTTCAGGTGCGTAACCCGGCCGTCCTCACCCGTGAAGTCGGTCGTCATCACGCTGAAGAGCCGCTCGCCGCCCTCCTCGTGCGCCGGAGAGATTCGGAGGATGAGCGGCCAGCGCGGCCACGGCGTGATCGCATCCGGGCGTTCGGGCGGAGGCTCGGGCAGCAGCTCGAACTGCGTGATGCCGGCGGCGCCCTCACGGTGGGAGTTGCCGAGGCAGTCGGCACCGGTGTCGCCGCCCCCGATGATCACCACGTGCTTGCCCGCGGCGCTGATCGGCTTGTCGGGGCCATCGTCACCCGCCACGAAGCGGTTGCGCTGCTCGAGGTACTCCATCGCGAAATGCACGCCGTCGAGCTCGCGGCCCGGGACCGGCAGGTCGCGCGGAACGGTGGAGCCCGTGGTGATCACGATCGCCTCGTGACGCTCGCGCAGCTCCTGCGCGCTGATGTCCGTGCCCACGTCTACGCCCGTCACGAGCTCGACACCCTCGGCCTCCAGCAGATCAACGCGGCGCTGCACAACCGACTTGTCGAGCTTGAAGTCCGGCACGCCGTAGCGGAGCAGTCCGCCGATGCGGTCGTTGCGCTCGTAGAGGCTGACGGTGTGGCCGCGCTTGTTCAGCTCGGCTGCCGCAGCAAGTCCGGCCGGGCCCGAGCCCACGACGGCGACCGTGTGCCCGGTGCGCACCTCAGGCGGGCTCGCCACCACCCAGCCCTCCGCGAACGCGCGGTCGATGATCGACACCTCGATCTGCTTGATCGTGACGGCGTCGTCGTTGATGTCGAGCACGCATGCGGCCTCGCAGGGAGCAGGGCAGATGCGGCCCGTGAACTCCGGGAAGTTGTTCGTGGCGTGCAGCGCGTCGATGGCGTCGCGCCAGCGGTCCTCGTAGACGAGGTCGTTCCAGTCCGGGATGAGGTTGCCGAGCGGGCAGCCGCTGTGGCAGAACGGCACGCCGCACTCCATGCAGCGCGCGCCCTGCTGCTGGAGCTCGGCCACCGGCAGCGTCATCTGGTACTCGCGGTAGTCGCCGACGCGCTCGGCGATCGGCCGCTTCGGCCCGTTCTTGCGCTCGAGCCTGAGGAACCCGCCCAGCTCGCCCATCTAGAGCCGCACCTAAATCCGCTCCCCGGCGCCCGGCGACAGCCCCGCGACGGTGGTCTCCTGCACGTGCCCGTGACGGTCGTGCGCCGTGCGTTCGCCGTGCAGGCCGCCGGCGTCGTGGGACGCCTTCACGGCCGCCTCGGCCAGCGCCCGCGCGTAGTCGTGCGGCATGACCTTCACCCACGCGCCCGCGAGCTGATCCCAGTCGCCGAGCACGCGCTTCGCGACCGGGCTGCCCGTGCGGCGCGCGTGCTCGTCCACGAGCGCGCGGATCTCCTCGAAGTCCTCGGCGCTCGGCGTCTCGAGGCCCACGAGCTCGGCGTTGCAGCGCTCGGCAAACGTGCCGGCCTCGTCGAGCACATACGCGATTCCGCCGCTCATGCCCGCGGCGAAGTTGCGCCCGGTCGGGCCGAGGACGACCACGCGGCCGCCGGTCATGTACTCGCAGCCGTGGTCGCCCACGCCCTCCACGACGGCGCTCACGCCCGAGTTGCGCACGGCGAAGCGCTCGCCGGCGAGGCCGCGGAAGAAGGCGCGGCCGCTCGTGGCGCCGTAGAGCACCGTGTTGCCGACGATCACGTTTTCTTCCGCCACGAAGGTCGAGCCGTCGCGCGGGCGAATCGCGAGCACGCCGCCCGACATGCCCTTGCCGGCGAAGTCGTTGGCGTCGCCCTCGAGCAGGAAGCTCACCCCCGGCGCCAGCCAGCCGCCGAAGCTCTGGCCGCCCGAGCCCTCGAGCCGGACCTGGATCGTGTCGTCGGGCAGGCCCTCGGCGCCGTGGCGGCGCGCGACCTCGCCGGACAGCAGCCCGCCGACCGTGCGGTGCTTGTTCTGCACCTTGATGCCGGCCGCCACCCGCTCGCCGTTCTCGAGCGCCGGCGCCGCGACCTCGATCAGCGCGTGGTCGAGGTGGTCGTCGAGCACGGGGTCCTGCGGCCGCACCTTGCGCCGCGCCACCTCGGGCGGCATGTCGATCGGGGCGAGGATGTTCGAGAGGTCCACGCCGCGCGCCTTCCAGTGCTCGATCGCCTGGTCGGCCTCGAGCAGATCGGTCCGCCCCACGAGCTCGTCGAACGTGCGCACGCCGAGCTGGGCCATCAGGGTGCGCACCTCCTCCGCGAGGAGGAAGAAGTAGTTGACGACGTGCTCCGGCTTGCCGGCGAAGCGCTTGCGCAGCTCCGGGTCCTGGGTTGCGATGCCGACCGGGCACGTGTTCAGGTGGCAGGCGCGCATCATGATGCAGCCGATCGTGATCAGCGGCGCCGTCGCGAAGCCGAACTCCTCCGCGCCGAGCAGCGCGGCGACCACCACGTCGCGGCCCGTCTTCAGCTGGCCGTCGGTTTGCACCGTGATGCGGTCGCGCAGGCGGTTCAGCACGAGCGTCTGCTGCGTTTCGGCCAGGCCGATCTCCCACGGCACGCCCGCGTGGTGGATCGACGAGACCGGCGAGGCGCCCGTACCGCCATCGTGCCCCGCGATCACCACGTGGTCCGAGTTCGCCTTCGCGACGCCCGCCGCGACCGTGCCGACCCCCACCTCGGAGACGAGCTTCACGCTGATACGCGCCGTCGGATTCGCGCAGCGCAGGTCGAAGATGAGCTGCTTGAGGTCCTCGATCGAGTAGATGTCGTGGTGAGGCGGCGGTGAGATGAGGCCCACGCCGGGCGTCGAGTGCCGCACGCTGGCGATGTACTCGTCGACCTTGTGGCCCGGTAGCTGGCCCCCCTCGCCCGGCTTCGCGCCCTGAGCCATCTTGATCTGCAGCTCGTCGGCGTTCACGAGGTAGTGCGCTGTCACGCCGAAGCGGCCGGACGCCACCTGCTTGATGGCGGAGCGGCGGTTGTCGCCGTTCGGGTCGGGCGTGAAGCGGCGCGGGTCCTCCCCGCCCTCGCCGGTGTTCGACTTGCCGCCGAGGCGGTTCATCGCGATGGCGAGCGTCTCGTGCGCCTCGGTGGAGATCGATCCGAGCGACATCGCGCCCGTGGAGAAGCGCTTTACGATCTCGGCGGCGGCCTCGACCTCTTCGAGCGCGATTGGCTCCGCCTGCGTGCGCAGCTTGAGCAGCCCGCGAATCGTCGCCTTTCGCGACGACTCCTCGTTCACCTTCCGCGAGAACTCCTCGTACGCCTCGCGGCCGCCCGAGCGCACGGCATGCTGCACGTCGGCGATCGTCTCCGGGTTCCACTGATGGTGCTCGCCGTCGCGGCGCCAGGCGTGCACGCCGCCGTTCGGCAGACGCTCGGCCTCGGCCGGCTTCTCCTGGGCGTATGCCTTGCGGTGGCGCGCGAGCGTCTCGGTCGCGATCACGTCGAGGCCGATGCCGCCGATTCGCGACGTTGTGCCGGTGAAGTACTGGTCGATCAGCTCCGGCTCGAGGCCCACCGCCTCGAAGATCTGCGCGCCCGAGTAGGAGCGCACGGTGGAGATGCCCATCTTCGAGATCGTCTTCAGCAGACCCTTGCCGACCGCCTTGATCATGTTGCGCTCGGCCACGTCGGCGCCCTCGACGCCGGGCAGCAGGCCCCGGTCGTACATCTCGTAGAGCGTCTCGAACGCGAGGTAGGGGTTCACGGCCGAGGCGCCGTATCCGAGCAGCGTGGCGATGTGATGCACCTCGCGCGGCTCGGCCGACTCGACCACGAGGCCCGTGCGCAAGCGCGTGTGCTCGCGCACGAGGTGGTGATGCACGCCGGCAAGCGCCAGGAGCGCCGGGATCGGAGCGCGATCGGCACCGGCCGCGCGGTCACTGATGATGAGGATGTTGTCGCCGTTGGAGATGTGCTCGTCGGACTCGCGGCAGAGTCGTGCGAGCGCGCGCTCGAGGCCCTCGACTCCCTCGCTCACGGGCCAGGTGGCGTCGAGCGTGGCCGCCCGGAACACGTGATGGTCGACCTGACGCAGCTTCTCGAGCTCGCTTGAGGTGAGCAGCGGCTGGGAGATGATCAGCTGGTGGGCGTGCTCGGCGGTCTCCTCGAGCAGGTTGCCCTCGGGGCCGACCGAGGTGGAGAGGCTCATCACGATCTTCTCGCGGATCGGATCGATCGGCGGGTTCGTGACCTGCGCGAAGAGCTGCTTGAAGTAGCTGTACAACAGCGGAGAACGATCGGAGAGAACCGCCAGTGCAAAGTCGTTGCCCATGGAGCCGGTCGGCTCCTCCGCCTTCGCGCCACCCATCTGCGCGAGTGTGACCCGCAGGTCCTCCTGCGTGAACCCGAACAGCTTCTGGCGTGTGCGCAGCGGGTCGGCGGGCAGCTCCGCGGGCGCGACGTCCGGCAGGTCATCGAGGTGCACGGTGCGCTCGGCGTACCAGCGGCCGTACGGCTTCTGGCTCGCGACCTCGTGCTTCACCTCGCCGTCCTCGACGATGCGGCCCTGCTCGACGTCGACGAGGAAGATCTTGCCGGGCTGGAGGCGGCCCTTGGTGACGATCTCCTCCGGCTCGTACTCGAGCACGCCGGTCTCCGAGGCGAGCACCACGATCCCGTCGCGCGTGAGCTGCCAGCGGCCGGGGCGGAGTCCGTTGCGGTCGAGCGTCGCGCCGATCACGCGGCCGTCCGTGAACGCGACTGCGGCCGGCCCGTCCCACGGCTCCATCAGGCAGGACTCGTACGCGTAGAAGTCGCGCACCTCCTGCGGCATGTCCTCGCGGCCCTCCCACGCCTCGGGAATCATCATCATCAGCGCGTGCGGCAGCGTTCGGCCGCCGAGCAACAGCAGTTCGAGCACGTTGTCGAAGGTGGCCGAGTCGGAGCCACCCGGCCGGATGACGGGCTTGATCTGCTCGATGTCGTCGCCGAACAGCTCGCTCGCGAGCTGCGACTCGCGCGCGGCCATCCAGTTCACGTTGCCGCGAAGCGTGTTGATCTCGCCGTTGTGCGCGATCAGCCGGTAGGGATGCGCGAGCTCCCAGCTCGGGAAGGTGTTCGTGGAGAAGCGCGAGTGCACCAGCGCAAGCGCGCTCTTGATCCGCTCGTCGTTCAGGTCCGGGTAGTAGCGACGGAGCTGCGGGCTCGTGAGCATGCCCTTGTAGACGAGCGTGCGCGAGGAGAACGACGGGATCGCGACGTCCTCCTGGGCGCTCCGCTCGATCTGGCGGCGTGCGACGTAGAGCTTGCGCTCGAAGGCATCCTGGTCCTCGAGATCGGTGGCGATGAACACCTGGCGGATGACGGGCTCCACCTCCCGGGCGCTCGGCCCCGGGACCGAGGAGTCGACCGGCACGTCGCGCCAGCCGAGAACCTGCATGCCCTCGCCTGCGACAGTGCGCTCGATCAGGCCCTCGATCTCTGCGCGGTGTGCGTCGTCGCGCGGGAGGAACACCATCGCCGCGGCGTAGCGCCCCGGCTCGGGCAGCTCGACGCCGGCGATCGCCCTTAGGAATTCGTCAGGAAGCTGCAGCAGGATTCCCGCGCCGTCTCCCGTATCGATCTCGGGACCGGTAGCGCCGCGGTGCTCGAGGCGGTCGAGCACGTCGAGCGCCCGCACGACGGTCTCGTGCCTCGGCTCGCCCGAGAGATCGGCGACTGCGCCGACACCGCAGGCGTCGTGCTCGAAACTAGGGTCGTAGAGGCCGACGGCCTCAGGTCGCTTTGCGAGTGGCATGAGTCTTCGTAGGGAGCGGCCTTCGGCCGGGCGGCGGCCAAAGCGAACGCTGGATCTTACCGGTCAGGCGGCCGGAAACCCTTCCTTGGCCCGGGGTGCCGCCTTACCAGCCCCTTGAGAGTGCCGCACGTTCCGGCAATCGTCAATGGCCCGGGAACCATGCCTCTGTACGCTCACGCGAGTGAAGCTCGGCATCGCGATGTTCCCCACGGATTACGCCGTGCGCCCGGACGAGCTCGCCGGTCTGGTGGAGGAACGCGGCTTCGAGTCGCTCTGGTTCCCGGAGCACACGCACATCCCCGTGAGCCGGGAGACGCCCTACCCCGGGGGCGGCGAGCTGCCGGAGATGTACAGCCACACCTACGACCCGTTCGTTGCGCTCACGGCAGCTGCGGGGGTGACCTCCTCGCTGCTGATCGCGACCGGCATCTGCCTCGTGATCCAGCGCGACCCGATCGTGACCGCCAAGGAGGTGGCCAGCGTCGATCAGCTGTCGGGCGGGCGCTTCCTGTTCGGCATCGGCGGCGGCTGGAACCGCGAGGAGATGGCGAACCACGGCACCGACCCCGATCACCGCTTCCGCCTGATGCGCGAGCGCGTCGAGGCGATGAAGGCGATCTGGAGCGAGGACGAGGCCGAGTACCACGGGCGCTACGTGAACTTCGACCCGATCTGGTCGTGGCCGAAGCCCGCCCAGAAGCCGCACCCGCCGATCGTGGTCGGCGGCAACGGCGACAACGTGCTGAAGCGCGTCGTGACCTACGGCGACGAGTGGATGCCGAACCGCCTTCTCGACGAGCCGGAGCGCCTTGGCGAGCGAATCGTGGACCTCCAGCGGATGGCCGAGGATGCCGGGCGCGGCGAGATTCCGGTCACGATTTCCGGTGTCCGCCCCGATCCCGAGCTCATTGGCCGCCACGAGGCGATCGGGGTCTCGCGGGCGACGGTCTACATCCCGTCAGTCGAGCGTGACGAGGCGGAGAGCCGCCTCGATCACCTGGCCGAGAAGCTCGCGCCCGTACGCAGCTAGCCGCCCTCGAGGGCGCGGCGGCGCACGGCTCTTGCATGTGTGTTCGGCGCTCGTTAGCGTCGAATTGCGCCGTGGAAAGGAGCAGTCATGCGAAGGACGCTCGCATTGATCACCGCCACCGCGATCCTGGCTGCGGCCGGCGGCACCGCCGAAGCAGCGGCGAAGAAACAGCACTCCGTGCGGATGGATGCGCTCATCACCGAGCTCGGCGCCGCGCAGAGCGGCACGATCACATCCGTCGGAATAGCGAAGGGCAAGCCACTCGGTGCGGGAACGGTCCGGGTCGACGCGACGCTGAACGGCACGAAGGTGACTGGCAAGGCCGAGTTCTTCACTGAGAACGGGGCCGTGAAGGGCAACGTGACGGCCACGCTGACGCCGCAGGCCGATGGCAGCACGGCCTACAAGGGCACCGGGAAGCTCACGAGCGGAACGGGCCGCTTCAAGGGGGCGAGCTCCGGCACGCTCACCATCACCGGCAGCCAGGCGAAGGGCGACAATATCGTCCGGTTGAAGATCTCGGGAAAGGTGAAGTACTAGCGGCGCCCCAAGTGACGACGCTCGCGCGCCACCGCGGCGTCATGGGCCCAAGACGTAGGAAGGCCCCGCAAGCGGGGCCCTCCCTTAGCTGGCCTGTAAGCCGGATTCAGTCGTGAGCAACCATCCATCTCCCCCGATCTTGCGACCGGGGCGGGCTTTCGCCCTGCGGCCTACCTGGGACTCGGCGGGCAGCGTCATCGTCCCTGCTTGGCCTTGCACCGGGTGGGGTTTGCCTAGCCGCCGTGTCACCACGACGCTGGTGCGCTCTTACCGCACCGTTTCACCCTTACCTGCGACGGACCTCACGTGAGGGCCCGCCACGGGCGGTTTGTTTCTGTGGCACTTTCCCGCGGGTTTCCCCGGGTCAGTCTCCCGACCACCCTGCCCTGCGGTGTCCGGACTTTCCTCGAGAACCGGTTTTCTCTCCGGTCCCCGCGGCTGCTCAGCCAGCCCTACAAGTCTAGATTCGGCACGGCCGCGCGCCTACCCCGCAAGAGGTCTGTCACGACACGGTGGCGCCGCAGTTTCCGCAGTGCCCGTCGTCGCCACGCCGGGTCAGCGGACCCCGGCAGACCGGACAGTCGGCCGCTCCAGTGGCGAGGAGGCCCTCCCATACGCTGGAGATCCGCTGCTCCAACGTGAGCCTCCTGCCACCGGAACGAACGCCTCTCGCGACCGAGTCGCCGAAGAGCGGCTCGGGGCGAAGCCCTGTTTCAAGTGTTGCTGTGCTCATCTCGAACTCCTTCCATGAGTCGAAAACCGAGCTCTGCAGGTCGCACGGTCGAAGCGGTATGCCGATACCGCTTCGACCCGAGGACGACGCAGAGCGACGGTTTGCAGGCTCATGAGACCCTTCGGAAGACGCCGACGACTCGACCGAGGACTTGTGCCTCGCGGGTCCGGATCGGCTCGTACGCGTCGTTCTCCGGCTGGAGCCGGATGTGGTCGGACTCGCGGTAGAAGCGCTTGACGGTCGCTTCCTCCCCCACGAGCGCCACGACGATCTCGCCGTCGGTCGCGGTCTCCTGCGAGCGCACGACTACGAAGTCGCCCTCGAGGATGCCGACGTCCTTCATCGAGTCGCCGGCAACGCGCAGCAGATAGTCCGCCTCGTCGCCGCCGATCGCGCCCGGCACGTCGACGTAGTCCTCAACGTTCTCCTCGGCCAGGATCGGCTCGCCGGCCGCGACGCGGCCGACCAGCGGCAGGCCCGCAGAACCTGTGACGGCCTCCTTCGCCTTGTTCAGCAGCTCGAGGGCGCGTGGCTTCGTCGGGTCGCGGCGAAGCAGACCCAGCTTCTCGAGGTTCGCCAGGTGGGCGTGCACCGTCGACGACGACGTGAGCCCGATCGCCTTGCCGATGTCGCGGACGGTCGGCGGGTATCCGTGCTTCGCGGAATACCGCTTGATGAAGTCGAAGATCTCCTGCTGGCGCTTGGTCAGCTTCAGGTCCATCGATTCTCCGTGCCGGGGCCGTTGTGATCGTCGTTTGCGAACATGTGTTCGTAGACTAACTGCCCCTGCGGACGGCATCCACTCGATCTGGGCATTCAGGCGCCCAGGGCTATACTCCGCGCCGATTCGCCTGCGCCTGTGGCGGAATTGGTAGACGCGCAAGGTTGAGGGCCTTGTGGGGGGTTTCCCCCGTGGGAGTTCGAGTCTCCCTGGGCGCACTCCTCAGTTGTCGAGCTTGTGCAGTTGGAGAGAAGCGCGCGGTGCAACCGGAGAAGTGATTTCGCGCGCCCGGCGGAAGCGCCTGAGGCGACTAGCCTTTCAGGGGCCGTCGGCCTCCCCGGGGCGGACGAGTCCGCTTTCGTAGGCGTGGACAATCGCCTGCGCGCGGTCGCGGAGCTGGAGCTTGGAGAGGATGCTTGCGACGTGGCTCTTGACGGTCGCCTCGCTGAGGTACAGCGTGCCTGCGATCTCCGCGTTCGACAGGCCCCGCGCGAGGTGTTTGAGCACCTCGAGCTCGCGCGGGCTCAGATCGAGGCCCACCGGTGCGCCGGCGCCGGGCGGCGGTCGCCGGCAGTAGTCCTCGATCAGGCGGCGGGTGATGGCCGGCGCGAGGAGTGCCTCACCCGAAGCGACCGTACGCACGGCCGTGGCGAGCTGCTCACGGCTGGCGTCCTTCAACAGGAAGCCTGATGCGCCTGCCTTGAGCGCGAGATAGACGTACTCGTCGAGGTCGAAGGTGGTGAGCATGAGAACTCGAGCGCGGGCGCCCGAGCTCACGAGCCGCGCCGTCGCCTCGATCCCGTCGAGCTCAGACATGCGGACGTCCATCAGGACGATGTCCGGGTCGGTCGTGCGGACGACGTCGAGCGCCTGCTTGCCGTTGGCCGCCTCGCCGGCCACCTCGATGTCCGGCTCTGCTTCGAGCATCATCCGCAGGCCCTCGCGCACCAGGTCCTGATCGTCGGCGATGACGACTTCGATCATCGGCGCGAACTCGGGTCCAGCGGCAGCCGGGCGCGGACGGTGAACCCGCCGCCCGGCCGCGGTCCCGCGTGCACCTCGCCCCCGAACAGGGCGGCGCGCTCGCGCATCCCGATCAGGCCATGCCCGCCGTCCGCCGCGGATGGCTCACGGGGCTGGTGCCCCGCCCCGTCGTCCAGCACCTCGACCGTCACGGCGTCCGCGTCGTGCCCGACCTTGACCAGAACGCCTGCCTGCGGCCCGGCGTGCTTCAGCGTGTTCGTCAGGGCCTCCTGCACGATCCGATATGCGGAGAGGTCGACCGCTGGCGACAGGGCTGAGCCGTCGGTCTCGAGTTCGAGCGTGACATCGAGCCCGGCGCCGCGGAGGCGCTGCGCCAGCCCAGGCAGCTGATCGACCCCAGGCGACGGCGACAGAGACGATTCGTGATCGTCACCATCGCGCCGCAGCACCCCCAGCAGGCGTCGCATTTCGACGAGCGCCTCGCGGCCGCTACGCTCGATCTTCTCGAGGGTGGATGCGTCCCCCGTATCCGGTGCTGCTTGCGCGCGAGCGCCGGCGGCCTGCACCACGACCACGCTCAGATTGTGGGAGACGATGTCGTGCAATTCGCGCGCGATGCGAGAGCGCTCCTCGTCGACCGCCAGTCGAGCCTCGCGCTCGACCAAGCTGGCGTGCGCCTGCAACGAGGCGCGTTCGCGGCGGCCACGGACCACCGCACCGACGAGCCACGATCCGACCGCGACGATCAGGAAGAAAGCCCCAGCCCATAAGTCGTCCGCCCGGCCGCTCGTGATGTCTGCGTTCTCAGCGGCATAGAGCCCAAACGCCGTGAGCGTCAGCCCAAGCCCGACGAGGCCCTGCCGTCGCCTCCCGTAGGCGGCGACGCTGAACGGCACCAACAGCCACAGCAGGATCAGCCCGAGCCCCTCTGGCGAGTCGCCGCTGACCACCGCCTGAAGCGAGATTCCAGCGAGCACGAGCGAGCAGCCGAGAAGGGGCGCGCGCCGACGCCACAACAGCGGGAGCGCGATAAGGAGCGGCAAAGGGGCCGTGAGCCACCTCGGCCCGGCGACATGCGTTCCGGGACCCTGGCCGCTTGAGAAGACCTGCGACTCCCATGCGACCGTGATGAACACAACGGCCGCGGCGTCGAGCAGCGTGAGAAAGCGCGATCCGGCCAACCGGTCCATGGCCCAGACGGTAACCGGGTCCGTCGGCGTCGCCATCGGCCGATGGGCGGGTTCCGGTTAGTCCTCACGGATGACAGGAATGGCTCTGGCGGCCGTAGAGGGCGCCTGCTGGCTCACATAGCTTGGCCGCGTCCACCCGCCACCAAGGAGAACACACATGAAGAAGACACTCACCGCCCTGTCGCTCCTCGTCGCGACGGCCGCGGTCGCCACGGGGATCGCCGCGGGATCAGCGCACTCCGCCGGAGCGGCGTCGTCCGGCGGCGACCTCCACACCACCGCCAAGCTGACGTTCGCGCACAACGTCGACCTCGGCGCACACGGACCCTCCGCAGGCGACATGACCACGTTCGGCGGGCGCCTCACAGGGCCCGATCTGAAGGGCCGCTACCAGGCGTACTGCGTCAGCATCTCCCCCACGAGACAGGAGTGCACTGAGACGCTCGTCACACCCGGCGGTCAGATCGCCGCCCAGGCCTCGTACGGCCAGCGCGGCACTGCGCTAACGCCGATCGTCGGCGGCAGCGGCAGCTACGCGGGCGCACGAGGCGACATCAGCGAGCGCGAAGCAGCGAAGGGACGCGTAGTCGACCTCGTGCTTCACCTCGAGCAGTAGGCCGCAAGACTCATGCTCCCCGGTCCGCGCGACAGCGCGGCCCGGGGAGCTCGCATCGCAGCCGCCCGTGAAGTCGGGCCGCCGTCGTGCGAGCGCTACGCGACGCCGGTCTTGCAGTCGAAGGTCTAGCGCACGTAGGGTCGGCCTCGACCCATGGACCTCGAGCTCACCGACAAGGTCGCCGTCGTCACGGGAGCCGGGAAGGGCATCGGTTTCGCGGCGACGAAGGCGCTGGCCGACGAGGGCGCTCGCGTCGTGGCCGGTTCGCGAACGACCGACGAGCTCGAGGGCATCGACGGCGTCAGCGCGGTTGCGGCCGATCTGTCGTCACCGGAAGCGCCGGCGGAGCTGATCCGCCGAGCCGTCGACGAGCACGGCGGCCTCGACGTGCTGGTAAACAACGTCGGCGCGGTCCGGATGCGGCTCGACGGGTTCCTCGGCACGAGCGACGAGGAGTTCCAGTGGGCGATGAACATGAACTTCTTCATCGCGCTGCGCGCGAGCCGTGCGGCCATCACCGAAATGGTCGAGCGCGGCGGCGGCTCGATCGTCAACGTGGTTTCCGTGAATGCCTTCTTCGAGCCTGACGCCGGGGTGCTCGACTACGGCGCCGCGAAGGCGGCCCTACTCAATCTCACCAAGAGCCTCGCGCAGGAGTTCGGGGCGAAAGGCGTTCGCGTGAACGCGGTGTCACCGGGGCCCGTAGGCACGGACCTCTGGCTCGGCGATCACGGCGTCGCCCAGACGGTCGCCGCAGCCACGGGCGTGGACGCTGACACTGCGCGCGAGAACGTGATCCAGGGAATCGGCGGCTTCGCGACCGGCAGGTTCACCACGCCGGAAGAGGTCGCGACGCTGGTCACGCTGCTGGCATCCGAGCGCACGGGCAACGTGACAGGAGCCAACTTCGTGATCGACGGCGGCCTGATCAAGACGACCTAGCGGCCGGCTAGGGCTGGCCGAACGCCTCGTTCCACTCGCGCAGCTCCCAGTGGCGCACGACGCCGTTCAACACGAACGGATCGCGCTCCGCGAACTCGACTGCGCCCTCACGGGTGGTGAATATGGCCATCGACCCCTCGGATTGAGGGTCGGCGAACGTGCCCACCATCGTCAGGAGCCCCCGCTCGTGGAACTCCTCGCAGCGCGCCCAGTGCGCCGGAAAGTGCGGCGGCGCCTTCGAGGCGACGTCGTCGGCTGACTCGTAGAAGAGCACGTACCTGCTGACGCTCATCGGGCTGGCCCCGTCTCTGCGGGCGACATGACCATCGGTTGCCTCCTTGGCTCGCGTACCAGTTCGCGCCCACGGTACGAAACGGGTCTAACGGTCGGCTGAGGGCTAAGGGAATCCGCGGCTGGAGCCGATCACCTCCACATGAGGCCCGCCAAGATCGCTCTTGCCGCGCTGCTCGCATTGGGCTGCCTCGCTCTGCCGGCGACCGCCGGCGCCAAGAGCCACGGCAGCCGCGCCAAGCTCGACCGCAACCGCGACTCGCTCCCCGACAAGTGGGAGAAGCGGAACGGGCTCTCGCTCAAGGTGAAGCAGGCGAAGAAGGACCAGGACCGCGACGGGCTGAACAACCGCCAGGAGTACAAGGCGGGCACCAACCCGCGCAAGGCGGACACGGACAGCGACGGCGTGAAGGACGGCGACGAGCTCAAGGACGGCCTGAACCCCCTGAGCGACGATACCGACGGCGACGGCTTCAGCGACGGCGAGGACGCCGACCCCACCACGGCCGACGACGGCTCGGGTGACGACGACCTCAGCGACGAGGACGCCGGCGGGGACGACCTCGGCGACGACTCGAGCGACGACCCGGCGGACGATCCCGCCGACGACTCGCTCGGTCCCGCCGACGAGTAGCGCTCAGACCGCGGCGGCGCGGGCCGCGACCACGCAGAGGTCGTCGGGCAGGTGCCCGCCGGAGAACTCCTCGGCCGCGCTGCGCAGACGGCTCACGACCTCGCTCGGCGAGCTTCCGCTCAGCCCGGAGACCAGCGTGGTGATGCGATCGGTGCCGAACAGCTCGCCGCCGGCACGGCGCGCCTCGCTCAGCCCGTCTGTGAAGAGCAGGAAGCCGTTGCCCGGCTCGATCGACATCTCCCCGATATCGCAGACGAGCTCCGGCTCCACCCCGAGCGGGAACGAGGGCCGCAGGCCGTTGAGCGGCGTGCCGCAGTCGAGCCACATGGGAGCAGGATGTCCCGCAAGCGCCCAGCGCACCCTGTGCTCGCTCGGTGCGTAGACCAGGCAGGCCGCCGTCACGAGCTCCTCGGTGGGCTCGGCACGCTCGAGCAGCGCGGCGTTCGCCAGCGACAGCAGCTTGCAGGGGTTGTCGGTGTACGGCGCGGAGGTGGCGAGCGTCGTACGTACGAACGCGGCGCGCTTGGCGGCCGAGAGACCGTGCCCCGCGACGTCGCCGACGACCATCACGGTCGTGTCGCCCGGACCGGGTGCGACCAGGTAGAAGTCGCCGGCGGCTCCCTCCTCCGCAGGGACGTAGACGCTGGCGAGTTCGAGCGACGGTCGCGGTGGCGCCTCGGGAGGCGCGAGTGCCGCCTGCACCTCGCGCAGCTCCACGAGCTCGCGCGCCTGCGACGCGACCATCTGCGAGAGCATCGCGCGCTGCTCGTACAGGCGTCCGATCATGTAGCCCACCGCCACGTAGAGCACTACGCGCAGGGCGGTGGCGAACATGAGGTTCGCCACATCCTGCGGAGCTTCCACGGCGCGTGCGCCCGCGTAGACGCCCGCAGCGATGAGGCCGGCCGACGCGCCGCCGATGCGACCGAACCACTGTGCCGCGAGCACGAGCGGGATGAGGACGAGCGGGCCCGGCTCGATCACCACGTTGGCGCGCACGGCGAAGATCCCAGCGAGCAACGCGCCGATTACGGCTAGACGGGCAGCGGTCGTGCGTGGATAGAGGCGCTCGAAAGCGCGCATGCGCGAGTCCCCCTCTGTAAAGAGGCTTCACTGCGATCCTAACCCTGGCTTCGGCGTCTTCGCCAGCAACGTGGCTCGATAGCCTCAGCCGCCCGATGAAGGACCTCCTGCAAGAGCTGATGGCATCCGCGGCGGGCATCGTGCACTACGCGGACGCGCGTCACGTGTGCTCCTCCTCCGAGCGCCTCGGCGTGCGCAACGGCCGCGTGCTCGACCTCGCACGCTCCGACGAGGAGGGCTTCGGCGTGCGCGTGCGCATGCACGGCGCGTGGGGCTTCGCGGCCGCGCGCGGCAGCGACCGCGCGGCGGCGGAGAGCGCACTCGCGCGCGCGATCGCCGTGGCCGAGTCGCAGCCCTCGCCGGGCGAGGCGCCGCCGCTGGCGCCCGAGGACCCGGCCCAGGGCAGCCACGCCTCGCCGTGCGATCGCGATCCCTTCGACGTCTCGCTCGAGGACAAGCTGTCGGTTCTGCTCGCGGCGGAGGAGGAGCTGCGCCGGGACCCGCGCGTCACGGTGTCGACGGCGAACTACGTGGCGTTCCGTGATCGCAAGGCGTTTGCGTCGACCGAGGGCGCGTCGTACGACCAGACCACGACGGAGTGCGGCGGCGGCATCGTCGCCACCGCCGTCGATGGCGGCGAGACACAGGTTCGCTCCTACCCCGCCTCGTTCCGCGGCGACGTCGCGCAGCGCGGGTTCGAGCACTTCACGGCGCTCGACCTGGTGGCCCACGCGCCGCGCGTCCGCGACGAGGCGCTCGCGCTGCTGAGCGCTCCCGCTTGCCCGTCGGGACGCACCACGCTCGTCCTCGACGGCGAGCAGCTCGCGCTCCAGCTGCACGAGTCGGTGGGGCACGCCGTCGAGCTCGACCGCGTGCTCGGCATGGAGGCCTCCTACGCCGGCACGAGCTGGGTCGGCGTGACCGGCCTCGGTTCCCTCCGCTACGGCTCGGAGCTGATGAACGTGACGGCCGACGCGACCACGCCGGAGGGACTCGGCAGCTTCGCCTGGGACGACGAGGGCGTCGCGGCGCACCGGGTACCGATCGTCCGCGACGGCGTGCTCCAGGGCTTCCTCTCCTCGCGCGAGACTGCCGGCGAGATCGGGCTCGACCGCTCCGGCGGCGCGATGCGCGCCGACGGCTTCGCACGCCAGCCGATCGTGCGCATGACGAACGTGCACCTGGAGCCGGGCGAGGCCGGCTCGCTCGAGGACCTCGTCGCCTCGACGGACCGCGGCATCCTGATGGAGACGAACCGCTCGTGGTCGATCGACCAGCGCCGCTGGCAGTTCCAGTTCGGCACGGAGATCGCATGGGAGATCGTCGACGGCGAGCGCGGGCGCATGCTGCGCAACCCGAGCTACGCGGGCATCACACCCGAGTTCTGGGGCAGCCTCGACGCCGTCTGCTCCGCCCCTGAATGGCGCCTCTGGGGCGTCCTCAACTGCGGCAAGGGGGAGCCCGGGCAGTCGATGCACGTGTCGCACGGCACCGCGCCCGCCCGCTTCCGCGACGTGCAGGTGGGCATCGCGTGAGCGAGCCCGCGCTCGACACGGCGCAGCGCGCCCTCGCCGCCGTGCGCGAGGCCGACGGCGCGCAGGCCACGGTGATCGCCGAGCGCTCGCTCGTGCTGCGCTTCGCCCGTTCGCGTCCCACGCAGTCGACCGCCGTCGACGACATTACCGTCGAGGTCACGGTGCTACGCGACGGACATCTCGGAAGCGCCACCACCAACAGCACGGACGGCGAATCGCTCGAGCAGTGCGCCCGCGCTGCGCAAGCAGCCGCCGAGGTGACGGCGCGCCGTCACGGCCCGGGCGACTATCCGGGTTTCCCGGCCCCGGCCGAGTGCCGCTCGCACCACGGCTTCGACGCGCACACGGCAGCCCTCGACCCCACGCCGGGCGGCCATGCGCTGCGAGCGGTGTTCGAAGGCGCGGCCGAGCACGGCGTGGAGGCACACGGAGTCTGGACCGACGGGGACGTGACGACCGCCATCGCGTCGTCGACGGGCTCGGCGCTGAGCGACCGGGTCACCGACGCGTTCATGAAGGTGGTCTGCATCAGCCCCAACGGCCGCAGCGGCTTCGCCACGGCCGCCGGTGTCGGGCTCTCCGCGCTCGACCCCGCCGATCTCGCGTTCAGGGCAGCCGCGAAAGCCACGGTTCCGGGCGAGCCGGTCAAGCTCGACCCGGGCGAGTACCCCGTGGTGCTCGAGATCCCGGCCACCGCGGAGCTGCTCACATGGCTGGGACACGTGGCGTTCAACGGCCTCGCCTATGCAGAGGACCGCAGCCCGCTGAACGGCTGCCTCGGCGCCCGGGTGAGCACCCCGTCCATCAACCTCTCCGACTCACCGCGCTACAGCGGCACCATTCCGCACGCGTTCGACTTCGAAGGGGTGCCGAAGGCGCCGCTCCCGCTGATCCAGGACGGCGTGGCGCACCGAGTGGTGCACGACACCCGCAGCGCCGCGCTCGCCGGCGGCGGGGCCACGACGACCGGCCACGCGATGGCGCCGGGCGGCGACGACTGGGGCCCGATCCCCGTGAACCTCGTGCTGATCGGAGGCGGCGCCGCCGACGAGGGTGAGCTGTGCCTCCCGATCGAGCGCGGCGTATACGTGACCCGCGTCTGGTACACGAACATGCTGCGACCGAAGGAGACGCTGCTCACGGGCGTCACCCGCGACGGCACGTTCCTGATCGAGGACGGCCGCGTGACGCGCCCGCTCGAGGACATGCGCTTCACCGACAGCGTGCTGCGCGTGTTCGAGAGCACGCAGGCACTCACCTCGCGAACGCGCCTGTGGAGCGAGGGCGAGTTCTACGGCCGCCGCTTCGCCACCGGCGTGGTGGCGCCGTCGATCCGCGCGGCGTCGATGCGCTTCACCGCCTAGCGCGGCCGGGCGCTACTGGTCGAGCTTCAAGAGCACGATCACGTTCACCACGAACAGGATCGCGAAGAAGATCGTCCAGCGGTCGAGGTTGCGCTCGACGAGCGAGCCGCCACCGAAGGGCCCGCCGCCGGTGCCCACGCCGAAGGCGCCGGAGAGCCCGGCGTCCTTCCCGGAGTGCATGAGCACGAGCATGATCAGGATGATCGCGATGAACACCTGAATTCCGCTGAGAATGCCTACGGCCATTGGCGTGAGCTTAGCGGCCGGCTGAGGTAGCGGGCGGGCGCTCGTCGCCCTCGGAACCTTCGAGTTCGTCTATCTGGCGCAGGATTTCGATCGCCTGGGCGCGCAGCTCGCGGTCGACGGCGCGGTGGTCGGCCTCCGACAGCTTGCCCATCTGAAAGTCGAGCTCCGCATCGCGGATCTCGCGGTACTTCGCCTCCTTCGCCGCCTCGAGGCCGGCGCGCTGCTCGTCCTCACGGCGATCGGACTCGGCGCCGCGCCTGAGCGGCCCGGCCACGACGAAGGCCACCACGATCGCCAGCACGATCACCACGAGCACGAGGTCCATGAAGCCCTACGCGCGCGAGAGGTCGCGGCCGAGCCGTGCGGCGTAGAGGCTCGTGACCCGGCGCCTCCGCGCCTCGGGCGACGGCCACCCGGCCATCAGAGCGCCGAGGATCGCGACCGTGCCGCCGATCCAGATCCACGACACCATCGGCGAGACGATCATGCGGAAGGTCGCGGGCGGCGCCTTGTTCGCGTAGCTCTCGGTGATTGCCGCCAGGATCAGGCCCTGCTCGTCGGGGCTCGACTTCGAGAAGCGGCGGTTGGCCTCGGCGATCGGCTTCATCAGCGGCGAGATGTCGGGCGTGACCGCCGCCCAGAAGTTCCTCGAGAGCCCCCAGGTCATCGCAATCTCGGAGTTCGCCTCGCCCTCGAAGAAGCGCCCGAACGTGCCGCCCTGTGCGAGGTCCTGCGAGGGGTAGTAGTTGCGCGACGGATGCGCGATGAACGTCTTGTCGCCGTGCTTCACACGCAGCACGGCGCCGAGCGTGATAGGCGCCCCGGTCCCGGCGCGGTCGCTCACCACGCCGGCGGTCGGGCGCAGGTAGCTGATCTCGTAGCTCCCGACCTTCGTGGTCTGTCCCGCCGCGAGGCGCACGTCCTGGTGCTTCGCGAAGGCCGAAGAGCCGGCCACGCCGATCAGCACGAGCGCGAAGCCGGCGTGCACGATGTAGCCGCCGTAGCGCCTGCGGTTGCGCCCCACCAGCCGGCTGAGCGCGAGGAGCCGGGGCTCCTTCGTCATCACGTGGCGAGCTGCGGCGCCGCGCCAGAACTCCTGCCCGACCGCGGTGAGCACGAACGCCACCAGGCAGAACAGGATGAGCGACGAGATGCTGTCCGCGGCATTGGTGAACGCGAGCAGCAGCACGAGCGTGGCCGCCGTGGCCGCGAGCGGCACGCGGAACGCGCGCGCGGCGGCACTCGGCGTGATCCGGCGCCACGCGAGCAGCGGCCCGATGCCCGCGAGCGCCACGAGCAGCAGCGCCAGCGGCATCGTGTAGCGGTCGAACCAGGGCGGACCCACGCTCGCCTTGCTGCCTGTCACCGCCTCGGAGATCAGCGGGAACCAGGTGCCCCAGAAGATCACGAAGCAGAGGCCCACGAGCACGAGGTTGTTGAGCAGGAAGAACGACTCGCGCGACAGCAGCGAGTCGATCCGCGCGCGCGACTTGAGGTCGTCGAGCCGCGTGAGAAGCAGGGCCACCGAGCCCACGAGCACGACCGCGATGAAGGTGAGGAAGGGCACGCCGAGCGTTGAGGCGCCGAAGGCGTGGATCGAGTCGAGCACTCCCGAGCGCACGAGGAACGTGCCGAGCAGCGACAGCACGAACGTCGCGATGATCAGCACCATGTTCCAGACGCGCAGCATGCCGCGCTTCTCCTGGACCATGATCGAGTGCAGGAACGCGGTGCCGGTGAGCCACGGCATCAGGGCGGCGTTCTCCACCGGATCCCAGGCCCAGTACCCGCCCCAGCCGAGCTCGGAATAGGACCACAGCGCGCCGAGCAGGACGCCCGTGCCGAGGAACGTCCAGGCGATCAGCGCGAAGCGGCGCGAGGAGCGGATCCAGTCCGCGCCGGTGCGCCTGGTCACGAGGGCGCCGATCGCGAACGCGAACGGGATCGCGAAGCCCACGTAGCCCGCGTAGAGCATCGGCGGGTGGAACATCATGGCGGGGTGGCGCAGCAGCGGCTCGAGGCCGTTGCCCTCGGCCGGCGGGTTCGAGAGCGTGTCGAAGGGGCTCGCGTAGGCCAGCATCAGCACGAGGAAGAAGCCGGCGATGCCGCCGAGCACCGCCGTCGCGTACGGGACGATTTCGCGATGGCTGCGGCGGGTGACTCGCAGCACGATGCTCGAGAAGATCGACAGCACGAGCACCCAGAACAGCAGCGAGCCCGCCTGGCTCGACCAGAGCGCGGTGAGCTTGTAGAAGGTGGGCAGGTCCGTGGACGAGTTCTGGGCGACGAGCGAGAACGAGAAGTCCGAGGCGAGGTAGCGCGACTCGATCAGCGCCGTGGCGGCGATCGCGAGGCCCGCGATGCAGTAGAACGCGTGGCGCGAGGAGGCCACGAACTCGCGGCGCCCACTGCGGGCGCCGTAGAGCGCCGCGCCGATCGCGTATACCGCCGTCAGGAGAGCGACGACCAGGCAGGCGGTGCCGATTGTCGCCATCAGCCCAGGGTCACGACTTCTGCGGGGCCTTCGAGAACTTCGACGGGCACTTGGTGACGAGAGAGTCGCGCTCGCCGATCAGCACACCGTTCCTCACGCGCCCCGAGACGATCACCTCGCGGCCCTCGCGGAACGGGTCCGGCACCGCGCCGGTGTACACGACCGGGATCTTCGCCGTGCCGTTGCGGTCGCGGATCGCGAAGCGCAGCGTCTCGCCGTTCCGCTTCACGGAGCCACTGGCGACCTTGCCCGTGACCTCGTAGGAGCGACCCGGCTGAGAGGAGGTGAGCAGCCTGGAGGGCGTCTCCGCCTTGGTGGAGGCGCCGAAGCTCGTGTACATGAGAGCACCGGCCAGCAGGACTGCCGCGGTGAGGGCGACACCCAGCCGGATCCGGCGCTTGCGCGAGGGATCCATCGGCCTCGGATTATGTCAGCCGCTGGCTGAAGCGCCCGTTAAGCGGCGCGCTCCGCACGCTGGCTGGGATGGCCCTCTCCGGGCCAGGGAGCGAGGATCAGGAGGATGCGCGAATCGCTTCTGGCGCGCACCTCGTGCGGCTCGCCGGCCTGGAAGTGGGCCACGAGCCCGCAGCCGCCGGACTTGCTGTTGCCGTCCTCGACCAGCTCCACTTCGCCGTCGACGACCACCACGTAGGCGCGCTCGTGCACCTTGTGCTCCTGGAGCATCTCGCCCGCCGGAAGCGTGATCGCGATCACGCGCGCCTCCGGATCGCTGCGCAGCACCTCCGGGTGGTGCGGCTGTACGTCGAGCGAACTGATGTCCCAGGTGTCCATTGGTCTCCTCGTCGACTCCGTCGTCCGGCGGGAATCATCCCCGAAGATGTTCCTGCCACGCTGTGTGGGTGCTCCTCCCCCTGCTGCTGGCGCTCGCGGCCGCCGGAGCGCCCGTCCAACATGCCCAGCCCGCGGCGGCGGTCAAACCGCCGATCGTGCAGAAGCGGATCCCGTTCGCGGCGAAGCGCAAGGCGGAGATGCGGCGCTACGCGCGACGCCACTACGGGATCGACAGCTTCGCCCTCGCGCGCCCGCACGTGATCGTCGAGCACTTCACGGCCACGAATTCGTTCGCGGCCGCCTGGAACACGTTCGCGCCGGATGTGCCCGACGTGGAGCTGCATGAGCTGCCGGGCGTCTGCTCCCACTTCATCGTCGACCGCGACGGCACGATCTACCAGCTCGTGTCGACCCGCATCATGTGCCGCCACACGGTCGGGCTGAACTACACCGCGATCGGAATCGAGCACGTGGGCACGAGCGACGCGTCGGTGATTGGCGACCGCGCCCAGCTCCGCGCCTCGCTCGCCCTCACGCGCTGGCTGCAGCAGCGCTACGGGATCCTCACGCGCAACGTGATCGGTCACGCCGAGTCCCTCTCTTCGCCCTACCACCGCGAGAAGGTGGCGCGCCTGCGCAACCAGACGCACGGCGACATGAAGCACTCGACCATGGTCGGCTACCGGCGGAAGTTGCGCGCGGGCTAGCCGTCCAGCTCGCGCCGGAAGGCGCGCGAGCCGATCACCTCGGCGCCGGCCGCGCGGACGCGTTCGGCCAGTGCCCGGTCGGACGTGA
>JBJMLG010000017.1:0-10030 GCA_045805385.1 Thermoleophilaceae bacterium
CGTGACGGTGGTGATCCCTGTCAAGGACCGGCCCGAGCTGCTCCGGCAGACGCTCCGGAGCGTGGCCGAGCAGACCCAGCCCCCCGCCGAGGTGGTGGTCGCCGACGACGGCTCCACCGACAGCACACCAGAGGTGGCGCGCGAGGACGGCGCACGGGTGATCCGAAACGCGGAGGGCGGCTGGGGCCCATCCGCCGCGCGGAACGCCGGGCTCGCCGAGGTGCGCACGCCGTATGTCGCTTTTCTGGACTCCGACGACCTGCTGCTCCCCGGCGCGCACGAGGTCCTGCGCGGGGCGCTCGAACGTGACCCGGCGGCGCCGTTCGCGTACGGACAGGCCATCGCGGCGGGCCGGGATGGCGACGCCTGGCGCCTCGAGGGCGTGATCGCGGCGCGGCCCGACGAGCTCCGGGATCCCGTGGCGGCGATCTTCGTGCGCAACCACGTGCCTTCGTCTGGCGCGCTGGCGCGCACGGAGGAGGTCCGAGCGATCGGCGGGTACGACCAGGGGCTCGTG
Organism: Thermoleophilaceae bacterium; assembly: GCA_045805385.1. Taxonomy (GTDB): domain Bacteria; phylum Actinomycetota; class Thermoleophilia; order Solirubrobacterales; family Thermoleophilaceae; genus JADGHQ01. The sequence continues at coordinate 518 of JBJMLG010000017.1, forward strand.
TTCGACGAGGACCACGACCTCTGGATCCGGCTCGGCGCTCGCGGCCGCCCGGCTCACGTCGAGGAGGTCGTCGCGATCCACCGGCGCCACCCGGGCAACCGCGGCAACCCGCTCGACGCGATCGAGGACGAGCTCGCCGTCGTGTCCCGCGCGGACTCGCACGACGGCCTGGCCGCGCACCGCCCGGACCGCCTCGGAGTGCTGTTGTGTGAAGTCGCGATCGGCGCCGTGCACAGACGCAGCCTGCGCGAGCTCGCCGGCGGAGTGAGCAAGTTGCTGGTGCGGCAGCCCAGACGCCTTCGCATCATGCGCACCTCCGCGACCTACTTTTCAGCCCGGCGCGCTTCCGGCCGACAGGGTGAGCGACTGTGGCAAGAGCGCACCGACATCCGTCATTGGTTGAGCGGCTATCGCTGAACCGGCGAGCCGCTGGCATGCTTGACCTCGAAGCGGGCCGGGAACCCGGTTCGAGGAGGGTGATGAGGAAGTCGGAGCTCAGGACGCTCGCTCGCGAGCAGCTGAAGTGGACCAGCCGGACGACGCTGAAGCGGGCTCTCGGCCGCCTTCCCCAGCTCGTGGAGCCGGGTGAGCGTGTGGTGTTCCTCGGCACCTGCTCGCACGACGGCAGGCGAGGGCTGCTCGCCGCCTCGAGCCGGCGGCTGCTGTTCGCCGGAGGTCGCGACGAGCAGGACGCGACGTGGGGCTACGAGGGCGTCGATTCCGTGCAGCTGGCCAAGCGGTCGCTCGAGCCACCTGCGCTCGTTCTGCTGGCGAAGGGCCACCCCGTCGCGGTGATCGACGCCGTGGCCGAGCAGTCGGCAGAGATCGCGCAGTACGTGCGCGACCAGCTCTGGAGCGCGATCCTCGACGGCGGAGGTGAGGCTGCCGGGCTCGGCGGGTAGCCGAGCCCGGCGTCCTCGAGGGTTCCGTCTAGGGCCGGACGCGCAGTTCCGCGTGCGTCTGGCGGTACTTGGCCAGAACGCGCCGGTAGTGCGCGCACTGCTCGGCGCGGTAGCCATGACGCCGCACGCACACGGTGTGCGCCGTCACGATCCGCCGGGTTCGCTCCGCCACGGCCATACGGGCCGTTCGGGGCTTCTTGTGGCCCTTGCCGTTGCCGGTGGGAGTCGGCGTGGGCGTGGGGTCCGGCGTCGGGGTCGGCGTCGGAGTGGGGTCCGGCGTCGGGGTCGGCGTCGGAGTGGGGGTCGGAGTCGGCGTCGGAGTCGGCGTCGGATCCGGAGCAGGCGCAGGCGCAGGCGCGGGAGCCGGAGCCGGAGCCGGAGCCGGAGCGTTGTCCTTCGTCAGCACGAGCCCGGTGCGCGGCGCCATCGTCGCGCCGGTGGCCGAGCTGAGCCCCGAGCCTGAATACGTCCCGCCGCCGAACGACACGGTGAGCGTCGAGCCGGTCGGGTTCACCAGCACGAGGCCGGCCTGGTACGGACGGCGGTGCACGCCGTTCGAGTCCCGGGTCTCGGCCGCGGTCGGCGAGCCGATCGCGTAGTCGTACTCGGGGTACCAGCTGTCGTTCGTGTAGTCGTGGGTGAGCTGGAAGTCGCTGTGCCCGTTGGCGCCGAGCAGCAGCGTCGCCCAGCCGAAGCGCATGGCCTGGGTATCGCTGTACTCGGAATGCGTTACACCGAGGAACACCTTGCCCTTGGCCTCGCTCGCCTTCACCTCGGCGACCTCCTTGGTCCACTCGTACTCGGTGGAGTAGCCCTGGCCGGCGGCGTTGCCCCACTTGGTGAACATCTCGTCCATCATCCCGTCGACCCAGTCGAGCCAGGGAGTGGTGACGCTCGAGTACTCCGTCCAACCGCCGTTGTTCACGAACATCAGCTTGCCGGCTGAACGGAAGCGCGGGTAGAGCGCCTGCAGCGCCGACTGAGTTGCCGCGGCGTACGCCGTGTCATTGGGGAGCTCGAGCACGTCCGCCGGGTCGTGGTGGTACTTGATGGTCGGATTCACGTCGTCGAGGAAGACGCCGTCCCAGCCGTTCTGATTGAGCTCGGAGATCACGTCGTCGGCGAAGCGCTGCTGGTAGTCCGCCTTGCCCACGTTCGCGGCCCAGTTCCAGCTGAAGCTCCACGAGGTGAAGCGGGCGTTCGCCTTCGTGTGGAGGAACCAGTCGGGATGAGCCGTGTCGGCCTCTGAGTACTTGATGCCGCTGGGTGGGATGCCGTAGCTGCCGTTGCTGTTCGACATGAACGTGAGGTTCTTGTAGGCGAGCACCTTGAGCGCCGGGTTTGCCGCCTTCAGCTGGTTCTTGAGACTCAGCTGCCAGGGCTGGAGGATCACGTAGTGGTTGCGATTGGCGATCGTCGACATCGACGGGAACGACGGCGACGAGTCATAGGCCACTCGCATGTGGCCCGCAGCCGGCGTGGGCGCAGCCTGTGCCGCGGCGGGCACGAACGCCAGCACGAGTAGAGATAGGACTGAAACGGTCGTGGACCGCATGACATCTTCCTTTCGGAAGCTGGGCTGTCTCGGAGAGACCCCTGGCTTTGCGACCCCGCCTCGCGACGGGTGTGCCTTTTTCGCTTGAAGGGCACGCGGCCCCCTGGCTTTCGCCAGCCTGATCGGCCCATCTCTTCCCCGATGGGTAGGGGCGTAACGGCAACTGGACGGTTGTACGAGTCCCCTGGACGGAGGTACTAGGAGCCTCGTCCAGCGCCGCTCGGCCACCCATAATGGCAGCACCGATGGAGAAGTCCTCCTCCCCAGTCGTGAGCATCGTCATGGCGGCGTGGAATCCACGGCCGGATTGGCTGCTCGAGGCCGTCGCGAGCGCGCTCTCCCAGGGCGGCGACGAGATCGAGCTGGTGGTGGTGGACGACGGCTCTGAGCAGCCCGTGGCCGAGCTCCTCGCGGAGGTGGACGACCCACGCCTGCGGGTGATCCGGGGCGAGCACGGAGGCGAGTCCCGAGCGCGCAACGCGGGCGTGGCTGCCGCGCGCGGAGACTTCATCCGCTTCGTGGACGCCGACGATCGGCTCGCGGAGGGCAGCACGGCACGGCTGCTGGCGCGGCTGGGAGGTGCTCGCGATGCGATCGCCTACGGAGCGACGCTCGTGTGCGACGCGCGCATGCGTCCCGAGCGAGAGATTCGCTCGTCGGTGGAGGGCGACGCCCTCCGCGCGTGCCTGCTGGACGGCTTCCAGGTGCGTGTCCCCTCCATGCTTTTCCCCCGCGAGGTGGTCGATGCCGCGGGGCCCTGGTCGAGCGACTTTCCCTCGGCGGGCGACTGGGACTTCGTGCTGCGCGCCCTCGAGCACGCGAGCGTCCGCGGCGACGCCGAGGTGGCGACTCTCTACCGGCGCCATGGCGCCTCGGTGACCGCCAACGTGGAAGCAGGCGAGCGCGGATCCAGGTTGGTGATGGAGCGCTACTTCGAGCGTCACCCCGACAAGCGGGGCACGCGACTCGAGCGCGAGGCCAGGGCCCGCGTGGCGCTCATCTTCGCCGAGGGATGGACCGAGCAGGGCGAGCGGCGGCGCGGCCTCGAGCGCGCGCTCGAGGCGCTGCGGCTACACCCCGCGACCGCGGCCGGACCGGCAGCACGCATGCTGGCGCGGCTGCCCGGCGGCCTGATCACCGGCGTGGGCCGGCGCGCCCGCCGCCGGGCCCAGTGGCTCGCGCTCAACATGCCCCCCGCGCGGCGGCTTCGCATGCAGCTTGCGCGCGAGGCTCTCGAGGCCCGTGCCGCGGACGGCGACCTCCGTGTGCTCGACGCGGGCTGCGAGATCGGCCTGTTCGCCGTGGACATCGCGCGGCGCCATCCGGGCTGGAGCGTGGACGCTCTCGACCTGAGCCCGGTGGCACTCGCGGAAGCGCGCCGCCTGGCGGCCGAACGTGGGGCCGGCAACGTCGCGTTCGCGGAGGCGGACCTCACGCAGCCGCTCGGGCGAAACGGCTACGACGCGGCCGCGGTGCTCGAGTGCCTCGGCGAGATCCCCGATGATGTGGCGGCGCTGCGATCGGTCGCCGGTGCGCTGCGACCGGGCGGCTTCGTGATCGCGCACGTGGCCGTGCGTGACTGGAGCCCGGTTCTGCGCCGTAGCCGCACGCGCTGGAAGGCGGCGCACCGCTCCGGCTACACCGACGACGAGGCGAGAGCCCTGTTCGATGCCGCGGGCCTGGAGATAGTCGCGATCCGCCCCACGCTCCGCGGCACCGCCCACCTCGCGCAGGAGATGAGGGAGCGAGTGAAGGCGACCCCGATGCGCGTGCGCGCGTTGCTCTCGCCACTGATGGGTCTCGCGGTGCGCCTCGAGCGCGCGGGCCTCACCTGGGGCGAGCCGCGCGGCATGCTCATCGAGGCGCGCCGCCCAGGCTGAGGAGACGCGCCCGGGCGGCGAGCAGCGCGGCGGAGAACCGGCGCCCGCGCGCGCCGGCCGCACGGCCGCGCTCGCGCAGGATGTCCGCCTCGAGCGCGCGGCCGCCTCCAGGCCCGCGTGCGAACGCGCGCGCCTCGTTCCACGCGCGCTCGGCGGCCGTGTCGTCGCCCGCGCGCTCGAGCACGCGCCCCCACCACGACGCCGTCTCCGCCGCCATGCGGGCAATCGCGGCGTCATCCACCCCCAGCGAGGCGAGCAGCTCTCGGTCGAGCCGCTCCACGCCCTCGAGCGGATCGGCGCGGCCGGCACGCCGCTCGCGAGCGGCGGCGAGACCGGCCTGAACCGACATCACCTGTTCCTCGATGCGGGTGATCGAGAGCTGGCCCGGATGCATCCTGTAGCGCACGACCGGCTCGGGCAAATTCGCGAGTTGCGCGCGCTCGGCCAGTCGCAGCCAGAGGTCCAGGTCCTCCGCGAGCCTGGTCGCCGGCCGGTAGCCGCCCGAGTCGATCGCGAGCTCCCGCCTGAAGGTGGCCGCGGAGTGCACGAACGCGGTCTGCCCTTCGAGGCGCTGCCGGATCTCGGGGTCGCCGAGCGGGTACTCCCCGAGGCCGATCTCGCGCCCGTCAGCGCCGATCATGATCACCGCGCCGCCCACGAGCCCCAGCCGGGGGTCGGCCTCGAGGCGCGCCACCTGGCGCTCGAGCCGGTCCGGAAGCGCGACGTCGTCGGCGTCGAGGATCGCGACGTAACGGCCCCGCGCGAGCTCGAGCCCGGTGTTCAGCGCGTGCGGCTGTCCGCGGTTCTCCTGCGAGTGAACGCGGAAGCGGGCGTCGGCGCCCGCGAATTGGCGGGCGATCGCGGCGCTCGAGTCGCGCGAGCCGTCGTCGATGACCACGCCCTCCCAGTCGGTGAACGTCTGCGACCGAAGCGACTCGAGCGCCTCCGCGAGGTGCTCCTCCCCGTCGAACACCGGGGTGAGCACCGTCACGAGCGGCACACCCGCGCTCAACGGGCGCCCGCGTAGCCGTGGCTGAGCACGCTGGCGAGCCGCCGCGCCAAGGGCCCGAGGCGCGAACCAGCGACCTGCTCGACCAGCTCCGCTTCCTCGGCGGGGAGCACCCGGAGCAGCGGCGCGCACACCGCGAAAGCGAGGAGGCCCGCCGCCACGCCGGCGGGCACCTCCCAGCCTCCGTGCACCGCCACCACCGCCAGGTGAGCGGCCAGCCAGGTGATCGCCGACGCGAGCGCCATACGCGCGATCGAGGCGACGCCCCAGTCGAGGCCGCCGATCGAGCCAACCGCGTAGACGACGATCGGCACGGTGGCCGCCACCTGGCCGCCCGAGTTCGCGAGAGCGGCGCCCGAGGCCCCGTGCGAGCGGACGAGGAGCCAGTTCAGGCCGAGTGTGACCACGGCGGCCGCAACGCCCACGATGCCGGGCACGAGCCTGCGCCCGAGGCCGATCATCAGCGCGTTCGCCCCGCCGGACAGCGCCACGAGCGGGAACACCGCGAGCATGATCAGGAGCGGCGTGCGCACGCCCGCATAGTCGCTCCCGTACACGAGCCGTACGGTGGCCGGGCCGACGGCCAGAGCCCCCGCCGTGACCGGCAGGCTCACGAGCAGCAGCAACCGGATCGAGCGCGCGTACCCGGAACGGAGCCGCTGCTCCTGACCGGCGCCGTGCAGGGTGGCGAAGGCCGGCGAGATCACGCTCGACACGACGCCGGGCAACAAGCCGAGCGCGCCCACAGCCGCAAACGCGATCGAGTAGTAGGCGATCTGCGTGTCGCTCGAATAGTGGTCGAGGAACACAAACTCGGAGCGCTTCCAGATCACGAACGTGAGCACCACGCCGCCGGCCATCAGCCCCGTGTAGCCGAGCACGTCGCGCTTGAGCTGCCCGATCGGCTCCCTATGCGCGCCCGACAGCTGCTCCATGACGCGGCGCGCAAGCAGCGACGTCCACAGCAGATTCACCCCGACCACGGCTGCCTCCACCGCGAAGAGCCCGGTGATGCCGCCGCCCGCGGCGAGCACCGCGATCGTGGCCGGCACCGCCGCCGCGCCGGTGACTACGCCGGGGCGGATGCTGAGGCGCCATCGCTGAGCCCCGGCGAGGGCCGCGCTCGGCACGGTCGACAGGATGATCAGGAAGCACACCAGCCCCGCGAAGTACCAGGCGGCCTGGGGCTCCGACCCGCTGAGCCCGATCCCCACGAGCAAGGCGGCGGCCGGTATGCCGCCCACGGCCACGAGCTTCCAGGCCCACGTTACGAGCCCGCGAACGATCTCCGGGCGGTCGCGGCCGAGGGTCTCGCCCACGTAACGCATGAGGGCGACGTTGAGCCCCCCAGTGAAGATCGACGCCGCGGACACCTCCACGAACGCGATGAAGCTCTGGCGACCCATCCCGCTCGGCCCGAGGTAGCGCGCGGCCGCCACCGATATCCCGAGCGTGTAGAGCTGGGGCAGCACGCGCGCGAGCGCCACCCACAGCCCACCGCGCGTCACCGACGCGGCAGTAGTGGCCGCCGCGGCCGCGCCTGCGGCAGGCCGGTCGCTGCTCGGTGGCTCCGGCGTGGAACTAGAAGCTGTCGTGCTCATCTACCGTTCCGCCAGGGCGTGCCGATACAAGGCCAGGATTACCCTCAAGCGCCGCTCGCCGCCTTATCCTAGGCCCAGCAGAGGCGCCTTCCCGATGGACCGGGCGGCGTGACGCCCGCGGGCGCAATCACACATGACTCTCTCCACCAAGCTGACCGAGAGGGCGTTCCGAGGCCGGCCGACGTGAGGCCCTTCGTCGCGCCCCCGCCGAGGGGCGCCCCGACTGGCGCCGGCGACCCCTCTTTCTCCGTGCTCGTGCCCGCCTATCAGGCGGAGGCGACCGTGGCCGAGACGGTCGAGTCCGCGCTCGCGCAAACCTACCCAGTGCACGAGGTGATCGTGTGCGACGACGGCTCCACCGACGGCACGGCGGCTGCGCTCGAGCCCTACCGCGAGCGCATCGTGTACCTGCGCAAGGAAAACGGTGGCGGAGCGTCGGCGTTGAACCACGCGGCCGCGCGCGCTACGGGCGACTTCGTCGTGGTGCTCGACTCGGACGACGTGTATCTGCCGGAGCGCCTCGAGGCGATCGCCGCGCTTGCACGCGAGCGTCCGGACCTCGGCCTGCTGATGACCGACGCCTGGTTCGAGGTAGAAGGCGAGCGCGTGGGGCGCTTCGCGCAGGAGAACGGCTTCGAGGTGGACGACCAGCGTCGAGGCATCCTCGAGCGCTGCTTCATCTTCGCCCCGGCGGTGCGCCGCGATGCCGTCGCGGCGATCGGGGGATGGGACGAGCAGCTCGCGATCGGCTACGACTGGTCGTGCTGGATGCGGCTGATCTTCAGCGGGGTGCCGGCCGGTCTCGTGGACGAGCCGCTCATGCACTACAGGCTGCGCGAAGGCAGCCTCGCGTCCTCGCGGGTGGAGGCCCTTCGCGATCGCGTGCGCGTGCTCGACCGAGTGCCGGAGCAACTCGAGCTGACCGACCAGGAGCGCGAGCTGTTCGCCCGGGCCCGCCGCGTCCACGAGCAACGGCTGAAGCTTGCAGACGCGGAGCTCGGCTTGAACGACGGGGCGCCCGACGCGCGCACCCGCCTGCGCGCTGTGGCCTGCGACGACGGCTTCGACGCCCCCACGCGAGCCAAAGCGCTGGCGGCGATGGCGGCGCCCGGGGTCGCGAGGCGGCTCGTGCGACGGCGCGCGGGCCAGGGCCGCACGCGGCTGGTGCGCACCAGCCCGGGACCTGCGGGGGCGGCACGCGATGAGTGAGGAAACGCCGCGCCCGCCGGGCGGTGGCTGGAGCGGCATCGCGCTGCCTGAGGGAGCTCCGCTGCCCGGCGCCGACGCCGTGGACATCGAGGGCGACAGCGCTTTCGAGCTGCCGGGCACCACGAGCGGCGCCAACGTGATGCGCGGGGGCGTGTGGACCGCCGTGAGCCGGATGATCCCGCAGATTTACACGCTGATCCTGTCCCTGGTGGCCGCCCGCTTCCTCGGCCCGGATGGGATGGGACGACAGAGCTTCATCGCGTTCGTCGAGCTGTCCACCATGCAGCTCTTCACCGGCGGACTTTCGCTCGGGCTGATGCGGAACATCGGCGAGGCGCTCGGCGCCGGCCGCCCCAGCGCGGTGCGAGCGATCATCAGCTGGGGCTGGCGCCTCCAGACGATCGGCTGTGTGGGCAGCGTGCTCGTCCTCGGCGGCGCCGCCGCTTTCGGAGCCGAGCCGACCGCGGCCTGGGTTCTCGCGGCGCTCGCGTGCTTCGTAGGCGTGATGCATACCGTGCCGAGCGCCGTGCTGATCGGCATGCAGCGCTGGCGCGACGCCTCGATCGTCGGGCTCGTGACCGGCTCGATAGCCGTGCCGGCGACGATCGCCGTGCTCGCTGCGGGCGGCGGCATTCCGGGGATCTTCGCGGTGGAGGCCGTGACCTCGACCCTGAACCTGATCTGGACCACGCGACTCGCGCGCCGCAGCCTCGCCGGGCTGGGCGAGTCGAACGGCGACCCGGGTGGCGACTACAAGCGCCAGATCGTGCGCTATACGCTCGCCACCACGGTGACGATGGTGCTCGGCCTGATCGTCTACCGGCGGTCGGAGTTCTTCTTCCTGGAGCACTATTCGACCAACAGCGAGATCGCCTTCTACTCGATCGCCTTCTCGGCGATGAGCGCTGTCGTCCTGCTTCCGGAGGCCTTCGGCGGAGCGCTCGCACCGGCGATCGCCACCCTGGTGGGAGCGGGAGACCACGACCGCATCCGCTCCGGCTACAGCCGCGCGCTTCGGCTCACGATCATGGCCGCGCTGCCGCTCACCGCGGCGATCATGACGCTGGTGCCCCCGCTGATCGAGCTGGTGTACGGCCGGGCCTACGCGGACACGCGCGGGATCCTGATCATCATGGCGATCATCTTTCCGATCCTGCCCTTCCTCAACATGGGGAATGGCCTGATGCTGGGGCTTGGAAAGATGCGCGTCCCGGTCATCGCGAGCTTCGTGGCCGCGTTCGTGAACGTGGCCCTCGACTTCGTGCTGATCCCGGACCACGCCGCCAAGGGCGCGGCCGTCGCGAACGCCGCGGCGCAGACCACCGTCGCGCTGATCCTCGTGGTCTACGTCTGGCGC
>JBJMLG010000018.1:0-8918 GCA_045805385.1 Thermoleophilaceae bacterium
GGCGGTCCGCCCTCGAGATCCCATTCGCGCGCGAGCGACACGACCGCCGTCTTGTCGCCGCTGATGACCTTCTGAATCAGGCGCTCGCCGAGGCCGCCGTCGTCCGCGTGGCCGAACTCCATGAACGGCTCGCGCGCGTCGCGCCAGGGAGACAGCGGAATCGCGACCTCGAGCCGGGTGCCCTCGCCGGGCGGGCTCTCCACGTCGAACGTGCCGCCGAGCGCCTCGACCCGGCTGGCGAGCCCCGAGAGGCCGGAGCCGCCGTCGGGCGATGCCCCGCCGACGCCGTCGTCGGTCACTACGGCCACCAGCGAGCGGCCTCGCTGGGTCACCTCCACCTCGAGCTTCGTGGCCTCCGCGTGCTTCACCGCGTTCGCGACCGCCTCGGACACGAGGTAGTAGATCGTCGTCTCGAGCACCTCGGGCAGCCGGCGGTCCGGAAGCGTGCCGATCTCGATCGGCACCGGCGAGCGCTCTGCCACGGCCTCGAGCGCGGGGCCGAGCCCGCGCTCGGAGAGCTCCGCCGGATGCAGCCCGCGCGCCAGCTCCTGCAGCTCCGTGAAGGCAGCCTTCGCCTCAGCGCGGCCCTTCTCGAGGATCGCGGCGGCGGACTCGGGCGACTCGTCGAGCTTCTTGCGGGCAACCGTGAGCAGGTGCGACAGCGCCACGAGCCGCTGCTGGGCGCCGTCGTGCAGGTTGCGCCCGATACGCCGGCGCTCGTCGTCGGCGGCGCTCACCACGCGTGCCCGCGAGTCCGCCACCTCAGCCTCGCGCTCGCGCAGAGCCGACTCGTGCCGCCGCCGCTCCACCTCGGCCGCCGCCCGCGAGGCGAAGATCGACAGCACCGCCAGCTCGTCCTCGGTCGCCTGCAGGCGGCCACGGGACATCACGCCGATGTAGCCGAGCCGCTCGCCGTCCGAGCCGCGCATCACCACGGCGAGGTAGCCGGAGAAGCCGTGTTCGGCGATGAACGAGTCCTTCGGGTAGGTCGCGCCGACGTTCTCGGGAATCGACACCACGTCGCGCTCGATCGTGCCCTCGCAGGGCGTCTCCGACAGGTCGAACTCGTGCCCCTCTGGGAGTCGGACGCCATCGCGTCCCCAGGAGGCGATCACGAGCGCTCGCTCCGCGCGGCTGCCCTGCATCTCGGCGGCCCACGCCACGTCGGCGCCGAGCGCCAGCGCAACGTGGTGCACGAGCGAACGGAAGAACGCGCGCCCCGTCACCGTGGCGGTGCCCGCGGCGATCGTGCGCAGCAGGTCGCGCTCCGCCGCGTTGGTGGAGACGGTGTCGGTCACCGCTGCGGCGTTCCCACCGCGAGGCGGCCGAGCGTCCCGCGCTCCTGTACGTGCTCGCGCCGCTCCTCACTCTTGAGGAAGAGCAGGATGCCGAGCCAGATCCCGGCGATCGTGAACACGCTCCATACGACGCCCTGCGTGACCTGCGCGGCGATCGGCGCCGGGCACGAGTCCGCGACGCTCCAACCTGCGCCGAAGATTGCGGCGCCCACGAAGTGGCGCGGCTGTGGCTTCGTGCGCTCGTAGGTGATCGGCCGGCCGGTGAGGAACGCCCGTGCCCGGCGGCGTGTGAGGATCCGCAGGCCCACGAAGCCGACGGCCACCGCGCTCGCCATCATCAGGTACAGGTAGGGGTCGCGCAGGAGCAGCATGTCGCGGATGCGGTCGGGATCGGCGAACTGGCCCCACGAGATCAGGAAGCCGAATGCGGCCCCCGCCAGCGCTGCTGCCAGCTTCGTTCGCGTCATGTGATCGCCCTGATCAGGAACGAGCACGCGATCGCGGTGCCCATGAAGGTGGCCGTAGCGGCGAAGCTCGAGGTGGAGCCCGCGGAGCAGCCGCCGAGGCCGTTGCCCGAGGTGCAGCCTCCCGCCAGCTTCGACCCGAAACCGATCAGCACGCCTGCGACGACCAGGAGTCCGCCGACCGCGAGGTGGCCGCCGCTCCCGTCGAAGGTGCGCGTGAGCCAGCCGTAGCCGTCGCCGACGTTGGAGCGTCCGGCCGCGAGCCGGTACACGAGGCTGCCGCCAAGCACGCCGAACAGCAGCCAGGCCTTCCATCCCAGCCGCGGCAGGCGGCCGCTGACCCGCTCGACCACGTTCGAGTATCCGCCCACGACGCCGAAGCGCTCGCTGATCGCGGCGTAGAGGCCGAGCACGACCAGCCCGAGCAGCGGGCCGAGCACGTACCAGGCCGGGCGGTGCAGAAGAAGGTCCTTCACAGCGCGTACCTGAAGCGAATCTACAGCTTGTCTTCGCCAGCGTCCGCTATAACCGGGTTGTGGCACTCGCACCGCCGCTCGGCATGAAAGTCGGGCGCTACCGCATCGAGGCCGAGGCCGGCCGCGGCGGGATGGGCGTGGTCTACCGGGCCCGCGACCCCCAGCTCGACCGGGTAGTGGCCCTGAAGGTGATCGCACCAGAGCTCGCAAGCGACTCGACCTTCCGCGCGCGCTTCGCGCGGGAGTCCCAGGTCACCGCCGGCCTCGACCACCCCAACGTGATCCCCGTGTACGACGCGGGCGAGGACGACGGCCGCCTGTTCATCGCCATGCGCTTCGTCGACGGCACCGACCTGCAGCGCGTACTCCGCGAGCGCGGTGCGCTCGACCCTGCGACCGCAGTCGATCTCGTGTCGCAGGCCGCCTCGGCTCTCGACGCCGCGCACGCTCGTGGCCTCGTGCACCGCGACGTGAAGCCGGCGAACCTGCTGATCACCGGCGCGGAACGGCCGCACGTGTACCTCACGGATTTTGGGCTCGCGAAGCGCGACGGCTCCTCGGCGCAGCTCACCTCCACGGGCGGCTGGCTCGGCACGCCCGATTACTCGTCGCCGGAGCAGGGCGAGGGACGCGAGCTCGACCCGCGCACCGACGTCTACTCGCTCGGATGCGTGCTGTACGCGGCGCTCACCGGCGCGGCTCCGTTCGCCGACGTGCCGCGCGCCGGCAAGGGCTGGGCGCACATGAACGAGCGCCCGCCGCGGCTGCGCGACCGCCGACCGGACCTGCCCGCCGCGCTCGAGCCGGTACTGGCCCGCGCCCTGTCGAAGGAGCCGCGCGATCGGTATGCCTCCGCGGGCGAGCTGGCGCGCGCCGCGCAAGCGGCGATTGCCGGCGGCAGGAGTCGCACGCTGCTTCAGCGCAGGCGGCCGTCGGGCCCGTCGACCGCGCGCACCACGAAGCTCGTGAGCTCGCGGCGGCCGAGGCGGCTGGCTCCCGCGCTGATCGTCCTGTTCCTTTTCGCCGCCGCCGGCGCGGCGGCGATCCTCCTGCTCAACGGCGGCGGCGGCAACGGCGCGAAGCATGCCTCGAAGCCGGCAGCGCCGCGCCCGGCCCCCACTCCCCCAGCCAGCGCGGCCGACACGGTGAGCTGCGCGTCGACCGAGTGCACGCAGAACGGCGCGAAGGTGGTCACGCCGATCGAGGACGGGAACTGCGGGAGCGGCGTGCGGGCCGGGAGCTGGAAGCGGATCGAGGCGGACGGGCCGCCGATGTTCGCCTGCGTGGCCGACTCTCCGCCGGCGGTGCCTGGGGTTGTGACGATGCCTCACATCGCGGGCGCCCAGCTCGACAAGGCCGAGCACTACCTCGACAGCCTCGGACTGGATTACGACGTGTCGGGCGGCGGCGTGCTCGGCGTGATCATCGACAGCAACTACACGGTCTGCGCCACGGCGCCCAGCGCGGGGTCGGCGATCCAGCCGGGATCACGCGGCCGGGTGTTCGCCGAGCACAGCTGCTGATCCAAGGGAGCCCCGCTCGCCGCGAGGCTCCCATGGCTCAGGTGTGCATCAGCTGCAGCTGGTCGCCCAGGCGCAGACGTTGAAGCCGTTGAGCGTCGCGCTCGGCGCGGACGGCGTACCGATCACCTTGCCGTTCGAGTCGATCAGCTGGATCTCCTCGGAGGACTTGAGACCGGCGTTCTGACCATTGGTCGTGGCGGCCGAGAACGGCGTCTTCGTGAGGTTCGGCAGCGGCGCCAGACCGGCGTTCGTGCCGATCAGCAGCGGCGTCTCCTCGATCCACTCCGCCGTCGTGTGCGTGGAGGCGTACGGGACGGTGGTGGTGAAGGTGTTGCCCTTCGTCACGTCGCTCAGCGTGATCTTCCAGACGTTCGCGCCTGCGACGGTCTCGCTGATATCCGCGTGCATGTGGTCGCCCGCCGACACGGGGAAGTTCGAGATGTCGATCGACGGACCGGGGATCAGCTCCCACCACGCCGAGTACGACGGCGTGCCGGCTGTGTCCACGTCCTGCTCGGTGCCTGTCTGGATCAGCGTGCTGTCGCCGACCGTGCAGTTGGCGTCGATGCAGCCGCCGCCAATGCCGATCCAGTCGGACGAGTAGGCATCCTGGCCCTTCGTGTGCTGGCTGGCCGTCGGCACGGTCCAGTCGCCGGTGATCGAGTTGAACTGCTTCCCGCCCTGCTCGAGCGTGCCCTGGTTGTAACCGAACCAGTTCGTGCTCTGGTTGGCGTTGGCCTTCGTGCGGTGCTTCTGGAACTTGGGGAATTGCCCGTGCGCCAGCGGCTTCGCCGATGCCTGGGCGGTGAATCCCGCGCACAGCGCCGTGACTGTCATCGCCGCGCCCACCGCGGTCCTGAGGTTCATGTCGCTCCCTTGTGGCGGCTCCGGCGCGGGCCCGGGATGAAGCCGCCGAGTTGCCCCTGCCCACTGGGGCCCGCGAGCGGGCAGGATACGCACCTGAGCTCCGCCGCGAGCCGCTCGCTCCCCGACCGGAAGGAATTGCACACATGGAATTCGAGGACATCCGCTACGAGGTGGCCGACAACATCCTCACGATCACGCTCAACCGGCCCGAGCGCCTGAACGCGTTCACGCGCACGATGGCCGAGGAGCTGATCGCCGCGTTCGACGCCGCCGACGCCGACGACGAGGTGCGTGCGATCGTCGTGACCGGCGAGGGCCGCGGCTTCTGCGCGGGTGCGGATCTGGAGGCCGGCGGCACGACCTTCGACTGGCGCGGCCGCACCGACGACGACTCGGTGCCGCGCGACGGCGGCGGCCAGGTGGTGCTCCGCATCCACGAGTCCACGAAGCCGGTGATCGCCGCGATCAACGGGCCGGCCGTGGGAGTGGGCATCACGATGACGTTGCCGATGGACATCCGGCTGGCGGCGGAGGGCACGAAGATCGGCTTCGTCTTCACGCGGCGCGGGATCGTTCCGGAGGCTTGTTCGAGCTGGTTCCTGCCGCGCATCGTGGGTATCTCGCAGGCGATGGAGTGGGTCGCGACCGGGCGCGTGTTCAGCTCGGAGGAGGCGCTCGCCGGGCGGCTCGTGCGCAGCCTGCATCCGGCCGACCAGGTGCTCGCCGAGGCGCGGGCGCTGGCGGCAGAGATCGCGGAGAACGCGGCGCCCGTGTCGGTGGCGCTCGCGCGGCGGCTGATGTGGGCGGGGCTCGGCTTCTCGCACCCGATGGAGGCCCACCGGGCGGACTCGCGCGCGATGTTCTCGCGCGGGCAGTCGGCCGACGCCGTGGAAGGCGTGACGTCGTTCCTCGAGAAGCGCGCACCGCGGTTCAGCGACCGCGTGAGCGACGGGCTGCCGGAGATCTTCCCCGGGCGGGAGGAGCCGGCCTTCGCTTAGCCGGTCAGCTCGGCGGCGAGCTCGGCGAACACAGCCACGTAACGGTCGATGGCCGCGTCGGTGTGGGTCACCGACAGGGTCCACTCCTCCTCGCGGCCCGGCGTCATGAAGATGCCGCGGTTCATCGACCACAGCCAGCCGAGCTCGGACAGCTCGGGATCCTGCGAGCGCTTGAAGCTCGGGTAATCGACGACCTTTTCGGCCGCGAAGGTGACGCAGCCCTTCGAGCCGACCCCGACCGTGTAGGCGGGCAGCCCGTGGCGGTCCACGACCTCCTGGCAGCCCGCGAGGATGCGGTCGTTCAGGTGGTTGAGGTGCCTGTAGGCGTCCGGCGTCATCACGTCCTGGAGGTTCGCGCGCGCGGCGGCCATGCCCAGCGGGTTCCCGTTGTAGGTGCCCACCTGGTAGACGCTGCCGTCTTCGACGACGCGGGCGACCTCGTCGCTCATGCCGATGGCGCCGGTCGGCAGGCCGCCGCCGAGCGCCTTTGCGAGCGTGACCATGTCGGGCTCCACGCCGAAGCGCTCCACCGCTCCGCCGGCCGCGATGGTGAGGCCCGTCTTCACCTCGTCGAAGATCAGGACCACGCCGTGCTTTCGCGTGATCTCGCGCACGGCCTCGAGGTATCCCTCCTCGGGCAGCACGACCCCGAGGTTCATCATCGCCGCTTCCATGATCACGCAGGCGGGCTTGCGGCCCTCGGCGTCGAGCTCGGCGATGCGGCGCTCCATCGTCTCGGCGTCGTTGAAGTGCACGGCGTGCACGTGATCGACTGTGGACTGCGGGATCCCCGCGCCGTATGCCAGCGAGTTCGGATGGTCGGTCGGACCGATCTGGTCGTACGCGACCCCGATCGAGACCATCACCGTGTCGTGGTGCCCGTGGTATGAGCCGAAGATCTTCATCACGTCGTCGCGGCCGGTGAGCCCGCGGGCGATCCGGATCGCGTCCATCGTCGATTCAGAGCCTGAGTTCGTGTAGCGCCAGCGGGGCAGCCGGAAGCGCTTGGCGAGCTCCTCGCCCACCACGATCGCGTCCTCGGTGGGCGCGGCGAAGTGCGTGCCCCGCGCGTAGCGCTCCTGCACCGCCGCGCCGATCGCCGGGTGCGCGTGGCCCTGCACCATCGAGCCGAAGCCGTTGTGGAAGTCGAAGTACTCGTTGCCGTCCACGTCCCACACGCGCGGGCCCTCGCCCTGCTCCAGGTAGATCGGCCACGGCTCGCGCAGCTGGTACGAGGAGGCCACTCCGCCCGAGAGCACCTGGTCGGCGCGGCGGTAGGTCTCGCCGGACTTCGGCGTGCGCTCGTTGAGCGCGTCGAGCTCGCGGGCGGTGAGCTCGCGGATGCGGCCGCGGTCGAGCTCCCGTGTGGTGGGGATGGTCATAGGCGCAGCCTATTGGTGCGGCGCCCGTTTTCAGTTGTCCCGAGCGGCAAGTCCGCGGGTTCGTCCATGTCCTGAGCGGACCCTTCAAGCGTCCGCGCTACCCGCCGATGAACCGAAGCGAGTACCCCAAGATGGCCACAACGGAATCTTCGAAGCCACCAGGCCAGCAGGGAAGCTGGCTGTGCGCGGACGACTTCGCGCGCCGACGGCTGATCGACATGGAGCGCCATGTCAAGCCGGCGCGCAGCGGCGTGTTCGCTCTACTCGCCATCTCGCTGATGGTGCTCAGCCCATGGGTGGGATGGTGGCCGCTCGGCCCGCTTGCCGGCGCCGTGATCGTGTTCCTGCTCGCGGACCAGATGATGGTCCGCAGCGAGCGGCCCGAGTACTGGATTGCCGGCGCCTGGGCCTTCTGCCAGCTGATGATCGGCGCCGCGGTGGTGATCCAGGGCGGCGCGGGATCGAGCTTCTTTCCGTGGCTGGCGATCCCGGTGGCCACGCTGAGCGCGCGATTCACCGCGCGCGGGATCGTGGCCGGCGTCGCCTGGACAGCCGCTATCGCGGTCGGCGTCGCCTTCAGCCGCCACCCCCACGCGGTGATCGACAACCCGCAGATCCTCGTGGTCCCGCTGTCCGTGGTGGTCGGGATCGCCGTTCTCACGACCGCGCTGATGCGCTCCGACGTGCTTCATCGCGCGGAGGCGGCGCTCGATCCGCTCACCGGCCTGTTCAACCGGCACGCCCTGCACCGCCGCGCGGTCGAGCTGGTTGAGCAGGCGCACCTCACCGACGCGCCGATCGCGGTCCTGGTCGGCGACCTCGACCACTTCAAGAAGGTGAACGACGAGCACGGGCACCTCGTGGGCGACAACGTGCTGCGCGACGTGGCGTACATCCTCCGGACGGCGCTGCGCTCGTTCGACCTCGTGTATCGGTATGGCGGCGAGGAATTCGTGGTGCTGCTCCCCGGGGCGTCCCAGGGCGATGCCGTGGTGATCGCCGAGCGCATGCGCGCCGCCGTGGCGGAGGCGCACCCGGGCGGGCTCGACATCTCGATTTCGTTCGGCGTGTGCGCGGCGCGCGGGCTC
The DNA here is from genome assembly GCA_045805385.1 of Thermoleophilaceae bacterium. Lineage (GTDB taxonomy): Bacteria > Actinomycetota > Thermoleophilia > Solirubrobacterales > Thermoleophilaceae > JADGHQ01. The sequence continues at coordinate 8,097 of JBJMLG010000018.1, forward strand.
GCGCTCGACTTCGAGCGCCTGTTCCACAGCGCAGACGAGCTGCTCTACCGGGCCAAGCTGGAAGGGCGCAACCGCGTGGTCGCGGGCGCGCCGGCGTTCGCCTGAGCCAGAAACGCGGCGATTGTCTCGGCCACTGTTCGGGGCTCGTTCAGCAGCGCGCTCTCGGCGACCGGGTAAACCTCGTGTCCCGCGAGCTGTAGGTCGGCGGCACGCTTGGCGTCATTTGCGCGCGCACGACGCGTGCCGTGATACCTGTCGCTGTTGACCTCGACCACCAGCCCGTGTTCCGGCCAGAACGCGTCGACGGTGTGGCCGGCGACGACGACGTTCATGCTCGGGGTCGGCAGGCCGAAGCGGCGGCATAGATCCAGTAATTCGCGCTCGAGATCTGACCGCGTGTGCGTCATCTCTGGCTCGAACGTCGTGACGGCAGCTCTGAGGGCGGTGAGTCCGGGGTGTCGCGGGTTGCGCTCGGACGTCTCCTTTATCGCGGCCTTGTCGAAGCGCTGCTGTCGCTCGGCCTGCTCGATCACGTAGGTGAGCTGGCGCTTGTTCAGGACGGCTGAGAGATCGAGGAGCGTCCGGGCGATCGTGGTGACCGGGATCCGGTTGCGCGCTGTGACGTCCTGTTGGTCGAGTCGGGTGACTTGATGGACCCGGATTCGTTCTCGTCTCCGCCTGCCGCTGCTCTGCACTGTCACGTCTACAGCGGCACTGGAGGAAGGGCGGAGGTTCCAGAGGTCCGCTGCGCTTCGATGGCTCAGCACCGCGCCGTCCCCGCAGGCGAGAACCGCGGCCATGAGGTTTCCGTTCGGGGTCAGA
>JBJMLG010000019.1:0-30442 GCA_045805385.1 Thermoleophilaceae bacterium
TCCAGGACATGGAGGAGGCGGTGAACCGCGCCTGCCGGCTCACCGAGGACATGTACGTGGTCGACCTCGCCTGGCTCCGATCCACTCCCTGGCGCGAGCGGGTGGCGGCTACGTTCGATCCGCCGCGCTGGCGCCCGGCACTGCAGGAGATCGCGCACGTGGCGGTGCGCCACCGGCCCGACTCGACCGTGAGCGGGCTGCTGTTCCTCGGCTGGCTGTCGTCACGGCTCGGCTGGACGCCGGGGGCGCTTACGAGCGCAGGCGGACGCCTCTCCGGCCGCGCGCGAGCGGGCAAGCAGGAAGTGCGCGTGGAGCTCGAGCCCGTGCCGTTGAACGCGCCCGGGTTGGCGGGCGTGACGATCGAGACCGCGCGCGGCGACTCGGTCTCGCTCGACCGGGGACCCGGCGGCCTGGTGGCGAAACGGCGCACGCGCGATGGGCTCGAGTCGAGCTACGTCGTGCTGGGCGCCTCGCGCGGCGAGCCGGGCATCCTTGGCGAGGGCATCCGCCAGGCGCTCCTGCGCGACCCCACCTACCGCCCTGCCGTGGCGTGCGCGGGGAAGATGCTGGCATGAGCCAGCCGCGCGTGGAGGTGCACGAGAACCCCGCCGAGGCGGCCGCGCGGCTCCTGACCGAGGCCGCCGAGGGCGGCGCACACATCGCGCTCTCGGGAGGCTCCACGCCGAAGGCCGCATACGAGCTCGCCGCCGGAATCGGCGCCGACTGGACCAGCGCCACGCTGTGGTTCGGCGACGAGCGCTGCGTGCCGCCTGACCATGAGCAGTCGAACTACCTGATGGCGAAGCAGGCGCTGCTCGACAGGCTGGAGCGGCCGCCCGCGATTCACCGGATGCCGGGCGAGCTCGGCCCCGACGACGGCGCGGTTGCGTACGAGGAGGAGCTGCGCGGCGGGTTCGGCAACGAGCTGCCGGAGCTCGACCTGGCGCTGATGGGGCTCGGACCGGACGCGCACACGGCGTCGCTCTTCCCGGGCGACGCGGCGCTCGAAGAGCACAGACGGCTGGCGGTCGGCGTGCCGGTCCCCGGCATGGCGCCGCTCGTGCCGCGCATCACGCTCACGCTGCCGGTGTTCAACGCCGCTCGCTCGGTGGTGTTCCTGGTGCAGGGCGAGGACAAGGCGGAGGCCGTGGCGCGAGCGTTCTCGGGCCGGCGCTCGAGCGACGCGCCCGCAAGCCTCGTGGAGCCGCGCAGCGGGTCGCTCGTGCTGCTGGCCGACGAGGCCGCGGTGAGTCAGCTGAGGCAGTCTGCGTGATCGGACCGAACGCGGCTGCAGCAAGCAGCCCGTTCCCGCCGATCGGCGCGTACGCCTTCCTCTCGGACTGCCACACCGGCGCGCTCGTCGCGCCGAGCGGCGCGGTCGAGTGGCTGTGTGTGCCGCGCGTGGACAGCCACAGCACGTTCGGCTCCCTGCTCGACCGGGACGCGGGCACATTCCGGGTCGGGCCGGCCGACGTGACCGTGCCGGCCGGGCGGCGTTACATCCCCGGGACGATGGTGCTCGAGACCACCTGGATGACCCGCTCCGGCTGGCTCGTGGTGCGCGACGCGCTGCTCATCGGCCCGTGGCGCCACGACCGGGTGCGCGAGAGCACCCACCGGCGGCCGCCCGACGACTACGACGCCGACCACGTCCTGCTTCGTCTGATGCAGTGCGTGCAGGGCAGCGTGGACGTACGCATGCAGTGCGAGCCGGTCTTCCACTACGGCCGTGCGCGTGCGCAGTGGGAGTACACGGGCGAGGAGTACGGCGAGGCGACGGCGTCGAGCGAGGGCGTGGATCTCGAGCTGCGCCTCACGAGCAACCTTCGGCTCGGTTTCGAGGGCGGCCGCTGCGAGGCGCGGACGACTCTGCACGACGGCGACCGTCGCTTCGTCGCGCTGTCGTGGACTGACGAGGAGCCACCGGGCGAGATCGACGACGCCGGTCATCGCATGGACGTGACCATGGACTACTGGCGCGAATGGCTGGACCGCGGCAACTTCCCGGACCATTCCTGGCGCGTGTTCCTGCAGCGCAGCGCGCTCACGCTCAAGGGGCTGAGCTACCAGCCCACCGGCGCTATCTGTGCCGCGGCCACCACGTCGCTGCCGGAGTTGGCGGGCGGGGAGCGCAACTGGGACTACCGCTACAGCTGGGTGCGCGACTCCACGTTCTCCCTGTGGGCGCTGTACACGCTCGGGTTCGACGCCGAGGCGAACGACTTCTTCTACTTCCTCGCGGACGCGTGCGGTCACGGTGCGGAGCCTCTGCAGGTGCTGTACGGGGTGGGAGCCGAGAAGGAGCTGCCGGAGCGGCGGCTGGATCACCTCACGGGATATGAGAACTCCCGGCCCGTGCGAGTCGGCAACGACGCCTATCAGCAGGATCAGCACGACGTATGGGGCGCGGCGCTCGACTCGGTGTATCTGCACGTGAAGTCGCGCGACGGCCTGCCCGACGAGCTCTGGCCCATGCTGCGCAAGCAGGTGGAGACGGCGCTCCAGCACTGGCGCGAGCCGGACCGCAGCATCTGGGAGGTGCGGGGCGAGCCCAAGCACTTCACTTCGTCGAAGATGTTCTGCTGGGTGGCGGCCGACCGCGGCGCGCGCCTGGCGGAGCTGCGGGAGGACGCGAAGAACCAAGAGCGCTGGAGCGCCGCGGCTGACGAGATCAAGCAGGACATCCTCGACAACGGGCTCGACTCGCGCGGCGTGTTCACTCAGCACTACGACACCGACGCGCTCGATGCCTCCCTCCTCCTGATGCCGCTCGTGCGCTTCCTGCCGGCCGACGACGAGCGGATGCGCAAGACGGTGCTCGCCATCGCAGACGAGCTGAGCGTGCACGGGCTGGTCCTGCGCTACCGGCCGGAGGAAACCGACGACGGGCTCACGGGGTCCGAGGGCACGTTCACCATCTGCTCCTTCTGGTTGGTGTCGGCTCTCGTGGAGATCGGCGAGGTCGAGCGCGCCTCAGCCCTGTGCGAGAAGCTCCTCGGAATGGCAACCAGCCTCGGGCTGTACGCCGAGGAGCTCGACGCCCAGAGCGGGCGCCACCTCGGCAACTTTCCGCAGGCGTTCACCCACCTCGCGCAGATCAACGCGATCATGCACGTGATCCGCGCCGAGGCACCAGGGGACCCGACTCGCTTCGAACCCGCGCGCCTGGCCTGACCCCGGTGGGTTTGCGTCCTGCTCACGAAAGGTAAGAATCCCTCCCATGAGAATCGAGAGCCTGGACCACGTAGCCCTCTGGGTGCAGGACCGCGACGAGCTCGCGGACTTCGCCACCGTTCATCTCGGCATGCACGTGATCGAGCGCACCGACAAGTTCACTCTCGTGGGTGCGGACGCGCGGCGCGGCAAGCTCACGCTCTTCGCCGCGGACGGTGAGCGCGAACCGGGTCCGCTCTCGCGCGTGGCTCTGCGCGTGACGGACCTCGAGGCGGCGGTGAACACGCTGCCTCCCGACCTGGAGGTGGAGCAGGCGCCAGACGGCTCGGTGCGGTTTACGGGTCCGCAGCGGCTCGGATTGGCGCTCGTAGAGAGCAAGGGCCACGACTACGACCTCGACCACGTGGCGCTCGCCGTGCCCGACCCCGGCGCCAGCTTCGCCGAGCTGGAGACGCTGGGCTTCCGCGAGGACCACGGCCGGCTCTGGGCGGGGGCCTCCGAGCTCGTGCTGGAGCATGGCGAGTCCGGAACTCCCGAGCGGCCGCTGCTCAACCACTTCGGCCTGTTGGTCGAGTCGGCCGAGGAGCACCTCCGCGAGGCGAGGGAGCGGGGAATCGAGATCGACGACATCGTCGATGGGCCGAACACGTACGCGGTGTTCGTCTACGGGCCCGACCGGATCCGCCTCGAATACGTGGAGCACAAGCCGAGCTTCTCGCTGGTGTAGCGCCGATGCCCGATCTAGTGGTGGCCGGCGCCGGCATGGCCGGCCTGGCGGCCGCGGCGCACGCCCGCGAGCGGGGCGCCGACGTGCTGCTTCTGGAGAAGGGGAACAGGGCCGGCGGCTCGATGCTGCTCTCGAGCGGCGTCGTGTGGCGGCACCGCGAGTTCGACGCTTTCCGCCAGGAGTGCCCCGGCGGCGACCCTGGGCTCCAGCGGCTCGTGTTCGATCGACTCGACGCGGACCTGGACTGGCTCGAGTCGCTGGGCGCGCCGGTGACCGAGCGCGAGACAGGCAACCCGCTGACCGCAGGTCGGCGCTTCCACACGCGCGGACTCACGGACGCGCTTGTGCGGGCGGGGGCCGAGCCGCGACTCGGCGAGCCGCTGCGCGAGCTTCCCGCCGGAACGCCGGTCGTGCTGGCGACCGGCGGCTTCCAGGCCAATCGCGACCTGGTGCGCGAGCACATCACACCGGAGGCCGACCACCTGCTGTTGCGGGCGGCGCCGTGGAGCAGCGGCGACGGGCTCCGGCTCGGCCGCCAGGCGGGGGCTTCGCTGAGCGCGGGCCTCGGCGAGTTCTACGGGCGCAACATGCCCGCTCCTCCGGCGCGCGTGGGGGAGGACTCGTTCGTGCGCCTGTCGCAGTTGTACGCGCGCCACGCCCGAGTGGAGAGCCTCGCCGGCGAGCGCTACGAGCCGCGTGCCTGGTCGGAGATCGACGTGGTGCAGTGGACCGCGCGCCAACCGCGCGCCCGCGCCCGCTACGTGGTCGCCGAGGCGGCGCTGTCCGAGCGGGTGCGGGAGCGCACCGTCGCAGAAATGGTCGAGGAGGCACGTGCGGCCGGCGCGCCCGTCGAACGGCGCAACGGCGAGACGGCCGTGGAGGTGGTGGCTGCGATCACCACGACGCTCGGCGGGCTCCGCGTGGACACGTCGGCGCGCGCGGCCGACGGGGTGTTCGCAGCCGGCGCCGACGCGGGCGGAATCGCTACCGGCGGGTACGCGAGCGGCCTCGCCGCGGCGCTCGTGCTCGGCAGGGTTGCCGCCGAGTCAGCCCTGATGCTTTCCTGACGCGCCGTGGACCACGCATTCGGCACATCTGACGGCTTCACCGTCGGGATCGAGGAGGAGCTGCTGCTCGTGGACCCGGGCTCGCACGCGCTCGCGCAGGCGAGCGCCGAGGTGCTCGAGCGGCTGGAGGTCGATCGCTCCGCGGCGCGTCACGACATCTATGCGGCGCAGATCGAGCTCTCGTCGCCGCCGTCGCGGACCGTGGGCGACGCGGCGGCCGTGCTCGCCGCACTGCGGCGCCGGGTGCACGAGGTGGGCGGCGGCCTGATGGGCTCCGGGCTCCACCCCGACGCCGACTTCGGCGACGTGGAGGTCGTCGAGGCGGAGCGCTACCGGCGCGAGAAAGACAGGCTCGGGGGAGTGCTGCTGAGGACGCCGGACTGCGCGCTGCACGTGCACGTTGCGATGCCGTCCTTCGAGGTTGCGATCCGGGCCTTCAACGGCGTGCGCGAATGGCTGCCTCTGCTCCACGCGCTCGCCGCGAACTCGCCGTTCTGGCACGGCCAGGACGCCAGGCTCGCGAGCGCGCGCACCGTGCTGAGGAGGGGCTTCCCGCGCGTCGAGCTGCCGCCGGCCTTCCAGGGCGAGGACGACTGGCGGCGCGCGGTCGACGAACTCTGCCGCGCCGCCGAGGTGGAGGACTACACCTTCATCTGGTGGGACGTTCGGCCGCACCCCAAGCTCGGCACGCTCGAGATCCGGGTCATGGACGCGCAGGCGCCGCTATGGCGCGCGGAGGCACTGTCCGCGGTCGCGCACGGCCTCGCGATGCACGAGGCCGAGGCGCCGCCACGCGAGTACGCGAGCCGCGATGTGCTGTCGGAGTCGCTCTACCGCGCGACCCGCAACGGCATCCACACCACGCTCTGGAGCGACGGCGCGCTGCGGCCGGTGGAGGAGCTGGCCCGCCGCGCGACCGAGCTCGCCCGGCCGCGGCTGCGCGAGCTCGGCGACGACCGCGCACTCGACGGGGTGGAGCGAATCCTCGCGGACGGGTCGGGCGCGGACGTGCAGCGCGCCTGGCATGCCGAGGGCGGCATGCCGCATCTGCTCGCACAGCTCGCCGACGCGACGCGCGGATGATCAGCTACTGAGGAAACGCTCCACGTCGGCCGCATCGCGCCGGAGGGCGCCGGCGTCCTCGCGCGAGATGCGCCCGAAGGGCTCGAGTTCGACGCTCTCGCGGTTCAGGCGCCACGTGCCGACGGCGCGCCCGCGCACGGTCGCGAACGGGCGGAAGATCCCGCCCGACACGAGCGCCCGTTCGTTCGCGCCGACGATCTCCTCGCGCGAAGCCCAACCGAGGAGCACCGGCTCGAAGGAGCCGAGCAGCCGCGGCTCGGGGAGCCCGGCGGGCGGCGGTTTGCCGGCAAGGTCCACGAGTCCGTCGTCGCGCTGGTCGAGCCGGCTCGCGATCGCCTCGAGGCCCGCCCGGGCGTCGCGCAGCGGCAGCCCCGCCCAGCGCGCCAGGTCGCGGTCGCTCGCAGGGCCATGGCCGGCCAGGTAGCGACGCGCCAGCTCGGCGAGCGCAACATCGCGGTCGACTGGCTGCTGCTCACCGAGCCAGTCGCGCACGAGCACGAACGCGTGCTGCCTGTCGATCACCGGCCCGCGCACGATCAGGCCCCTGATCGACGCCAGCAGCACCACGTGCACGAACGCCTGGCCGTCGGTGCGGATGCCCGCCTCGCTGAGCCGCGTGCGCAGCTCAGAGCGTGTGAGCGGACCCTCGTCGGCAAGCCAGCGCGCGATCAGCGCCACCGCGCGCTCGGCGTCGGCGGGGGAGACGCGCTCCTGCTCGAGCCGCCGCGCGCTTCCCTGGAACAGCGGCGGAGTGGTGAGCGCCTGGAGCCACGGGTAGTCCTCTGTGCGCACCAGGTGCAGCGTGCCGCGGTTGAGGGTGGTGATGAGAAGCGTGCGCTCCTCGCTGAGCGCGCGGTCCACGTCGGACGCCGACAGCCCCTCGCTGCGGGCCCGCACCGCGAGGCGCGCGCCGCGTGGATCCTGGGCCTGGATCGCGAGCAGCCGCTCGGCCACCTCGACGGGGCTCTTCGCCTGCGGGCCCGCGAGCAGCTGCGAGGTGAGCCGCTCGGCGAGCGCCCCCGGCACGCGGGCTAGAGGCGGGCGTCGGCCACCATCGCGGCGAACAGCAGCGCGAGGTAGGCCAGCGAGAAGAGGTAGAGCCGGAGCGCATCACGGCGCTCGGCACTGCGGCGCAGGCGGATGGCCATCGCGGTGAAGGCCGAGCCCAGCAGCAGCGCGGCGATCAGGTAGAGGCCGTCGAACACGCCGAAGGCGACCGGCAGGAGCGTGACGGCCACGAGCAGCAGCGTGTACAGCAGGATCTGCCAGCGGGTCTCGCTCTCGCCGCGGACGACAGGCAGCATCGGCACGCCTGCCTTCGCGTACTCGTCCTTCATCAACAGCGACAGCGCCCAGAAGTGCGGCGGGGTCCAGTAGAACACGATGGCGAACAGGTACAGCGCCGCGCCGGCGAGATGCCCGGTGGTGGCGGCCCAGGCGACCAGCGGCGGCATCGCGCCCGCGGCGCCGCCGATGACGATGTTCTGGGGCGTGGTGCGCTTCAGCCAGATCGTGTAGACGACCACGTAGCCGAGCAGGCCGGCGAGCGCCAGCGACGCTGCAAGCACGTTGATGGTGAGGGCCATCAGCACGAACGACGCGCTGCCGAGGAAGATGCCCCAGGCGAGCGCCGCGCCCGGCGCCACCCGGCCAGACGGCACCGGCCGGTTGGCGGTGCGCTTCATCTGGGCGTCGATGTCGCGGTCGAGGTAGTGGTTGATCGCGCCGGCGCCGCCGGCGGACAGCGCCCCGCCCAGGCAGGTGAGCGCCACCCGCGAGAGCGACGGCGTGCCGGCTACGTACATCGTGGTGACCGTCGTGAAGAGAAGCAGCGACTGCACGCGCGGCTTCGTCATGTCCACGTAGTCGGACACGACCTGCCGGAGCGACCCGACTCGTGGCGGCGCTACGGCAACGCGCGTGCGGGCCCCGGCCTCCATCGGCTAGGTCCCCGTCGCCACGGGCTGGGCCACTGTGCCGGCCGTCGCGCCGGAAGCCGCGACGTCGCGTCGGATGTCCTTCATCGGCTCAGCGCTGCGGATGCGCGGCACCACGTCGAAGTTGTTCTCGGGCGGCGGCGACGGCACGAACCACTCGAGCGTATTCGCCTTCCAGGGATCGTTGCCGGCGCGCATGCCCTTCTTGAGGCTCACGAGCACGTTCAGCACGGTGATCAGCACGCCGAGCGCCAGGATGAACGAGCCGATCGTGGAGATGAGGTTCCAGATCGCCCAGTCGCCGTTCGGATAGTAGGTGTAGATGCGCCGCGGCATGCCGGACATGCCGAGCGAGTGCTGGATCAGGAAGGTGGTGTTGAAGCCGATGAACATCAGCCAGAACGACAGCTTCCCGAGGCCCTCCGAGAGCATCCGGCCCGAGATCTTCGGGAACCAGTAGTAGAGCCCGGCGAACAGGCCGAAGATCGAGCCGCCGAACAGCACGTAGTGGAAGTGCGCGACCACGAAGTACGTGTCGTGGAGCTGCCAGTCGACGGGGAACACCGCAAGGATCACGCCCGAGATGCCGCCGATCACGAACTGCGCGATGAAGCCACACGCGAAGTACATCGGCGTCTTGAACACGATCGAGCCGCGCCACATCGTCGCCAGCCAGTTGAAGATCTTGATCCCGGTCGGCACGCCGATCGCGAACGAGCTCAGCATGAAGAACGAGAGCACCACCGCGGGCATCGGCGTGGCGAACATGTGGTGGGCCCACACGAGCATGCCGAGGAACGCGATCGCCGCGGTGGACGCGGCGATCGCCTTGTAGCCGAAGATCGGCTTCCGGGCGAACACCGGGATCACCTCGCTGATGATCCCGAACGAGGGCAGGATCATGATGTAGACCTCGGGATGCCCGAAGAACCAGAACAGGTGCTGCCAGAGCATCGGATCGCCGCCGTTGGCGGGGTTGAAGAAGCCCGTGTCGAGGTGACGGTCGGCAAGCAGCATCGTGACGGCCGCCGCGATCGCGGGCAGCGCCAGGATGAGCAGGTAGCTGTAGATCAGGATCGTCCAGATGAACAGCGGCATGCGCGCCCAGCCCATGCCCTTCGCGCGCATGTTGTGGATCGTGGCGACGAAGTTCACCGCGCCGATCAACGACGAGAGGCCGGTGAGGTGGATGAGGAAGATCCACGCGTCCACGCCGCCGCCGGAGGAGAAAGCCTCCTCTGAGAGCGGCGTGTACATCGTCCAGCCCGCGGCGGGCGGGTGGAAGAAGACGCTGATGTAGAAGACGATGCCGCCGAAGAGGAGCAGCCAGAACGACAGCGCGTTCAGGCGCGGGAACGCCATGTCGCGCGCGCCGATCATGAGCGGCACGAGGTAGTTGCCGAAACCGGCGAGCACCGGCACCACGAACAGGAAGATCATCGTGGTGCCGTGCATGGTCATCACGGCGTTGTAGGCCTTCGGCGCCAGCAGCGTGTTCTCGGGAACAGCGAGCTGGAGGCGCATCATCAGGGCCTCGACTCCGCCGATCATGAAGAAGATGAAGGTGGAGTAGATGTAGAGGATCCCGATCTTCTTGTGATCGGTGGTGGTGAGCCAGTCGAGCCAGCCGCGAGGGCGCTCGCGCAGCCCGTGCAGCACGACCTCCGGCCGCGGAAGCGCGGTGACGGGGCGGCGCTCGGCTACGTACTCGCTAGTGGTCACTCTCTGCTTTCCCTTTCGTTCCTACTGACCGATGCCGGCCTTGCGCTGCGCGGCCAGGGCCTTCTGCGCGGCGAGCAGCTCGTTGCGCTGCTGCTCCACCCAGACCCGGTACTGGTCCGGCGGGACCGCCAGGACCTGTGCGCGCATGTCCGCGTGGCCTTCGCCGCAGAGCTCCGCGCACTGACCCTTGTACAGGCCCGGCTTCGGGATCTTGAACCAGGTGTAGTTGTTGTAGCCCGGCACGCCGTCGGCCTTCCCGCCGAGCTTGGGGATCCACCAGGAGTGGATCACGTCGGCCGCGTTGATCTTCGCGATCACCGTGGTGTTCGTGGGCACCACCATGCGGAAGTAGGAGTACACGGGGCGGTTCTCGGTGAGCCGCGGCGCGTCCACGTAGTCGAAGCGCCAGATGTATTGCATGCCGGTGACGTTGATGTGGAGCGCCTTGTTGCTCTCGGGGTTCGAGACCTGAGGGGCGCTCGCGAACTGCACGCCGTCGGCGCTCAGTCCGCTCACGCTGGAGGCCGGCGCGTGCCGGATGGGCCCGAGGAAGGCGAAGGTGATGCCGGCGATGACCAGCACCAGTACGGCCGCGCCGACGGTCCAGCCGATCTCGAGCGGCGTGTTGCCGTGGATCTGCGCCGGCTCGGGGCCGCGGCGGCGGGCGCGGAAGCGCACGATCGACGTGACGAGCAGCCCCTCGACCAGCAGGAAGATCGCCACCCCGATGAAGAAGACGATCTTGTAGAGGGTGTCGATCTTGTCCGCGTTCGGCGAGCCCCCGGACTCCGGAGAGATGAAGTCGGCGAACGCGCCGGCGGGCGCCAGAAGCAGCACGAGGGCAGCCCCGAGCACGGCAAGAACCAGGGCGCGGCGGCGCAGAGAAGACGCGTCGGGTCGCAAGGCGGCCGGAATACTACCTGCGCGGCGGTCGTCGGACGGTCGTGACAAATGCCCCAAAATCCGCTTCCAAAGCGGGCTGGCGCTCAGGCCCCGGTGAACGCCGCCTGGCGCTTCTCCACGAAGGCGCTCACGCCCTCCGTGAAGTCGCCGGTGCGCGCGAGCTCGTGCTGCAGATCGGCCTCGAGCGCGAGCTGCTCGTCCAGGTTCGGGTAGATCATGTTGTTGAGCGCCTTCTTCGAGGCGGCGTAGGAGCGCGTCGGGCCGGCCGCGAGCCGCGCGGTGAGCACTTCGGCCTCTCCGAGCAGGCGGTCGTCGGGGTGCACGAAGTTCACGAGGCCCCACTCGAGCGCCTGCGGGGCCGGCACGCGCTCGCCGAGGAGCGCCATTTCGAAGGCGCGCGTCTTGCCTACCGCGGCGGGCACGAACAGCGTCGACCCGCCGTCGGGCATGAGCCCGATGTTCACGAACGCGAGGCCGAAGAAGGCCGACTCGGCCGCGAGCACCAGGTCGCACGCGAGTGCAAGCGAGCAGCCGATCCCCACCGCCGGCCCGTTCACCGCCGACACCACCGGCTTCTCCAGGCGCCGGATCCCGGCGATGATCGGGTGGTACACCTCGTGCAGCTCCTTGCGCACGTCGGGCATGCCGTCGTCGGGATGGGGGTCGAAGCCGGCCTTGAGGTCCGCGCCCGAGGAGAAGCCGCGGCCCGCGCCAGTGACGAGCACTGCGCGCACCGCGGCGTCGGTCGCCTCCGTTTCGACGACCCGCTTGAGCTCGTGGCCGAACTCCGCGGTCCACGCGTTCAGGGTGTCGGGGCGGTTGAGCGTGAGCCGTCCGACGCCGTCCTCCACCTCCCAGATCACGGTCTCGTAGCTGCCGGCCATCGTGTGCTTCCTCCAAGGTCGTGGGCGAGTCGTGCGGAACTATCCTCGATCGGTGCTGATCGACGCCCTCGACTGGCTCGGACACTCGGGATTCCGGCTCCGCGCCGGGCGCTCGAACGTGTACATCGATCCCTACCGAGTGGCTGCGGACGCGCCCAAGGCCGACCTCATCCTCATCACCCACGGGCACTACGACCACTTCTCACCCCAGGACGTGGAGCTGCTCTCGCACAACGGCACGTGGCTCGTCGGGCCGGCCGCCGTGGCCGAACGGGTCGCCGGCCAGGTGATCTCGCTGCGGCCCGGTGAGGTGGTGGACGACGAGCTGGTGCGCGGCGTGCATGTGAGCGCCGTGGCCGCGTACAACACCTCGAAGCGCGACCAGTCGGGCAACGTGTTCCACCCGCCCGACGCCGGCTTCCTCGGCTACGACCTGAACGTTGGGGGCGAGCGGCTCTACCACGCAGGGGATACCGACGTGATCCCCGAGATGGACGACGTCGCCGGGGTCGACTTGGCGCTGCTCCCGGTCAGCGGGCGCTACGTGATGACACCGGGGGAGGCCGCCGAGGCGGCGAGGCGGATCCAGCCGAGGCTCGCCGTGCCGATGCACTGGGGCTCGCACATAGGTACGCGCGAGGACGCGGAGGCCTTTGCGTCGAAGGCGCCGGTGGAGGTGCTGATCATGGAACGGAGCGGGTAGCGAGCGGATCGGCTGAGTGCTCGGCGGCGCGGCTACGCGGACGAAGGGGGCCGGTCAAGCTCGAACCAAACGCGCGTCAGCGCGTTCTCGCGCACCACTCCCCAGCGGTCCGACATCTGGTCGATGAGGAACAACCCCCAGCCCGACGTCTCCTCACCGGGGTGGCTCGGATCGGGCTCGAAGCCCGGTCCGTCGTCGCACACCTCCACGCGCACGCGCGCGGGATCCACCGACAGCTTGAGGCCGATCGAGTCGTCCTCTCCGACGCCCGCGTGCTCGACGCTGTTCTTCACGGCCTCCGTCACCAGCAGCCGCAGGTCCTGCGCCATCACCGGGTCGAGTCGCTCGTCCAGGTCGCCGAGGGCCAGACGCGCAGCGGTGCCCGCGTACGGGCCACCAGCAAGTTGAAACTCCACGTCCCGTCCGGAACTGTCGTCGGCGCTGCTCCGAACGTCCCCCTGCGCGGACACTGAACTCCCCCTTCTTCCCTTCCGTGAGCGGCCGAAGGCGCGTTTGCGAGTGCCGAAAGTTACTACTAGAAGGGGTCGGAATGGCCGCTGCCCCGCCTATACTGCGGCCGCTTTGCGCTCACGCCGCGCCCTACGGATCGCCGCCATGGGCGCCGTGGCCGTGGGTATCGGCGCGCCAATCGTCCGACGCCGCCTGCGCCTGCGGCCGCCCGTGGTGAGCGTGCTCGCCTGGCAGGCGCCGGTTGCCATGGCGCTCGCCGTGCGCCGCTCCCCGGCGCGCGACGCCGCGATCTACGCGCTTCAGATGTGGGCGTACATCGCGCACTACGAGATGCCGCACGACGACCCCGAGGCGCTGCTTGCGCGGCTCAGGGTCGACTACCCGATACGAGCGGACACGCTCGTCGGCCGCGGAGTGCCGCCCACGCTGCGGCTCCAGCGCTCCCTGGGCCGACCGGGGGAGGTGCGGCCGCTCGAGCTGACGCTCTCGTGGATCCACTGGAGCTGGTTCTTCGTTCCCCATGGCACGGTCGCTTATGTGCTTTTGCGCCATCGTGACCAGTTCCCGCGGGCCGCATGCCTCACGGCGGCTGTGTTCGACCTGGGTCTCGTGTTCTACTGGACGCTCCCGACCGCCCCGCCGTGGTGGGCGGGAGCGAACGGGAACATGGAGCACGTGCGACGGATCATGGTCGAGACAGGGGAGCATTTCTGGGGGCGCGCGTGGCGCCCGCTTTACGATTTCCTAGGCGGCAATCCATTCGCCGCGATGCCTTCGCTCCACTTCGCTACCTCCGTGATGGCGGCACATGTGCTCAGCGACGTCGGACCAGTCCAGGGCGCGATCGGCTGGACGTATGCCGTCGCGCTCGGATTCGCCCTCGTGTACCTCGGCGAGCACTACGTGGTGGACCTCGCGGCGGGGCTCGGGCTCGCCGAGGCCGTGCGCCGCCTGGGCCCGCGCGCGCAGCCCCTGCTGCTCGGGGCCGCCCGCGCGATCCAGCGACTCGAGCCCGGGACGGCGTGATGGCTGACGACTTCCGCACCGATCCGCCGGAGCTCGAGGAGCACGAGACCGCCCCGGAAACCGAGGAGATCGAGCAGGCCGGCACGCGGCTGTTCGAGGACAAGCGACGCATAGCGGGCGTCCTGCTCGCGTTCGTGCTCCTGATCGTCGCGATCTATGTGCTGCTCCCGAGGGTCGCGGGCGTTGGCGACGCGCTCCACCGCCTGGACAACCCGAAGTGGATCTGGATCGTGATCGCGGTGGGCTTCAACGTCTTCTCGTTCTTGGCCTACATGACCGTGTTCCGCGCACTGATGACCACGCGCGCGCGCCGCAAGATCGTCAACCGGCTCGACATCGGCTCGTCCTACGAGATCACCATGGCCGGGTTCGCCGCCACCACGCTCTTCTCCGCCGCGGGAGCCGGCGGGATCGCGCTCACCTACTGGGCGCTCCGGAAGGCGGGCATGCCGAGGCGTGAGACCGCGGGCCGCGAGGTCGCGTTCCTGGCGCTGCTCTACACGATCTATCTCGGGGCCCTCGTGGTGTTCGGGATCCTGCTGCGCACGGGAGTGCTGCCCGGCAGCAGCCCCTGGGCGGGCACGATCCTCCCGGCCGCGCTCGCCGGCGGCGCCCTCGCGATCATCGGCCTGCTCGCGCTCATCCCGGGCGACGTCGAACGCCGGATCAAGCAGCTCGGCGACGGTGGCCGCTTCCACCGGGTGATGCAGCGGCTGGCGGCCGCGCCCGCCACGGTCTCGAGCGGCGTGCGGTTCGCGCTCTCCCACCTGCGGCATCCGCGCTACGGGAGCACGGCGATCCTGGGCGCGATCGGTTACTGGGCCGGAATGGTTGGAATCCTGTGGGCGAGCTTCAAGGCATTCGGCGGCAGCGTGCCCCTCGGGGTGGTCGTACAGGGCTTCTTCGTCGGCATGGCGGCGAACCTCGCGCCGTCGCCCGCAGCGGGCGTCGGCACGCTCGACGCAGGCATGATCGGCGCCTTCCTACTCTTCGACCAGCCCACCGAAACCGTCTTCCCGGCGGTGCTGGCGTTCCGCCTCGTGGGCTTCTGGCTGCCCATAATCCCGGGCGTGATCGCGTACTTCCAGGTGCGCCGGCGGGTGGCGAAATGGCAGGAGGAAGACGCCGCCGAGCGCTACACTATAAAAAGTAAAGTAAGGCAAGAGGCCGGAACGGCCAGACTGACAGCGGAGGAGTCTTGAGCGACGAGCGCACTGAGAACGTGATCATCATCGGGAGCGGCCCGGCGGGCTATACCGCCGCGCTGTACACGTCCCGCGCCGATCTCGAGCCGTTCGTGGCGGAGGGCTTCCTGTGGGGCGGTCTGCTCCAGCAGACCACCGACGTGGAGAACTACCCCGGCTTTCCCGACGGAATCATGGGCCCGGAGATGATGCAGAAGTTCCGCGAGCAGGCGGAGCGCTTCGGCACGCGCTTCGTGACCGACGACGTGACGCGCGTGGAGCTGTCCGAGGACGGCGGCGTGCATCGCGTCTGGATCGGCGACGACGAGCATCGAGCGAGCGCCGTGATCCTCGCGATGGGTGCCGAGCCCAAGAAGCTCGGCGTGCCCGGCGAGGACGAGCTCGCAGCGCGGGGCGTTTCCTACTGCGCCACCTGCGACGCCGCTTTCTTCCGCGGCAAGCAGACCATTGTCGTCGGCGGCGGCGACACCGCGATGGAGGACGCGATCTTCCTCTCGAAGTTCGCCGAGAAGGTGACGATCGTGCACCGGCGCGACGACTTCCGCGCCTCCCAGATCATGCTCGACCGTGCCCGCCAGAGCGAGAACATCGAGCTCCTCACCCCGTACGTGGTGGAGCGCTTCGTGGACAGCGGCGTGGGCCAGCTCGGTCACGCGATCCTCTGCAACGCGGAGACCGGCGAGGAGAAGACGCTCGAGCTCGACGGCGCATTCGTCGCCATCGGGCACCGCCCGAACTCGCACCTCGTGGAGGGTCAGGTCGACCTCGACGAGAACGGCTTCGTGCTCACCGAGGGCAAGTCCACGCGCACGAAGGTGCCGGGCGTGTTCGCCGCGGGCGACCTCGTGGACCACACCTACCGCCAAGCGGTCACCGCTGCCGGCTCGGGCTGCCAGGCGGCGCTCGACGCCGAGTGGTACCTGCGCGACACGCCTCCCGACGCGGAGCGCGAGTGGGAGCCCGACCCGGACAAGGTCGAGGCTGCCGCCGAGCGCGCTGCGGCGCAGAGCAGCTAGACAACTCGACGTCTGTTGCCGCTCGGGTGAAGGCCTCGGGTGGCGTTATAAATGGCGCATGGCCTCGCCTTGGCGCAACTGGACCGGCGATCAGCGATGCGCGCCGGCGGAGATCGCGCAGCCGGGCAGCGAGGTGGAGCTCTCCGAGACCATCGCTCGGGCACGCGCGAGGGGTCTGCCGGTG
The DNA here is from genome assembly GCA_045805385.1 of Thermoleophilaceae bacterium. Taxonomy (GTDB): domain Bacteria; phylum Actinomycetota; class Thermoleophilia; order Solirubrobacterales; family Thermoleophilaceae; genus JADGHQ01. The sequence continues at coordinate 16,103 of JBJMLG010000019.1, forward strand.
CGCGCGGCGGGCAGCGGCCACTCGTTCTCGGACATCGCCTGCACCGACGGCGTGATGGTGCGCCTCGCCCGCATGAATCGCGTACTCGGCGCCGACCCGGCGAGCGGCCGCGTGCGAGTGCAGGCGGGGATCACGCTGCACGAGCTGGGCGAGCGGCTGGCCGAACACGGTCTCGCGCTCGAGAACATGGGCGACATCGACGCGCAGACGCTCGCCGGCGCGCTGTCGACCGCCACCCACGGCACGGGCGCGCGCTATGGCAACCTGGCGACTCAGGTCGGGTCGCTGCGGCTCGTGACCGCGGACGGCTCGGTCGCCGAGTTCGGCGACGATGACGCAGATCGCGACGGCTGGCTCGCCGCGCGAGTGTCACTGGGCGCCCTCGGCGTCATCAGCGAGGTGGAGCTGCGCTGCGTGCCCGCGTTCACGCTTCACCGCATCGACGAGCCGCGACCGCTCGCCGAGACGCTAGAGCGCTTCGACGCGCTGGTCGAGGAGAACGAGCACTTCGAGTTCTTCGCGATGCCGTACACGGACGTCGCGATGTGCCGGAAGACGAACCGCACGGAGCGGCCGCCGCATCCGCGCGGCGCGATCAGCGCCTACGTCCAGGACGTGCTGCTCGAGAACCGCGCGCTCGAGCTCTTCTGCCGCGCGGGGCGCGCGTTCCCCAAGGCGATTCCCGCGCTCAACCGCCGGCTCGCCGGGTTCTTCAGCCGCGCGGAGCTCGTGGACCGGAGCCATCGCGTGCACCCGAACCGGCGCGACGTGCGCTTCACCGAGATGGAATACGCGCTCCCGCGCGAGGCGGGGCCCGAGGTGGTGCGGCGGATCTTCGACCTGATCGAGCGGCGGCGCCTGCCTGTGAACTTCCCGATCGAGGTGCGCGCCGTGGCCGCCGACGACGCCTTCCTCAGCCCGGCGTACGAGCGCCCCACCACCTACATCGCGGTGCACACCTACCAGGGCATGGAGTTCGAATCGTACTTCCGCGGCGTCGAAGGGATCATGGACGAGCACGGGGGACGCCCGCACTGGGGCAAGCGCCACTACCAGAGCGCCGCCACGCTGCGCCAGCGCTACCCGCGCTGGGACAGCTTTCAGGAGCTCCGCGGCCGGCTCGACCCCGACGGCGTGTTCGCGAACGACTACACGCGCCGGGTGCTCGGGCCCGTGGGCGCGGCGCTGCGCGAGCCTGCCTAGGCGCCCCGGACGGCCGCGACCAGCTCGCTCACCACGCGCGGGTCGAACTGGGTGCCCGCGCCGGCCTCGATCTCGGCCAGCGCGATATCGGTGCCGAGCGCATTCCGGTACGGGCGATCGCTGGTCATCGCTTTGTAGGCGTCGCAGGCGGAGATGATCCGGCTGGCGAGCGGGATGCGGTCGCCGTATAGGCCGTCCGGATAGCCCGCCCCGTCCCAGCGCTCGTGGTGGAAGCGCACGATCGTGGCGACCACCTCCAGCCCCGGAATGCGCGCGAGCGTCTCAGCGCCCCAGACGGGGTGGCAGCGCATCATCTCCCACTCGCCGTCGTCGAGATGCCCCCGCTTGCGCAGGATCGCGTCGGGCACGGCAATCTTGCCGACGTCGTGCAAGCGGGCGGCGAACTCCAGTTCCACGAGCGCGGCGCGGTCGAGTTCGAGGCGTTCGCCGACCTCGAGCGCCAGGTCCACGACATCGTCGGAGTGCTGGGCCGTGTACCCGTCGCGCATGTCCATCGCCGCGGCCAGCGCATCCACACGCGCGGCGACCGTCGCGTCCGGCCGCTCGCGACCCTCGGCGTGCTCCAGCGCCGCGCCCACCAGCTCCGCCAGCTCGGACAGCTCCTGGAGCTCCCGCTGCCCGAAGCGGCGGCCGGGGCGCACGCTCGTCACACACAAAGCGGCCCGCACGCTGCCCTCCCAGCTCACGGGCGCGCACGCGCTCACGCCCAAAGCGTCGTGCTTGACCACGAAGGGCGAGGTCTCGCGCGACCCGAACCCGGAGAGCACCGCCCCGGCGACGCCCTCGTCCGTGCCCACGCGCTCCGCGATCGTGAGCTCGTCCACGCCGTGCGCGGCAACAGCCATCGCCGCACGCGGGTCGAGCCGGTCGCGGATCACGATCCAGGACTGCTCGCAGTCCAGGATGCGGCACGTGTGGCGTGCGAGCCGGTCGAGAACGAGCGCCGAGTAACCGGTCTCGTGGATCGCGGTCCGCGATCCGCTTGTGCGCTCGTCCATCACTACTCGAGGAGTGTTCCCTTCTGGGGTCAGGTCAGTGGCCGGCTTAGACGCATGTTCGACCAATGCAGAGGTCTGCCTGCCGAAATGGGCCAGTAACTACAGGAAACAGCGACCTTCACCGCGATATGTCGGCACGTCGCCGACCAGTTCGGCGCCGGATATGAGGTACAGCCGGTCGAACCGCTCGCACAGCTCCCCGGCTTTCGCGTGGCGGAAGTACACGCGATCTCCCACTCGCAGGTGCTCCGCCGCGGCGCCCGTGACGGGCGTCTGCACCTCGCCGGCGCCCTCCATCGGATCGAGCTTCAGGCCCGGCGGGAGGTGGGGAGTCGGCAGGCGGTCGCGGCCCGGAGCGCCGCTCGCGATGTACCCGCCGCCGAGCACGGTGGCGGTGCGGCGCGACGGCCGCCTCACTACCGGCAGGGCGAACATCGCTGCAGGCCGCAGGCTGAACGACGAATAGGCGTCGAAGAGGGTAGGGGCGTACAGACCGGACCCGGCCGTCACCTCCGTCACGGCCGGCTCGGCCGCCGTGCGGTCGATGCTGCCCGTGCCTCCGCCGTTCACGAACTCGAGCGGCACGACCTCGCTCACGGCCTCCACCACCGCGGCGCGTCGCTCGGCGATTTCGCGCGCCGACGCCGCCTGCATGCGCCGGATCACGGCGCCGCGCACGCGGCGGCCGGCCGGCGAGTCGCCGACGCCGGCGATGTGTCCTTCGTAGCCCATCAGCCCGACAAGCTCCAGCCGTGGCCGGCGGGCAATCTCGCGCGCGAGCCGCTGCGCCTGCTCGGACGTGCGGACCGGTGAGCGCTTCGGCCCGATCCTGAGGCGCCCGCCGAGCGCCCACCAGGCGAGGTCGATCTCGATGCACACGCGCAGTGGTCGCGCGGGTTGGGGTGCGGCGGACTCGAGGAAGTCGAGGTGCTCGAGCGAGTCGACCATCAGCGCGGGCGGCCGCTCGGCGTCCAAGCCACCCAGCGCCGCGAGCGCCTCTCGGTCCGCCGTCGGATACGCGAGCAGGATGTCGTCGAAGCCTTGGTCGTGGAGCCAGAGGGACTCCGCGAGCGTGAACGTCATGAGCCCGCGGAACGCTGACTCGCGTTCGAGCACTTCGCGCAGCAGGGGACGGCAGCGCACCGACTTGCTTGCCACGCGGAGCGGCTTGCCCTGGGCGCGGGCGACCATGCCGCCGGCGTTCTCCCACAGCGCGTCGAGATCGACGAACGCGAACGGCGCCTCGATGCCCGCGAAGGCGCGCTCGTAGCGCTCTAGCTCGATCACCGCGCGCGCAGGTAGACCGGGTTGGTGAGCACCCACGTGACCTCGCGGCCCTTCACGTCGAGCCGGGCCTCCACGCGGTAGGCGCCCGGCTCGGACGCCTCGAAGTCGATCCCGCGGCCCGCGCTTCGGGCGATCTCCTCGCCGTTGCGGAACAGACGCAGGTCGGCGTGGCGCGGCGAGCGGGCGCGCAGCTCGTAGCCCTCGCCTAGCTCAGCCTCCGCGCCCATCGCCAGCGTGCCGGCCTGGCCCTCGGCCCAGAACGAGAATCCTGCAGCCGGCGCCGCGCCGTCGAACGCCAGGTAGCAGCGGCCCTCGCGCAGCGCCGAGTACACCTGCGGGCGGTCCTGATCGAGATCGCCGGTGGGCGGTGCCGTGCACAGCACGTGTGTGCGGAGCATCGAGAACGAGCGCCGGTAGCTCATCAGCCGCACCGGAACGCGGCCCCGAATACGCAGGCCGATCTGGTGTGCGTCGGTGCCGGCGATCGCCACCATCCGCCGCCGAGCACACACCGAGTCCCAGGTGGCGACGTTGTCCGCGGGCGGATGGTTCACCACGCGGCGGGGCGCGGCGATGAAGCGAGCGACCGCAGGGAGGGTCGCCAGCCGCTCCGCTGTGTCGTTGAGGAAGCTCCACAGCTCGAGCCCGCCCACACGCTCGTCGGTGACGTCCGAGAACGGCATCGGCCCGACGCGGCTGAAGCGCTCGGAGCCTCGCGAGAACGGGTGGGCGGCGAAGCCGAAGCCGCCGGCTTCGCGCACCTCTGCGGCGATCTCGGGCCCGCTCATGCGACGGCTCACGAGCCGGTCGATCCCGAACGCGAGGAAGTGGTCGCGGTTCGGCGGCGAGATCTCGGTGCCCACGAGCACGAGCACGTTGCCATGCCAGCCCTCCTCGCCATGCTCGCTCGCGGCGAGCGTGTCGTGGTCGGTGAGGAGCACCGCGTCGGCGCCCGCGCGCGCCGCTGCCTGCGCGATCTCGGGCACCGTGCCCGTGCCGTCCGAGTAGGTCGAGTGCACGTGCATCACGCACACCAGCTCGTGCAGCTCCGGCGCGCTCACCGGGCGAGCGTACATGCCGGTTAACCCCACCGGCGCTTCGCAGGTCGCCCGTACGGACATGCGGCTGTTCCATCCGTAGCGGATTCGCTGTGACGCCGCGTTAGGCTTCGAGCCGCTGGAGGCCCGGAGCCGTCAGGAGGAGCAGCCATGGCAGTGATCGAGAGCCCGGAGACGATCGGGATTCGCCCCTTCCACGAGTTCGGCGTGGCGAACGACACGTGGCCTCGTGGCGAGCGGCCGGACGCGATCCGCGACGCGGCGCGGGAGTTCAGGGCGCGCTTCAAGAGCCAGGGCGAGATCCACGCGGTCCGGACGATCGACCTCGTGTCAGCCGGCTACCCGACGGCCTTTGCACTGGCCGGAGCCGCCAAGGGGCTCAACCCCTACGTCAACATCCGCAACCGGCTCGTGGTCGTGCAGTTCGACGACTTCGACGGGCAGCGGAGAACGCTCGTGTGGGAGCCGACCGTGCCGGAGGGATCGGTGGAGGCACCCTTCTACGCCCAGCTGCTCGAGCGCTACGGGGAGTTCCTCTCGGAGAAGGTGTTCGCGAAGTACTTCAACACCGTCGGGGAGGCGCTCGCACAGTGCGGGCTCACGCCGGACGAAGTGGACTACGTGTCCTTCGATCACCTGCATGTGCAGGACATGCGCATCCTGATGGGCACGACCGAGCCGGTCGACGGCGAGCCCGAGCCGCGCTCGCCGGTCTTCCCGAATGCGAAGTTCGTCTGCCAGCGCAAGGAGGTCGACACGCTCCACTCCACGCACCCGATGCAGTGGGCGTGGTACGTGCCGCACGGGATGGACAAGGTGATCGACGACAACCTCGTGTTGATAGACGGCGACGTGGAGCTCGGAGTCGGCGTCGCGCTCGTGTGGACCCCGGGGCACACCGACGGCAACCAGTCGCTCTGCATAAACACGCCGGACGGCATCTGGATCACCTCGGAGAACGGCGTCTGCGCCGACTCGTGGCACCCGCAGCTGTCGAAGATCCCGGGGGTGAAGAAGTACGCCGAGTTCTACAACCGCGAGGTGGTGCTGAACTCGAACACGCTCGAGGACTCGATCGACCAGTACGACTCGATGGTCAAGGAGAAGGCGCTCGCAGACCCCAACCGTCGCGATCCGCGCTTCCTGAACGTGTTTCCGTCGTCCGAGATGGAGAGCTTCAGGCGCCAGTGGCCGGTGGTGCCCACGTTCGTGTACGGAGGCATGAACTACGGCGAGATCCAGAAGCCCGCGTAGCGTCGAGGCGCTGGCCGAGCGGGCCGCCCGCCTCGCGCTGATCGGCGTGACCGGTCCGCCTGCCTCGGGGAAGACCACGCTCGTGGAGGCGCTCGTTCGGCGGCTGCGCGCGGACGGGCGCGCCGCCACCGGTGCGCCGATGGACGGCTTCCACCTGCCAAACGCCGAGCTGGCCGCGCGCGGGCTCACCGACCACAAGGGGGAGCCCGCGACCTTCGACGCGGAGGCGTTCGTGGCGAAGGTGCGGGAGCTTGCCGAGGGAAAGCGCGTCAGCTGGCCCGAATACAGCCGCGTGCTGCACGAGCCAGTGCCGGACGCGGTCACCGTCGACCCCTCTGCGACCGTGGTGCTGGTGGAGGGGAACTACCTCCTGCTGGACGACGAGCCCTGGCGCCAGCTGCGGCCCCTCCTCGACGAGGTGTGGTTCGTGGAGGCGGACCTCGACTCGATCGAGGGGCGGCTGCGAGCGCGGCACCTCGAGGGCGGCCGCTCGCCGGAGGAGACGGAGCGTCACATCCGTGAGTCGAACCTGGCGAATGCCCGCCTCGTGCTCGGCACGCGCCACCGAGCGGACCTGCGGGTGCGCATCGATCCCGGCGATCCCGAGCTCAGCGATCTCACTGATCCGGCGACCGGCCGGCGCATTTCACTAGATTCCTAGCCATGGCCGAGAGCAACAGCTTCGGGGCGCGCGACAAGCTGAGCGCCGGCGGCAACGAGTACGAGATCTACCGGCTCGACGCGCTTCAGGAGAAGTACGACGTCGCCCGGCTGCCGTACTCGCTGAAGATCCTGCTGGAGAACCTGCTGCGCACCGAGGACGGCGTGGCGGTGACCGCCGGGGACGTGGAGAACCTCGCCCGCTGGGTCGCGGCCGACGAGCCGAGCAACGAGATCGCGTTCAGCCCAAGCCGCGTGCTCATGCAGGACTTCACAGGCGTACCGGCGATCGTGGACCTCGCGGCGATGCGCGACGCGATCGCCGAGCTCGGCGGCGATCCACAGAAGATCAACCCGCTCGCTCCGGCGGAGCTCGTGATCGACCACTCGATCCAGGTCGACGAGTTCCTCTCGCGCATGTCGTTCGCGCGCAACGCCGAGCTCGAGTTCGAGCGCAACCGTGAGCGCTACGCGTTCCTGCGCTGGGGCCAGACGGCGTTCGACAACTTCAGCGTGGTGCCGCCCAACACCGGCATCTGCCACCAGGTGAACCTCGAGTACCTCGCTCGTGTGGTGTACACGCGCGACGGCGTGGCGTTCCCCGACACTCTCGTCGGCACCGACTCCCACACCACGATGATCAACGGGCTCGGCGTGCTCGGCTGGGGCGTGGGCGGCATCGAGGCGGAGGCCGCGATGCTCGGCCAGCCGGTGTCGATGCTGATCCCGCAGGTCGTCGGGTTCAAGCTCACCGGCGAGCTCGCAGAGGGCGCGACGGCCACCGACCTCGTCCTCACCGTCACGCAGATGCTGCGCGAGAGAGGCGTGGTCGGGAAGTTCGTCGAGTATTTCGGAGCCGGCCTGGCCACCCTGCCGCTCGCGGACCGCGCCACGATCGGCAACATGTCGCCGGAGTACGGCGCGACGTGCGGCATCTTCCCGGTCGACGCCGAGACGCTCAGGTACCTGGAGTTCAGCGGTCGGCCGAAGGAGCTCGTGGAGCTGGTCGAGGCCTACACGAAGGAGCAGGGCCTGTTCCACGACGAGAACTCGGAGGAGGCGACCTACTCCGACACGCTCGAGCTCGACCTATCGAGCGTCGAGCCGTCGATCGCCGGGCCGAAGCGCCCGCAGGACCGCGTGCCGCTGCGGATCGCAAAGCCCGAGTTCGAGGAGTCGCTCGCTGAGCTGATCGCGGATCCGGACGACGGCGACGGCACGCTCAACGGGGACACGGCCGATGAAGCCGTTGCGGAGACCTTCCCGGCCTCCGACCCGCCCTCGTTCATGGCCGGCACGGCGCCGCACCTCGAGGCCAACGCTCCTCCGCACTCGCATCCCGAGGGCGCCGGCGCCGCGGTGGCGGACCGCCCGTCCACGAGCGTGACCGCGACGCTCGAGGACGGCACCGACGTGGAGCTCGACCACGGCAGGGTCGTGATCGCCGCGATCACGAGCTGCACCAACACCTCGAACCCGTCTGTGATGCTCGGTGCCGGACTGCTCGCCAAGAACGCGGTGGAGCGCGGGCTCGCGCGCCAACCCTGGGTGAAGACCTCGCTCGCGCCCGGCTCGAAGGTGGTGACCGAGTACCTCGACCGTTCGGGGCTCACCGAGTACCTCGAGCAGCTCGACTTCAACCTCGTCGGCTACGGCTGCACCACCTGCATCGGAAACTCGGGGCCGCTGCCGGAGGCGATCTCGAACGCGATCCAGGAGAACGACATCGCCGCCGTGGCGGTGCTGTCCGGCAACCGCAACTTCGAGGGGCGCATCCACCCGGACGTGAAGATGAACTACCTGGCCTCGCCGCCCCTCGTGGTCGCGTACGCGCTGGTGGGGCGGATGGACGCGGACCTGCTGAACGACCCGCTCGGCGAGGGCTCGGACGGCGAGCCCGTGTATCTGCGCGACATCTGGCCTTCGAGCCACGACATCGCCGAGGTGGTCAAGAGCGCCGTCGAGTCGGACATGTTCCGCAAGAGCTACGGCGAGGTGTTCGAGGGCGACGAGAACTGGAACGCCCTCGAGGTGCCGACCGGCGACCGCTACGCCTGGGACGAGGAATCGACCTACGTGAAGCACCCGCCCTACTTCGAGGGGATGGACGCGGAGCCGTCGGACGAGCTGCCGGAGATCACGGGCGCGCGCATCCTGGCGCTGCTCGGCGACTCGGTCACCACCGACCACATCTCTCCGGCCGGCGCGATCAAGCCCGACTCACCAGCCGGCAGGTACCTGATCGACCACGGGATCGATCGCAAGGACTTCAACTCGTACGGGTCGCGGCGCGGTAACCACGAGGTGATGATGCGCGGCACGTTCGCGAATGTGCGACTGCGCAACCAGCTCGCGCCCGGCACCGAGGGCGGCGTGACCGTCCACCTCCCGGACGGCGAAGAGACGACGATCTTCGACGCCGCGATGCAGTACGCGGACGAGGGCGTTCCGCTCGGCGTGCTCGCGGGCCGCGAGTACGGCTCCGGCTCCTCGCGCGACTGGGCAGCCAAGGGCCCGCGCCTACTTGGGGTCGAGTTCGTGATCGCGGAGAGCTACGAGCGCATCCACCGCTCGAACCTCGTGGGAATGGGCGTACTGCCGCTGCAGTTTCCGTCCGGGCAGTCGGTCGAGTCGCTTGGGCTAAGTGGCCGCGAGCGGTTCGACCTCGAGCCGCTGACCGACGGCGCGCGCACTCTCAAGGTCACCGCCACGCCCGACGACGGGGACTCGATCGAGTTCGAGGCGACAGTCCGAATCGACACGCCGAACGAGTGGCAGTACTACCGGCACGGCGGCATCCTGCACTTCGTGCTCCGCTCGCTGGCCGCTCGCGCCTCTTGACCCTCCCCGAGGGAAGGCTCGACCACCACGACCTCTGCTTCGGCTGCGGGATAGCGAACCTGTTCGGCCTCCAGATGGAGATCGAGCGGGCAGAGTCGGGCGGGGGAGTGGTCGGGCGCTTCTTCGTGAAGCAGGACCACCAGGGGCCGCCGGGCTACGCGCACGGCGGTGTGATCGCTGCCGCGCTCGACGACGCGATGGCCGTGCTTCTACACGCGAGCGGCAAGCTGGCGATGACCCGCTCGATCGAGGTCGACTTCAGGGCGCCCGTGCCGGTGGGCGTGTTCGTGGTGGTCGAGGCCGAGGTGGAGCGGCGGGAGGAGGGCCGCGTGTGGCTGCGCGCGATCGCGCGCACCGAGGGCGAAGGCGCGACCGTGGTGGCGGAGGCGATGGCCCAGTTCAGGGAGTTCGGCGACCTGCCCGAGTAGTTGCGGCGCTGGCCCCCCGAGGCATACGATCGCACCAACCGATGGTGAGGAGTGTTCCGTGAACGTCGATTGCCTCAAGAGCGTGCCGTTCTTCTCGGGCCTCGGGAAAAAGGACTTCAAGGAGCTCGCGGCCCATACAGACGAGCTCGACGTGCGGCCCGGCACGGTCCTCGCGCGCGAAGGCGACTTCGGCCACGAGTTCTTCGTGATCGAGTCCGGGGATTTCCAGGTGGCGATGCCAGATGGGCGCACCGCGGCGCTCGGGGCCGGCGACTTCTTCGGCGAGATTGCGCTGCTCGAGGCCGACCGCCGCAACGCGACCGTCACGGCGAAGTCCGACGCGACGGTGATCGTGATGAATCGCTCCGACTTCCGCCGGCTCGAACACGCGCACCCGCAGATCTCGGCGCGGGTCCGCGAGGCGATCGAGCAGCGGCGGGTACCCGCCTAGCGCTACTGGCTTCTCCGCGGAGACCGCGGCCACGCGGCTCTGACTGACGCGCCGCGAAGCGGGGTAGTTACCAAATCGCGATGGCCGAGAACCTCTCCCGCCAGATCCTCAAGGAGCACCTCGTGGACGGCGAGCTCACGCCCGGCTCGCCGATCTCGCTGAGGGTCGACCAGACGCTGCTGCAGGACGCCACCGGAACGATGGCCTGCATGCAGTTCGAGCAGCTCGACGTGCCGCGCGTGCAGGTGTCGCGCGCGGTGCAGTACGTGGATCACAACGTGATCCAGCTCGACTTCAAGAACCCTGACGACCACCGCATGCTGCAGGCCCTCGCGCGGAAGTTCGGCCTCGACTACTCGCGTCCCGGCAACGGCATCTGCCACTACGTGCACATCGAGCGCTACGCACGGCCGGGCGAGATCCTGGTGGGAGCGGACTCCCACACCACCACGAGCGGCGCGCTCGGGATGATCGCAATCGGGGCCGGCGGGCTCGACGTCGCGGTGGCCATGGGCGGCTACCCCTATGAGATCGCCTGCCCGGAGATCGTGCAGGTGCACCTCACCGGCAGGCTGAACCGCCCGTGGGTGCAGGCGAAGGACATCATCCTCGAGCTGCTGCGCCAGCTCTCGGCAAGCGGCGGCAAGAACAAGATCTTCGAGTTCACGGGGGAGGGGACCGCGGACCTGATCGTTCCCGAGCGCGGCACGATCGCGAACATGATCGCCGAGCTGGGCGCGACATCGGCCGTGTTCCCGCCCGACGAGCAGACGCGCGACTGGCTGGAGAAGCAGCAGCGCCCGGACGACTTCACCGAGATGCGCCCGGACGAGGGGGCCGAGTACGACGAACGCGTGGAGATCGACCTCAACGAGCTCGGCCCGCTCGTCGCCAAGCCGCAGAACCCGGACAACGTCGTGCCCGTCGAGGAGGTGGCGGGCACGGAGCTCGCGCAGGTGTGCATCGGCTCGTCGGTGAACTCGGGCTACGCCGACCTCGCGCTGCCGGCGGCGATCCTCGCCGACAGGGACGGGCAGGCGGTGCACGAGTCGATCGCCGCCACGGCCACGCCGGGCTCGCGGCAGATCCTCACCGCGATTGCGGAATCGGGCGTGTACCGCCAGCTCGTCGAGGGCGGCGTGCGGATGCTCGAGCCGGTGTGCGGCCCGTGCGTTGGCATGGGCCAGGCGCCGCCGTCGAACGCCAACTCGCTGCGCACCTTCAATCGCAACTTCCCGGGCCGCTCCGGCACGCCGGAGGACAGCGTGTTCCTCTGCTCGCCCGCGGTGGCGGCCGTGTCGATGCTCACGGGGAGGATCGAGGATCCGCGTGAGTACGGCGACCCGCCGGAGATCCTTCCAGCGCCCGAGCTCAAGCCCTACGTGGACGACCGCCACATCTTCAAGCCGGCCGACGAGGACGAGGCCGAGAGCATCGAGATCCCGCGCGGCCCGAACATCAAGACGCCGCCCGAGCACAAGCCACTCGACGACTCCATCGCCGCCGGGATCGCCACCGTCCAGCCCGACAACATCTCCACGGGCGACCTCGCGCCCGACGGCGTGATCGTGATGAGCTACCGCTCGAACATCCCGGCGATCGCGGAGTTCACGTTCCAGCACCGCGACCCCGAGTTCCGCAAGCGCATGCAGGAGTGGGGAAGCGGCTTCATCGTCGGCGGCGAGAACTACGGCCAGGGCTCCTCGCGCGAGCACGCGGCCCTGGCGCCGCTTCAGCTTGGCGTGAAGGCCGTGTTCGCCAAGTCGTTCGCACGCATCCACCGGCGCAACCTCGTGGCCCAGGGCATCCTTGCGCTCACGTTCAAGGACGACTCCGACTACGACCGCGCCGAGGTGGGCCAGTGCTGGGAGCTGCCCGACATCAAGCAGGAGCTCGAGGACGGGGCGGAGGACATCACCGTGCGCGTCAAGGACTCGGGCGACGAGTTCCATGTCACGCACGACTTCGCCCCCAAGGAGCGCGAGATCCTGATCGAGGGGGGCCTTCTGCACTACCTGAAGCAGCACGGCGAGCAGGTGTCGGGCGAGGAGCCGGCGGGTAGCGGAGCAGCATCATGAGCGAGCACCAGCCGCGCAGCGACGAAGAGGCCGAGGACACCGTCGAGCAGCGCGAAGCCGAGCCAGAAGAGACCGGCGACAAGTCGGACGAGGACGGGCCGGGAGTGAACCCCGAGCCCGACCAGGGCTACGGCGGCCAGTTCGAGTAGCCGAGGTCATACATGCGTCGAGCCGCACCCGCCTGAGAGGCGCCAGTCAGGTAGCTCTCAGGTCGGCTGACGAGCATGGCTCGCATGACCACCACTGCAGAATCCCGCGCCGCCGTGCCTCTCGGCCGGCGGATGCTCAACAAGGTCCCAGAGGTCACGTTCTACTTCTGGGTCATCAAGATCATGTGCACGACCGTCGGCGAGACCGCGGCCGACTACCTGAACGACAACCTCGGTTTCGGGCTCACCAACACGACGATCGTCGCCGGCGTGCTCCTCGTGATCCTGCTCGCCTTCCAGTTCCGCCTGCGGAAATACGTGCCGGGCGTCTACTGGTCGGTCGTCGTCGTGATCAGCGTGTTCGGCACGCTCATCACCGACAACCTCACCGACAAGTACAACGTGCCGCTCACCACGAGCACGATCGGCTTCTCGATCATCCTGGCCGGCGTGTTCGCCGTCTGGTACTGGAAGGAGCGCACGCTCTCGATCCACTCGATCGTGACGACCAGGCGCGAGGGCTACTACTGGCTCGCGATCCTGTTCACCTTCGCGCTCGGCACCGCGGCCGGCGACCTCACCGCCGAGAAGTTCAGCCTCGGCTACGGCGTCTCGGTCGCCATCTTCGGCGGTCTGATCGCCGCCATCGCGATCGCCCACTTCGGGTTCAAGATGAACGCCGTGCTCTCGTTCTGGCTCGCATACATCCTCACGCGGCCGCTCGGGGCATCGATCGGGGACGGCCTGTCGCAGCCGACTCACAACGGCGGCCTGGGGCTGGGCACGACCGGGACCAGTTACCTGTTCCTGGCCTCGATCCTCGTCCTCGTGGCGTTCCTGACCGTCACCAGGCGGGACCAGACGCCGCCGGAGCTGGCGGCGGCCTCTGCGTAGGGATCTGGGAGGCCCCGCTTCGGCGGGGCCTTCCGCTCGCCTCCTACCCTCTGGGGCATGAGGCAGGGCCTTGCCCGCGTGGGTATCTGCGAGGACGACGCGAGCCTGCGTTCGGTGCTCGACCGCGCCCTGCGCGGGGAGGGGTTCGACGTTCGCACCGTCGCGACCGGCCACGAGGCCGTGCTCGCCTTCACGGAGGCTCCGGCGGATCTGCTCGTGCTCGACATCGGCCTCCCCGACGCGGATGGGCGCGACGTATGTCAGGCGCTTCGTAGCCACGGCTTCGAGGCGCCTGTGCTGTTCCTAACCGCGCGCGAGGCGCTCACTGACCGCCTGGCCGGCTTCCACGCGGGAGGGGACGACTACCTCACAAAGCCCTTCGCGATCGCGGAGTTGCTCGTGCGCGTGCGCGCCCTGCTGCGCCGCGTGCCGCCCCAGGCTCAGGGCGACGGCGCCGGGCTCGACCTCTGGCTCGACCCGGCCGCGCACGCCATGCGGGTGGGTGAGACCGCCCACCCGCTCACGCCCACGGAGTTCCGCCTGCTCGCGGCCCTCGCGTCGAAGCCCGAGGCCGTGCTGCGCCGGCGCGAGCTCGTGCTGGCCGCGTGGCCCGACGGCGCGATCGTGCACGACAACACGCTCGACGCCTACATAGCGCGTCTGCGGCGGAAGCTGAGAGACGCGGGCAGCACGCAGAAGATCGTGACTGCGCGCGGTGTGGGGTATTCGCTGCGATGAGCAGGCTCAGCCTGCGCGGACGTGTAACCCTCGCGTCCGCGCTCGTGCTTGCGGTTGGGCTCGCGCTGCTCACGTTCGGCATCAACGTGATCCTCGAGCGGCAGCTCGCCCATGACGCGTCAGCGGCCCTTCGCGAGCGCGCCGGGGCACAGCTAGCCACGCTCAGCATGCGCAACGGACGCGTGGTGCAGCGCGACGCCCCGAACGACGCCGCGCTCGACCAGCAGGCGTGGGTGTTCGCCGGAGGGCGGGTGTTGCAGCGTCCGCGCGCGGCAGCGGA
>JBJMLG010000020.1:0-7888 GCA_045805385.1 Thermoleophilaceae bacterium
CCGAATGGCCGCGAGAGAAAGCGGGCGGTCTGCAGCGCCGCCGGCTCGCGAGGCCCGTCGGGGAGCGTCCCCGTCATGTACGGCAGCGTACACGATGTCCAGCCGGCACGGCTGAAGGCGAGCATCGTGGTCCGCCGCTAGGCGGCGGTGCGCGGACCGGGTGGGAACTGCCGCAGCGCACTGGTGCACTCTGCCTGGCTGTCGATGCGGCGCCAGCGTCCGCTCGACCCGTCCACGAACAGCGCCGACCCGTAGCGCGCGCCCTGCGCTGGGCCGAACTCGTCGCCGAGCGTTGGATGAAGCGACGAGCCGCCGCACGCGATGCCCACCCCCGCGTACACCGGATACCCGTGGTCCCGAGGCTCGTGCCAGAGCAGGCGCAGGGCTCCGTCGAAGTCGTAGGTCGCGTCGAACACCGGGACGTGCGGCGCCACCTGCGAGGGCACGCCCAGCAGGTACACCGTGGTGCCGGCCGCAGGGCGCGGGACGCTGCGCCCGAGTGTGGCGAGCGCCCGGTCCTGGAGGTCGTGGGCCCGCGACCAATCGGACTCGTCGCCGTACACGCGCGCCACATAGCCGGCGGCGACCAGTGCGAGCACCGCGACGGTGACAACCGGCTGGAAGCGCACTCGCTGTCCACTCAGCAGGACAGTGACGGCGGCCATCGCCAGAAACCAGACGAGCGCCGTGAACGGCAGCGCAATGAAGATATTGCCGCGGTTCGCCCCGCCCTCCGAGAGCGGATGCAGCCCGCTGCCGAGCAGCATCACCGAGCCCGCCGCCAGGAACCCTGTGGCCACCCCGGCCCGGACCAGCCAGCGTTCCGCGTTTGCGCGCCGCGGGCCGGCCAGCTTCATGAGGCGCGCGATCACGAGCGCCGCTACCCCGGCGATCGCCACCGCCGCGAGCGGCTTCGGCACGCCGGGTAGGAACGAGCCGAGGAGCATCCGGACGTAGTCGCCGGCGAACTCGCCGAGGTCACCGATCCGGCCCGAGAGCGTGGGCACGGGCCTGACGCCCGTCGTGAGCGCCAGGGCAACCGCCAAAGCGGCAATCGCCACGCCGGCGTCGAGTGCCCAAAGTCGCACGGCGATGCGCCGTGGAGCTCGCGTGAGATAGAGCGCGCCGGACAGCACGATGGCGGCGCCGGCGACCTCGTAGGTGAAGATGCTCGCGAGGTAGAGAGCCAGGGCGCCGATGTGTATGGCAGCCGCGCGGCGTCCGCTGGCACGCAGCCCGCGCAGAGCCAGCAGCAGGCCGGCGAGGAAGCAGATCACGGCAACCTCGTTGATCCCCGCGGTCGCCCAGAGGCGCGTCGAGTCGGCCCAGGGGAAGATCAGCGCGAGAGCCGCGACCGCGCCGGCGTGAACGGCCTCGACGCCCAGCTCGGTGAGCACCAGGTACAGGCAAAGGCCGGCGGCCACCGCCAGGACAAGCGCGAGGGCGATGTGCGGCGCCGGGTGCGCCCCGAAGACGGCATGAGGCAGCGCCACGGCAACGGCGAGCAGCGGGCGCGACCCGAGTGTGTCCTGGATCGTCTCGACCGCGTGCGTGAGCCTCGGCTGAGGCGAAAAGGCGTAGGTGGCGTCGTTCGCCCAGTCGTCTGAATAGAACCCGCCTCGGAACAGGTGCGGCCCGAACACCGCGGCGCAAACCAGCGTCAGCAGCCCGAGGCAGATGAGCGTCTCGCGGCGCGCCTCCGTTCTTCGCACGCATCGAGCGTAAGCCGGGTGCGGCGCCCGCGCCAGCCCCGGCCCGGCGCCGCCGCTTCACTATTCTGCGGGGCCGTTCCCGCAATAGGAGGATGAATGGCGGAGGTTCAGTCAGGGCTTGAAGGCGTAGTCGCCTTCGCCACTCAGATCGCCGAGCCGGACAAGGAGGGCAGCGCCCTCCGGTACCGCGGGGTGGACATCGAGGACCTCGTCGGGCGGGTCCGCTTCGAGCACGTGTGGGGACTGCTGGTCGACGGCAGCTACCTGCCCGGCCTGCCGCCCGCGGAGCCACATCCGCTCGCCATCCGCTCGGGCGACGCCCGCGTGGACATCCAGTCCGCACTGGCGATGCTCGCGCCCGAGTGGGGCCTCGGCCAGCTTCTCGACATCTCCGACGAGCAGGCGCGACAGGACCTGGCGCGCGCGTCGGTGATGGCGCTCTCGTTCGTGGCGCAGTCCGCTCGCGGCGTCGGGCAGCCGCCGGTGCCCCAGAGCGAGATCGACGAGGCCTCCACGATCCCCGAACGCTTCCTGGTCCGCTGGCGCGGCGAGGCTGACCCCGACCATGTGAAGGCGATCGACGCCTACTGGATCTCGGCTGCCGAGCACGGCATGAACGCCTCCACCTTCACCGCCCGCACCGTGGCCTCGACCGGCGCCGACGCCGCCGCTTCGCTGTCGGCCGCCGTCGGAGCGCTGTCGGGCCCGCTGCACGGCGGCGCGCCGTCGCGCGTGCTCGAGATGATCGCCGCGGTAGAGCAGAGCGGCGACCCCGAGGGCTACGTGAAGCAGGTGCTCGACTCCGGCGGTCGCCTCATGGGCTTCGGCCACCGCGTATACCGCGCCGAGGACCCGCGCGCCCGTGTGCTTCGCCGCACCGCCCGCGAGATCGGCTCTCCGCGGCTCGAGGTCGCCGAGGCGCTCGAGGAGGCCGCGCTCGCCGAGCTGAAGGCGCGCAAGCCCGACCGTGTGCTGGCCACGAACGTGGAGTTCTGGTCCGCCGTCGTCCTCGACTTCGCAGGCGTTCCGCCGGAGCTGTTCACGCCGATGTTCGCCTGCGCGCGCGTGGCCGGCTGGTCGGCGCACATACTCGAGCAGAAGCGCGAGGGCAGGCTCATCCGTCCCACCGCGAAGTACGTCGGGCCGGGACCCCGGCCGTGGAACGCGGTCGAGGGCGCCGACCAGATCGAGGCGAGCCAGCAGGCCGCATAGTGGAGGCCGCGACCACGCGCGAGCCGCGGCCGCCCGTCGAGGGCGTCTCGTCTTTCGCGAAGTCGCTGTTCCTCGGCGAGATCCACGAGGAGCTCGTCTTCCCCTATCCGAAGCCGGACGCCGACGAGCAGCAGAAGGTCGCGGGCCTCGTGGCGTTCCTGCGCGAGCTCGACTACGACCAGCGGAAGGTCGAGGAGGAGCGCTGGATCGGAGACGACCTCGTCCGCACGCTGGGCGACGCAGGCCTGACCGGCCTCTACGTGCCCGAGGAGTACGGCGGCCAGGGCCTGTCGCAGACCGGCTACTGCCGCGTGTTCGAGCAGTTCGCGCAGATGGACGCGACGCTGTCGGTGGTGATGGGTGTGCACCAGTCGATCGGCATGAAGGGCATCGTGCTGTTCGGCACCGACGCCCAGAAGGAGCGCTTCCTCCCCGAGCTCGCCACCGGACGCAAGCTCGCCGGTTTCGCGCTGACGGAGCCGAACGCTGGGTCCGACGCCTACAACCTGGAGACGCGCGCCGTGAAGCAGCCGGACGGCTCCTGGAAGCTGAACGGCGAGAAGCGCTACATCGGCAACGGCAGCCGCGGCTCGGTGTTCGTCACGTTCGCGAAGACCGAGATCGACGGCAAGGACCGCCAGACCGCCTTCATCGTCGAGCAGGGAATGGACGGCTTCGAGGTGGGTCATCGCTACGACACGATGGGCCTGCGCGGCAACGACCTGCGCCACCTCTACTACAAGGACCTGCGCGTGCCGGCCGAGAACGTGCTGGGCGAGCCGGGCGACGGCTTCAAGGTGGCGATGCACATCCTCAACAACGGCCGCCTCAGCCTCGGCACCGGCTCGGTCGGCGCGGCGAAGTGGCTGATCGACGAAGCGATCGCGCACGTGAAGGAGCGCCGCCAGTTCGGCCATCCGCTGGCGCACTTCGAGCTCGTGCAGGAGAAGATCGGCTGGATGGTCTCGTACCTCTTCGGGCTCGAGTCCATGTGCTACCTCACCACCGGCCTCGTCGACGCCGGCGTGCCCGACTACTCGCTCGAGTCGGCGATCTGCAAGGTCGCGGGCACCGAGTTCCTCTGGTACCAGGCCAACCGCGCGCTCCAGCTCAAGGGAGGCGCCGGCTACATGCGCGACCAGCCCTACGAGAAGGTGCTCCGCGACATCCGCATCTTCCCGATCTTCGAGGGCGCGAACGACGTGATGCGCGCCTTCATCGCCTTGTCCGGCATGAGGCCGCTGGGCGACGAGCTGAAGGAGATGGGCGACATCAACCTCAGCGACCCGATCGGCTCGCTCGGCGTGCTCGCCGATTACGTGAGCGGGCGCCTCCAGCGCGAGATCCGGCCGGACCGCGTCTCGCGCGCGCACGAGGAGCTGAAGCCGCTCGCCGACTCCGTGTCCGACCAGGTGAAGCGGCTACGCGACGTGACGGAGGGCCTGCTCCGGCGCGAGCGCGGTGCGGTCACCGAGCGGCAGTTCCAGCAGAAGCGCCTGTCCGACGCGATCTCCGACATCTACGCCCAGATCGCGACCATCTCGCGTGTCAGCGCGATCTTCGAGGAGCACGGCGTGGAGCCGTCGGGTCAGGAGCGCTACATCGCGAACACCTTCTGCACGCGCGCGGCAGGCCGCGTGACGAGCGCCTTCAACGCCGTCGAGAGCAACGACGACGAGCGCATGATCGCGATAGCCAAGCTCGCTTACAAGCGCGGCCAATACGGTTATTCGTTTTTTGAGGACTGACTTGCCGCAGACCGGGCACTTTTCGGTCGGGAGCTGACCGTCCGGCTATCGCCGGCGAGCGTCGGGAAGTAGGGGCGGCAGCAAATTTCAGGGCAAGGGAGTTCGCTGATGACGCCGATCAGCCACCAGACCGTCAAGCTCAGCCGGGGCAAGCATGCCTCGCCCGAAGAAGGCGTGTGCGCGATGGAGCTCGCGTCGATGCTCGCGCACGAGCCGTTCACCGACCGTCCGCGCTCGGTCTGCCCCGTGATCGGAGGGTTCCTCCGGACGTACAACGACTGGGTAGACCATCGCCGCCGCCAGGACCTCTACCGGTACGCCGCCGCCGTGGTCGGCACAAAGAGCTCGAAGGCCATTGAGCGCCGGCGCGTCGAGCTGTGCCTCGACCTTGCGCGCACGGTGAGCCGGTCGCCGCGCTGGCGGCTGCGGTTCCTGCCGAGCGCCGGGGCCGAGCGGGCCGGCATGGCCGCCGCGCGCGCCGTGCGCCACACGGGCGATCCGGACAGGATGCACCGCGAGGCGATCATGCTGCTCGAGCGGCTGATCGCGGCCGGGCAGTCCGAGCAGGCCGTACCGGCTGTGCCGCCGGCGAGCGAGCAGACGCACACGCGAGAGCCTGCGGCTGCCTAGCCGAGACGTTCGGTAGGTGGATCGCCCTCCCACTCGGGAGGGGTGTCGAGCGGCTGCTTCGCCCGCTCCCCCGGAGCGCGGCGCGACCCGCGACGCGGTTCGGTGCCCGTTTCGCCGCGCCGCGGCTCCTCCCAGCCGAGCGGCTCCGTGGGGGCGCTCCAGTCCCGCGGCCCCGCGTCGCCGCCCGCGCGGGTGACCGGCAGGTCGTCCGGCCCGCGCTTGGCGCGTTCTCTCACCCCAGCGCCGAGCAGCAGCACGGTGCACACGAGGGCGAGCAGGTTCTGACCGAGCGGGCGGTCGAACAGCCGGATGAGGATCAGCAGGGCCGACCAGGCGCCCGCCGCCGCGATCACGGTGCCGTCGCCGAAGGGCAGGTGGAACTGGCGTCCCCCGGCCCGCGCGCGAAGAAGTGCCAGCACGGCCACCGCGGTGAGCACCTCTGCCGCCTCCACGAAAGAGAACGGGCCGAACGTGCTGACGATCAGGAGCAGCGAGGCGACGGCGGCGACCCGCTGCTCGGGGCCGAGCCGTCGCCACATGGCCGCGACGCTCAGGCGCCGCCTGCGCTCAGAGCGGCTGCCGCCCGGCATACCCGGCCTCGATCTCGTGCCAGTAGCCGACCTCGTCCTCGCCGTCGACCCAGCACAGGTACACCTCGCGGCCGTCCATCAGCGAGGGGAAGTCCACGAGGCCGCGTTCGAGCTCCCTGAGGATCACCCCGGCCTCCTGGAACGCGATCAGCTCGTTGCGCAGCTCGAGGAACGCCTCGGACACCACCCGCCCGGGGTCGCCGCCGCCGTTCCCGGGGCCGGCTTCGGCCAGCGCCTCACGCGCCTCCTCGTCGCCCAGCCGCCCCTGCGCGTCGCGCAGCCGCTCGAGACGTTCGCGCACCCAGGGCAGCACCGCATTTGCCTGCGCCACGGAGAAGTGGCGTTCGTGGATCATGGGCCCGGCCCCATCAGCCGGCGGACGGATTCGATCCGCCGCTCGACCAGCTCCGCGAGGCGGGGTTCGACCTGCTCTGCGCGGGCGATCTCTCCCGCCTGCTCGAACGCGTCGAGCGCGTGTGGGAGCGACTCGCCGCTGCGGTTCTTCATCACGTTGTCGCCGCGCAGCAGCAGCGTGCGGATGCGCTCTTCGGGCGGCTTGGTTGAGCCGCCCGCGCTCACGCCGTGGCCGTGGCCGAGGCTGCCTCGCGCACGCGCTGCTCGAGCAGCCGCGCGTCGGCGGCCGAGACGGTGCGCAGCTGTCCCTGGAACGCAAGCGTCCAGTGCTCGAGCGGCCACTTCCGAACGTGCTCGAGCTCGGCGGCCACGTCCTCGGCGGGCACGAACTCGTCTTCGTCGAGGATCACGACGGGCTCGGTGTCGAAGCGCCACGGATAGGCATCAACCTTGCCGGGCTTGCCTGGCCACACCTTCTCGCGGTCCTCGTACATCTCGCTGGTCACGCGCACGATGCCGCCGAACGCCTTCACGCCAGTCACGTAGAACACGATCTGGTCGCCGGGCGCGATCTGCTCGGCCATGTTGCGCCGGCCCTCCTTGGCTCCGATCAGGCGGAAACCGTGGTCGCGCGTGGCCCTGAAGTTGTCGAGCGAGCCCGTGAGAACCCAGGTCTTGGGGGGGTCGGCGGCCACGGTTCTAGGTTACCCGCGCGCTCGCTGGGTAGGGTCCACGCCCCGTGAACGTCCCGGAGGGTTTCGTCCCCTACGAGAACCAGGGCCCGTTCCTCGAGTACATCGGGCCGATTCACGTCCGTGAGGGCGGCGACGAGCTGGTGCTGGGGCTGCGTGCCGAGGACCGCCACGCGAACCACCGCGGCACAGTTCAGGGCGGCCTGCTCTCCACCTTCGCGGACTTCGCACTCGGTCGCGCAATCGAGGCCGACGCCGACGACGGGCGCGAGCGCGCGACCGTGAGCCTCACGGTCGACTTCCTGAAGCCGGCCAAGCCCGGGGACTGGATCGAGTCGCGCACGCGCGTGGACAGGGTGGGTGGGACGCTCGCGTTCGCCGACTGCTCGCTCACCGTGGACGAGCGGGAGATCGTGCGCGCGCGTGCGGTCTGGGTAGTGGCCGGCTGAGGATTGCGTC
The DNA here is from genome assembly GCA_045805385.1 of Thermoleophilaceae bacterium. Lineage (GTDB taxonomy): Bacteria > Actinomycetota > Thermoleophilia > Solirubrobacterales > Thermoleophilaceae > JADGHQ01. The sequence continues at coordinate 7,398 of JBJMLG010000020.1, forward strand.
CGTCCAGCGCCGATGGGAGAGTGAGGGCCCACCCACCGAGGAGCAACGGATGACCCAGGACGACGAGCTGATCGGCCCCGACGAGATCGCCTACCGGTTGGAGCTGACGCCGGCGCAGCTCAAGGTGACGTACATGGCGCTCAAGAGCTTCATGGACGACTTCGGGCACGAGGAGCACGACGTGCACGTACGCGTGCGCGAGGTCCTGGACAAGCTGCCGGACGAGGCGTCGGTCCGGGACATCGACATTTCGGGGTAGCGGTGCGCGCGCCGCCGCTGCTTGGTGCCGGCGCACGACCACGGCCGCGGGGGCACGAAGGTCAGTCGATCGGAATGTCCTCGACCTCGGGCTCTCGCCGCCCGCCGTCGAGGCGCTCGAGGTACCAGTCGATCAGCGCCCTCAGCGTGAGCAGCAGCTCGCGCACGAGCGCGTTGAACTGATCGCGCAGCTCGCGCGGCAGCCCCGCGCGCAGCGCGTCGAGAACGAGGAA
>JBJMLG010000021.1:0-3489 GCA_045805385.1 Thermoleophilaceae bacterium
CGTGAAGTGCCGGACGTACTCCCGGAACTCGCGGCCGTTCTCGAGGATGTAGTTGATGATCCCGCCGAGGAACGCGATGTCGGTGCCGGCGCGCAGCGGTACGTGGAGGTCGGCCATCGCGCTCGTGCGCGTGAAGCGCGGATCCACGTGGATCACCTTGGCGCCGCGCTGCTTGGCCTCCATCACCCACTGGAATCCGACCGGATGGCATTCCGCCATGTTGGACCCCTGGATGACGATCACATCCGAGTTCTGGAGGTCCTGCTGGAAGGTGGTGGCGCCACCTCTACCGAACGAGGTGCCCAGACCGGGCACCGTGGAGCTGTGTCATATGCGGGCCTGGTTCTCGACCTGGATGGCGCCCAGCGCGGTGAACAGCTTCTTGATGAGGTAGTTCTCCTCGCTGTCGAGCGTCGCCCCTCCGAGCCAGGCGATGCCGCGTGTGCGATTGAGCGGACGGCCTTGGTCGTCCTCGGCCTCCCAGGTCTTCTCGCGCGTCTCGATCACCCGGTCGGTGATCATCTCCATCGCCTGCTCGAGCGGGATCTCCTCCCAGTCGGTGGCGTGCGGGGCGCGGTACTTGACCTTGTACTCGCGGGTCGAGCTGTTCACGTATTGCTCTGAGGCGGCTCCTTTGGGGCACAGCCGGCCGCGCGAGACCGGGCTGTCGGGGTCGCCCTCGATCTGCACGACCTTCTCGTCCGTGACGTACACCTTCTGGCCACAGCCGACGGCGCAGTAGGGACAGACGGACTGGACGACCTTGTCGGCCGTCTTGGTGCGCGGCACGAGACGCGCGGAGTGCCTCGACTGAGCTGCGCGCCCAAGTCCGAGTGGGTCCTTCAGCTGCCGCAGCAGCGGAGGGAGGTGATCGCTGAGCTTTCCGTTGCCCTTTTCCAACGCCCGCCGCCCCGATACCCCGGCGGCATGGCGCATAAACGAAGGGACGTGTCAGCGCCGCAACAGGCGCGCGATCAAGTTTCCGGCGATCACGTAGACGAGAGCGGCGAGGCCCCAGTTCACCACGATCTCGGTCCGGTGGTTCTTCGGGTTGAACATGTTGTGGAACGGCTGGGTGAGCCAGCTCGCCGCGTCGTTCACCGCGTTCACGATCGAGTTGTCCCTGTTCGCCTTCAGCAGCACGAAGGCAATTCCGATCACGATCACCAGGGCGACCAGGCCGGCCGTGAGGCGCACGAGGTTGGCGAGCGTGTTGAGCATCCGCCGGCCGCCGCGGCCCATCGCCGCGGTCATCGCCGCGGCCCTGCCTGGCGCGCCGTCTCTGGACGCGCCGCCGCCTGCCAGGCGAAGCCTCCGCATCGGTCGGGAGGCTACCCGAGGCGGCATGCGCACGCGCCGGTTCGGAGAAGCGGTCCGGTGGGTAATGCCGCAGCAGCATCGGCCCGAGGAATAGGAGGATCCAGATGGCGGAAATCAGTCACCAGACAGTCAGGCTGAGCCGCGGCAAGCACGCCTTTCCGGCTCAGGGGGTGTGCGTCATGGAGCTCGCCTCGATGCTGGCGGGTGAGGACTTCTCGGATGCGCCGGAGTGCGTATCGCCGGTGATCGGCGGTTTCCTCCGCACCTACAACGACGGCATCGACGACCGGCTGCGCCAGGACCTCTACGACTTCGCCGCCCGCGCGGTCGACACGCGCTCGCGCGCGAGCGTGGAGCAGCGCCGCGCGAGCGAGTGCATCGGCTGGGCGGCGTCGCTCGCGGGCTCGCTGACGCTCAGGTTCCCGGTGTTCGCCTGCACCACCTCGCTGCGAGGGTGCGAGGCCGCGGGCGCCTATGCGGCGCGGGCAGCCCTGCGCCAGGGCCCGGCCGCGCACGCCGGTGCACTCCAGTTCGTGGAACGGCTGATGTCGCTCGACGACGCCCGCACGCAGCGCGCGCGCGCGACGGACCAGCCGGTCGCCGTCGAGATCGCCGGGTAGCTACTCCGACATGAAGGCGAGCGCGGTCGCCAGTCCGGCGGCCCGCCTCACGCTCACGATCCGGCGCCCCGCCTGCACCGCGTCGTGCGGCTCGCCGAGCAGATCGCCGAGCCTGCGCGTGCAGTGGTCGAGGTCCTCGACGGTGACCGTGAGGCCCCAGAAGGTGGCCGGGTGGTCGGGATCGCGTCCGTCGGGGCCCACCACCTCGAGCAGCGGCTCGCCGAGCGTGTAGAAGCCCTGACCGATGGGCTGCCCGCCTGGCGCGGTCGCCTCGCGCACGCGGCGCAGGTCGAGGCCGGCTTGCTCGAGCGCCGCGAAGGTCCTGTCGAGATCCGGGGTCATCGCCACCACGTGATCGATGCCGACGGCTCCGTTGGGGTGCCGGCAGGGCGCGGGCTGCGGGGAGCGTCCATTGGCGATCGTCGTCCGCAGCCCGTCGAGTTCACCGTCCTCGAGCCCGCGCAGCGCCCAGCCGGCGATGCCGGTCCCCGCGCTTGGGTCGAATGTGAGCCTCACGCCGCCCACCTGCGCAGCCGCTCCCTCGACCGCGAACCCGAGCGCCTCCCAGCGCGCCGGGTCGTCGGCGATCACGAGCTCCTCGAGAAGCGGACTGTTCACATGGTCGAGCCTAGTCGCGCGCAGGGGCACGTAGGCCCTTGGAAAGTGTTGAGCCGCCGCACGGGGCGAATGTGCGGCGGCTCGTATGGGGCGTCAACCAGGTCGGCAGCGTGGAGCCGCCGATGCCGGTGATGCCTCAACTTCAGTTGTTTGCCGGCTCCGAGCTGATATCCGCGAGGACCGAGTCCTCGTCGCGCTCGATCGCCAGGTCGCCGAGCGAAACGATGCCCACCGGCCGGTCGCCGTCCACGATCGGGATGCGCCGCACGTCGTCCTCGCGCATGAGCGCGATCGCGTCGTCGACCGTGTCGTCCGGCGACAACGTGCGCAAATTCGTGGTGGTGATCTCGCCGACCGGGGTGTCCGGATCGAGCCCGTCGGCTACGGCGCGCACCGCGATGTCGCGGTCGGTCACGATCCCGAACAGCCGGCCATTCTCGGTGACCAGGATGGCGCCGGTGTCGGCCTGGCGCATCTGACGGGCTACCTCCGCGATGGGCGTGTCGCGCTCGACCGTGACGGGGTCGCCCGTCATGATCTCGCTGATCTTCTGATCGCGCTGGAACCGCGCCATCGGAACCTACCCTCCTGCCCTTTCGAAGCCTCTCCAATCGGAGACGAAACCGGACCGGGCTTCCCGCTGACCCCGTCCGGCGCGCCTCCTGTACAGGGGATTGCCGGGGCTGGGAGGCGATAAACCTGACCGGCGAGTCAAAGCGGCTCGAAACGCGCCAACCGGCGCTTCAGCCCTGCACCGGCTACATCTTTCTGCGAAACCTGCTTCAGCCCGCCGCCTGAGCGGGTACGTGATGGGGGCCGCGCTCGGCTCTAGACTGCGGCCCCTATGGCGAAGCAACGGCAGATCAAGATGCAGCAGCGGCTGGGGAGCCTGTCGGCGATCCCGCAGCTCGAGAACCGCACGGACGAGCAG
>JBJMLG010000022.1:0-11732 GCA_045805385.1 Thermoleophilaceae bacterium
AAGAGCGGGTCGGCGAGCGAGACCGTGTCGCCGAGCGCCTTGTCGATGCCCGCGAACGCGGTCGTGCCCGTGGCGCCGTAGATCATCGCCAGGCCGTAGAGCAGCGTGGCGGAGCCGAGCGACCCGATCACCAGGTACTTCAGCCCCGCTTCGAGGGAGGTTCTGCGGCGCACGTGGCTTGCGCACAGCACGTAGAGCGGTATCGAGAGCAGCTCGAGCGCCACGAACAGGGTGATCAGGTTCGCCGCCTCGGCGAGCAGCACCATGCCGGTGATCGAGGAGAGCAGCAGCATGTAGTACTCGCCGGCCCCCGCCTCACGGACCGCCACCGAGCGGTGCGAGAGCAGCACGGTCGCGAGGCCGGCGACGTAGAAGATCATCGACATGCCCATCGCCAGGGCGTCGACCTCGAGCGCGCCCTCCACGATCGGCTTCGAGTCGCCGCTGTGCCACACCCAGACCGACAGGCCCATCGCCGTGAGCAGCGTGCCGGCGGTCAGGAACGGCACGAGGCCGCGCTGCACGAAGCGGCCGCGGAACAGCGCGACCAGCAAGACGAGCACGGTGCCGCCGACGAGCGCGATGAGAGGCGAGAAGCCCTTGTAGTCGATGACCGGCGCGGCCACCTTCGCGAGCGGGAGAATCACGGGGTCGCTCCCTTAGCGGTGCTCGCCTCGGGGTGTTGCGGGCCGGACTTCGACCCGGCCTTCAGCGCAGCCCTCGCGATCTTCGGAGTGGTGGACGCCTCCGTGCGGTGCAGCACGAACTGCGGGTACAGCCCGAGCGCGATCAGCACGAGCACCACCGGCGCGAGCGCGGGCAGGTCGAGCTTGTAGGAGAGGTCGCTCGACTCCACGTCCGGCGCGAGACGGTTGTGCATCGTGCGCTGGTAGAGCCGGATCATGTACACAGCGGCCAGGGCCACGCCGACACTGGCCACGAGCCCGTACACGAACTTCTCGTCGAAGGTGCCGAACAGGATCAGGATCTCGCCGACGAAGTTGGGCGTGCCCGGCATCGCGAGCGTCGCGAGCGCGACGATCAGGAACAGGGCGGCGAGCACCGGGGCCCGCAGAGCCATGCCCCCGAGGCGCTCGAGCGACTCGGATTCACGCGCGCGTGCCGCGATCACCCCGATGATCACGAACAGGCCGGCCACGACCACGGCGTGGTTCACCATCTGGATCACCGACCCCTGCGCGCCCTTCGGGTCGAGCGCGAAGATGCCGAGCAGGATGAAGCCGAGCTGCGCGATCGACGAGTAGGCGACCACCAGGCGCGCGTCGTCCTGCGAGAACGCGAGCACCGATCCGTAGAGGATCGAGACGACCGCGATCACGAGCATCAGCTCCTGCAGCGAAGCCGACGCGCCCGGCATCAGCGGGATCACGATCCGGAGGAAGGCGTACATACCGACCTTCGAGAGGATCCCCGAGAGCAGGATCAGCACCGGGATCGGCGTGGCGCGGTAGGTCTCCGGCACCCAGCCGTGCAGCGGGAACGCCGGCGCCTTCACGAGGAACGCCACCGCGAACAGGAGGAAGATCCACACCTGCGTGCCGTGGCCCACCGGGTGCGCCGCGAGGTCGGAGAGCTGGAAGGAGATCTGCCCGCCCTCAGGCGTCGAGAGCACGCCGAGCGCGATGGCGCCCGCAAGCATCAGCAGCGAGCCGGCGAGCGTGTAGATCACGAACTTCGTGGTGGCGTACACGCGGTTGCCGCGGCCCCAGGTGCCGATCAGGAAGTAGAAGGGCACGAGCATCAGGTCGAAGAAGACGACGAACAGCGCCAGGTCCTGCGCCATGAACGCGCCGAGCACGGCCGTCTCCGCCAGGGCGAGGTTGAAGTAGAACAGCTTTGGGCGCTCCCACTCGCGCACCGCGGCGTACAGCGTCGCGATCACCCACATGAACGCGGTCGCGGCGATCAGGAACAGGTTCAGGCCGTCGACGCCGAGCTTGTAGTGGATGCCCAGGGTGTCGATCCACGTCTCGTTGGTGACCCACTGCAACCCGCGCGTGGCCGAGTCGAAGTCCACGATCATCGCGACCGAATAGCCCAGCACGGCGAGCGTGCCGGCGAGCGCCACCCAGCGCGTGAGCACGCGCGGCACCAGCAGCCCGACGATGCCGGCCGCCAGCGGGATGAAGAGCGGGATTGAGAGGTGCATCGCCTAGGAGCTCTGGATCAGGAAGTAGAGGACGAGGCCGAACACGCCGGTGATCAGGAGCCCGGCGTAGGCGCGCAGGTAGCCCGACTGGATCGAGCGCGCGAAGGTGGTCGACACACGCACGACGCCGGTTGCGCCGCCCACCAGGACGCCCTGCACGAGGCCGGGCTCGATCACGCGCTGGAAGAAGCGAGCGGTTGCGAGCGTGGGGCGCACGACGACGACGTCGAACAGCTCGTCGAAGTACCAGCGGTTGAAGAAGAGCGCGTGCGCACGCGGGAAGCGATCGCGCAACTCGAGCGTGAGCCCGGGGCGGGCACGGTAGGCGAACCAGGCGGCCCCGATGCCGGCGGCGGCGAGGATCGCTCCCACGCCGAGGCCGAGCCACTCCGAGCCGGTGGGCACGTGCGAGCCGACAAAGCCCGAGTCGCGGAAGCTCGGCTCGAGGTACTGCTGAAGCCACTCGGTCACGCCCGGGATCAGCACGATGCCGCCCGCCGTCGACAGGATCGCGAGCGCGCCCATCGCTACCTTCATCGGCCACTCGCGCTCGGCGATGTGGTGCTCCGGGCCCGGGAAGCCGACCTCGGTGTCCTCCTCCTCGCCGCTGAGCGGGTTGCGATGCTCGCCATGCGCGAGCTCGCCGCGCTCCAGCATCTGCGCCTCCGGCACGGGGTCGCCGAAGAACACCCGGAACACCATCCGGAAGGAGTAGAAGGCGGTGAGCAGCGCGGTGAGGTAGCCCACCAGGCCGAGCACGACGTACCAGCCGCCGCGGTGGAGCGTCCAGCCGATGATGGCGTCCTTCGCGAGCCAGCCGGAGAAGATCGGCAGGCCGGCCAGCGCCAGCGCCCCGACCGTGAACGTGACGTACGTGAACGGCATCGCGCGCCGGAAGCCGCCCATGCGGTCGATGTTCTGCTCGCCGCCCATGGCCGAGATCACCGAGCCCGCGCCCATGAAGAGGAGGGCCTTGAAGAAGGCGTGCGCCATCAGAAGGAAGAGCCCGAACTGGTAGCCGAAGGTGGCGACGCCGAGCACCATGTAGCCGATCTGCGAGATCGTGGAGTAGGCGATGATCCGCTTCAGGTCGGTGATCGCCAGCGCGCACGTGGCCGCGTAGAGCAGCGTGAAGGTGGCGAGCCCGGCGGTGATGTCGGCGGCGGTAGGCGCCAGCTCGTAGAGCGGATGCGTGCGTGCCACCAGGTACACGCCGGCGGTCACCATCGTGGCCGCGTGGATCAGGGCGGAGACCGGAGTCGGGCCCTCCATCGCGTCCGGTAGCCAGGTGTGGAGCGGCACCTGAGCGGACTTGGCGAACGCGCCCATCGTCAGGAAGAGGCAGGCCGCGATCAGCGTGCCGTCGTTGGCGGCGAACCCGTCCTTCGCCCCCTTGAAGATGCCCGCCCAGTCGAGTGCTCCGGTCTTGTTCCAGAGCAGGAAGGCCGCGATCACGAGCCCCACGTCGCCGATCACGTTGATCACGAACGCCTTCAGGCCCGCCGCCGTGGCGGTGGCGCGGCGGTACCAGAACGAGATCAGCAGATACGAGGCCGCGCCCACGAATGCCCACCCGATGATCAGGATCACGATGTTGCCCCCGAGCACCAGCACGAGCATCGAGAAGACGAAGAAGTTCAGGTAGGTGAAGAAGCGCGTGTAGCCGCGGTCCCCGCCCATGTAGGAGATCGAGTAGACGTGGATCAGGAACGACACGCCCGTCACCACGAGGCACATGAAGACGGACAGCGGGTCGACGAGGATCGTCAGGCCGGCGTTGAACTTCGCGGTGCTCGCGTAGGTCCAGAGCGTGTCGTAGTGCGAGCGCTGATCCGGGTGCTCGCCCATGATCTTGAAGAACGCGCCGAGCGAGCTCGCGAACGAGAGCAGGATCATCAGCGACCCGATCCAGCCCGGCAACCGGCCGGGCCAGAGCCTGAACCCGAGCGGCAGCACGACGGCTCCTGCCAGCGGGAACACCAAGATCAGCCAGCCCCAGGTGGTTGCGCTCATCCGCGGAGCTCCGACATCGCATCGACGTCTTCCGCGATGCGGTTGCGGTACATCGCCACGATCACGCCGAGACCGATCACGACCTCGCAGGCCGCGATCACCATCACCACGAGCGCGAAGATCTGACCGTCGCCGTTGCCGTGCATGCGCGAGAAGGTGATCAGCGCCAGGTTGCCGGCGTTCAGCATCAGCTCGAGGCAGAGCAGGACCACGAGCGGGTTGCGCCGGATCAGCACGCCCGCGGCGCCCACGCAGAAGATCGCGGCCGAGAGGCAGAGGTACCAGACCAGGTTCACGAGCCCACTCCGGGGGCCACGCCGCCTGCCTGCGGATGCGTGTCGGGGAGGCGCTCGTGCGTGATCACGTCGACCGGCGCGCCGCCATCGTCATGCTCGAGGCCCCGCCGCCGCCGTGCGAGCAGCACGGCGCCGACCGCGGCCACGAGCAGGATGAACGAGGCCGCCTCGAACGGGATCAGGAAGTTGCGCAGGAGCAGGCTGCCGATCTGGCCGGGCGACCCGAAGCCGGGCGCCACCTTCGTACCGGAGCTGTCGACCGCCTCGAGGCCGGTGCCGATGAACGCGAAGAACAGCTCCCCGCAGAGAGCCGCGGCCACGACCGGGCCGAACATGCCGATGCCGGGGATCTTCGGCCCGAGCGGCTCGTCGGCACCGCCGATGTAGGCCACCACGAACACATAGAGCACCATTACGGCGCCCGCGTAGACCACGAGCTGCGCGGCGGCGAGGAACTCCGACGAGAGCAGCAGGAACAGGATGGCGAGCGAGAACAGGTGCGCAACGAGCGCGAGCACGCTGAAGAAGGGGTTGCGCAGCATCACCACGCCGAGCGCGCCGGCGAGCGCGCCGGTGGCGGCGATGAAGAAGATGATGTCGCGGAAGACCACTTACTCGCCCTCGCGCCGAAGCGGGGTCCGCTCCGGGTGGTCCGCCAGCAGCATCTCCTTGGTGAAGATGAGGTCCGAGCGCGTGTAGTCGGACAGCTCGTAGTCGTTGCCCATCGTGATCGCGTCGAACGGGCAGGCCAGCTCGCAGTAGCCGCAGAAGATGCAGCGCAGCATGTTGATCTCGTAGATCGCCGCGTAGCGCTCGCCGGCCGACACCTGGTGGTCGGGGGTGTTCTCCGCCGCCACCACGCGGATGCACTCCGCGGGGCAGGCCGCCGCGCACAGCGAGCAGCCGACGCACTTCTCGAGGCCGGTGTCCTCGAAGCGGTGCAGCTTGTGCTTGCCGCGGAAGCGCGGGTACACCGGGGTCTTCTCCTCCGGGTACTCCATCGTGACGGGGCCCTCCACCACGCGCCCGAGCGTGGTCTTCAGCCCGCGCAGGGTCTCGCCGAAAGCGCGGTAGGCGCCGCCGAGCCCGCCGGGGTTCGGGCCGCGCTGCACGGCGATCACGTCTGGGGAAGGGTCGTAGGGAGTCATGGCTTCAGGTCACGACCACCAGCACCGCGGTCACGAGGACATTGAGCGTGGCCAGGGGCAGCAGCACCTTCCAGCCGAACGACATGAGCTGGTCGTAGCGGAGGCGCGGCAGCGTGGCCCTGACCCAGATGAAGAAGATCAGGAAGAGGAAGATCTTCAACAAGACCCAGAGCGGGCCGAGCGCCGCGGGGCCGGGGCCGCGCCAGCCGCCGAGGAACATCGCGGTCGCGATCCCGGAGATCACGATCATGTTGATGTACTCGGCCATGAAGAACGAGCCGAAGCGCATGCCGCCGAACTCGGTGTTGTAGCCGCCGACGAGCTCGGCGTCGGCCTCGGGCAGGTCGAAGGGCGCGCGGTTCGTTTCGGCGAAGCCGGCGACCGTGAAGATCAGGAAGCCGACGAACTGCGTGCCGACGAACCAGTAGTTGTCCTGCGCGTGGACGATGTCCACGAGCGACAGCGAGCCGGCCTGGATAGCCACGCCGAGCAGAGAGAGCCCGAGCGCGATTTCGTACGAGATCAGCTGCGCCGCCGAGCGCATCGCACCGAGGAAGGAGTACTTCGAGCCGGACGCCCAGCCGCCGAGCATCAGCCCGTAGAAGGCGAGCGCTCCGAACGCGAAGGCGTAGAGGATGCCGATCGAGACATCGATGCCGTAGAGCCCGATCGTGCCGCCCCAGGCGCCCACGTCGCCGAAGGGAATGATCGCCAGCGTGGCGACGGCGGTGAAGATCGAGATCACCGGCGCGATCGCGAACATCCACGGCACGGCGGTCTCGGTGGCGAACTGCTCCTTCGACAGCAGCTTGAGCACGTCGGCGAGCGGCTGCAGGAGGCCCCACTTGCCCACGCGGTTCGGCCCGAGCCGCGACTGGAAGCGGCCGAGCAGCTTGCGCTCGATCAGAAGCACGATCGGGACGATCTGGAGGATCACCGCGAAGATCACGACCGCCTTGAGGATCTGAATCCACCACGCCTCGCTGTAGTTGACGACGGCCAGGACGCTCAAGCGGGCGACCTCTCCTCCGCGCGCAGCAACTCGATGCTGCGGGGCTTGCCGTTCAAGAGGGCGGTGGCGTTGTCGGTGCGCGTGCCCTCGATGAGGAACACGCTGCCCGGGGGCATGTCGGCGCGCACGAAGGCGCGGCCGCTCACCGAGGTGCCGTCCACCGACACGCTCACCTCGTCACCTGTCTTCACGCCGAGCCGCTCGCCGTCCTGCGGCGAGAGCTCCACCACCTGCTCGGGCAGCAGGAAGCGCAAGATCGGCGAGTACTCGACCACGCGGCTCGACCAGATCGACGGGCCGGTACCGAGGCGAAGACCCTCCGCCGAGGCTCGCGGCGGCGTCTCGAGCTCGACCTCGGGCGGCTCGGCCCGCTCCAGCCTCGCGGTGGTGTCGCGCTCCTGCCAGCGCACTCCCCGGCCGCCGATCTCGGCCAGCGTGAGGCCCTCGTAGAACGGCACGGCCTCGAAGATGCGCTGCGACACCATCGCGCTCGACAGCAGGCCGGTGGGCTTCCCGAGGCGGTCGCACAGCTCGGCCAGCACGGCCCACTGCGGCCGCACCTCGCCCGGCCGGGCGATCGCCTGGCGCACGCGCTGGATGCGCCCGTCCGGGTGGGTCATCGTGCCGTCCTTCTCCGCCTCCGACTCCGCCGGGAACACCACGTTGGCGTGCTCCTCGAGGCCCTCGGTGACGAAGTCCGAGAACGCGATCACGCTGTTCGCGCGGTCGAGCGCCTGCTCCCAGGCGCCGCGGTCGGGGTAGCTCGAGAGCGGGTCGGCGTCGACGAGCAGGAGCGCCGAGATCTCGTCCGGCACGGCGGCGCTGATCTCGCCCGCGGCCTTGCCGGTCCTGGGCGCCGCACCGAGGCCGGTCCCCACCGTGGGCAGGCAGCCGACCTCGCGCAGGCCGCGCGCGTTGGTGCCGCGCGGCACCTCGAGCAGCCCGGCTCCCTCGGTGCCGGCCAGGTTGAGCACCCGCGCCAGGTCGATCAGCCGGGCGAGTGCCTGGCGGCCGCGCTCGCCCTGCGAGAGCCGTTCGCCCCAAAGGACCACGACTGGTCCCGACTCCTGCAAGAGCTCGGCTGCGCCGCGAACCAGATCGGCACTTGCGCCGGCGCGGCCGCTCAGGTCCTCCAAGTCTCCCTGCCCGGACACTGCCGAGGCAAGTGCCGCAAGCAGCGCTTCACCGGCGCCGGGCGCGAAGCGAAGCAGTGAGCGGGCATTCGGGTCGAGCGTGGAGGGCCGGCTCGTGGCCACCACGAGGTTCACGCCGTTGCGCCGGACCCCCTTGCGCACGCGCAGATCCAGGATCGGCGACTCGTCGACGAGCTCGGTGTCGAGCACGAGGACTGTGCCGGCCCACTCGATGTCGGACACCTTGGCGGTCAGGTCCGGCTGCGCGAGCACGGCCTGCTGCTGAGCGTCGAGCACGCCGCTCGTGCGCGAGTCCACGTGCGGCGAGCCGAGCACCTCGCGCAGCAGGTGCTGCGTGAGGAAGCCATCCTCGTTGGTGGCCTCGCCGCCCACGAGCGCGGCTGTTCTCTCGCCCGCGCGCGCGAGGGCGCTCGTCGCCTCCGACAGCGCGCGCTCCCAGGAGACGGGTCGCAGCACGCCGCCGTCGCGCACCATCGGGCTCGTCACGCGCTCGGGCGCATGGATGGCCTGGTAGCCGAAGCGGCCCTTGTCGCAGAGCCAGCCGTCGTCGACGTCCTCGTTGTCCCGCGCGAGCACGCGCACGACCTTGTTGTCGTCGCGGGTCGTGTACTTCACGTTGCACTGGCTCGGGCAGATGGTGCAGATCGAGCCTGCGTCCTCGATGTCCCACGGGCGGGCGCGGAACCGGTACGCCTGCGACGTCAGCGCGCCCACCGGGCAGAGCTCGATGATGTTGCCGCTGAACGGAGCCACGTAGGGGTGGCCGTCGTGCGTGCCCACGAACGTGTGGTCGGCGCGCTCGAGGAACACCAGCTGGTAGTCCTCGGACAGCTCCTGCGAGAAGCGCACGCAGCGGTAGCAGAGGATGCAGCGCTCGCGGTCGATCGCCACGAGCGGCGAGAGCGCGAGCGGCTTCTCGAAGTGGCGCTTCGGGTCGATGTAGCGCGAGCGGCCCGCGCCCCAGCCGTACGAGATGTCCTGGAGCGGGCACTCGCCGCCCTTGTCGCACACCGGGCAGTCGAGCGGGTGGTTCACGAGCAGGAACTCGACGACGGCGTTCTGTGCCTGCTTCACGCGGTCGGACTTGGTGTTCACCACCATGCCGTCCTTGACGGGCGTGGAACACGAGGTCTGGAGCTTCGGGATGCCCTCCACCTCGACGAGGCACATACGGCACGCGCCGACGGGCTGGCCGAGCTTCCGCTCGTAGCAGAAGTAGGGGATCTCGACGTCGCCCTGCTTGGCGGCGTCCACGAGCATCGTGCCCTCGGCGGCCCGCACCTCGCGGCCGTCGATCTCGAACGTGATCAGGTTGGGCTCGGGCTTTGGCATGGGTCTATGCGGCCGCGTCGGCCGGCTCCGCGTGATGCCCGAGCTCGACGGTGAGCCGGTCCTTCGCCTCGCGCGCCCGCTCGATGTGCTCAACGAACTCCTCGCGGAACTTCTCGATCATCGAGCCGACGGGCATGGCCATCGAGTCGCCGAGCACGCACAGGCAGTTGCCGATGATGTTCGTCTGGACCTGCGCCATGATCTCGAGGTCCATCGGCGTGGCGTCGCCGGTGTCGATTCGCTCGAGCATCTTCACCGTCCAGTTGGTGCCCTCGCGACAGGGCACGCACTTGCCGCACGACTCGTGCCGGTAGAAGTGCGCGAGCCGGAGCGCCACCGAGACGATCGGGATCGAGTCGTCCACGACGATGATGGCGCCGGAGCCCAGCATGGATCCCGCTTCCGCCATCGACTCGAACGAGTACGGCCGGTCGAGGTCCTCCTCGAGCAGCACGGGCGCGGACGAGCCGCCCGGGAACCAGCACTTGATCTTGCGGCCCGGGAGCGGGCCGCCGGCCAGGCCATAGACGATGTCGCGCGCCGGCACGCCGAGCGCGATCTCGTAGTTGCCGGGCCGCTGCACGTTGCCGGACACCGAAACGACCTTCGTACCGGTCGATTGCTCGGTGCCCCACTGCTTGAACCAGTCGGCGCCGTTGCTGATCACGAGCGGCACGTTGGAGAGCGTCTCGACGTTGTTGATCAGCGTCGGCCCGTTGTAGAGGCCCTGGTTGGCGGGGAACGGCGGCTTGAGCCGCGGGTTGCCGCGCTTGCCTTCGAGCGAGTCGAGGAGCGCCGTCTCCTCGCCGCAGATGTAGGCGCCGGCGCCGCGGTGCACCACCAGGTCCACGTCGTGGCCGCTACCGAGGATGTCGGTGCCGAGGTAGCCCTTGTCGTAGGCCTCGCTCACGGCGCCGTCGAGCACGTCGGCCTGGAGCACGTACTCCCCGCGGATGTAGATGAACGCCTTGTTCGCGCCGGCCGCCGCCGCGGCGATGATGATGCCCTCGATCAGCCGGTGCGGGTTCTTCTGCATCAGCAGGCGGTCCTTGAAGGTGCCCGGCTCGGACTCGTCGGCGTTGCAGCAGAGGTACTTGTCCATCGAGCCCTTCGGCAGGAAGCTCGCCTTCTTGCCCATGGAGAAGCCCGCGCCCCCGCGCCCGCGCAGGCCCGAGCTCTCGAGCTCGGCCAGCAGCTCGTCCTGGTCCATCTCCGTGAGCGCGCGGCGCATGGCCCGGTAGCCCCCGAGCCGCTCGTACGTGTCGATGTGGTTGAGCCCCGGCTCGTCGATGCCGTCGAGCAGCACCCGCACTTCCTCGACGGCCATCAGCTCTCGTCCTCCCACGGCAACCTGAAGCCCTCGTCGCCGAGCGCCCGTCCCGGCAGCGGCGTGCGGCCCTCGCGGATCGCGGCGAGCACCTCCGGCGCCTCGCTCGGTTCGATTGGGCCGATGTAGCGGCCGTCCACGTCGGCCATCGGAGCCATGTCGCAGGCGCCGAGGCACTCGAACTCGCGCACGTTCACATCGTCGCCGTCCTGCTTTGCTGCCTTCATCGCGTCGGCGAGTGCCTGCGCGTTGCGCAGGTTGCAGCTCACGCTCGTGCACACGTACACGTAGTGGCGGCCGACCGGCTCGGTGTTGAGCATGTCGTAGAAGGTCGCGAGCATCGAGAGGTAGGCCGGGGTGACGCGCATCACCGCGGCCACCTGAGCGATCGCGAGCGGCGAGCACCAGCCGTGCACGCGCTGCGCGGCCTCGAGCGCGGGCAGCGCGGCGGAGCGGAACTGCGGGTACTTCGCCATGTGCGCCTCGATCTCGGCCTTGAGCGCGGGCGGCACGTCCACCTCTGAGAGGTCCGGGATCGTGGCGGGCGGCTTCTCGATGTCGGCGGGCTGATCCCAGCCGGCCGCCACCGACGGCTTCGGAGCCGCCTGCTGCTCCGGCGTGCCGGCGATGCGGTCGGCAAGCACCGGATCGACCTCGCGAAGCGAGCGGCCGTTGCCCTGCGTCATCGGTCGATGCCTCCGAGAATCGGGTCGAGCATGGCGATGGATGCAATCAAGTCCGCGATCAGCCCGTCCTGCGCCATGTGCGGCAGCATCTGCAGGTTCACGAACGACGGGTCGCGCATGTGCACGCGGGCGGGCTTCGAGGAGCCGTCCGCGAGCACATATATGCCGAGTTCGCCGCGCGGCGACTCGATCGCCTGGTACATCTCTGACGGCGGCACGCGGTAGCCCTCCGTCACCAACTTGAAGTGGTGGATCAGCGCCTCCATCGAGGTGGCCAGCTCGTGGCGCGGCGGCAGCGCGACCTTGCGGTTGTCGGTGATGAACTTGCCCTCGGGGAGGCCGTCGAGCGCCTGCTCGACGATCTTCAGCGACTCGCGCATCTCGGCCATGCGCACGCGGTAGCGGTCGTAGTGGTCGCCCACCGTGCCGACGGGGATGCTGAAGTCGAAGTGCTCGTACGACGAGTGGGGCTCCGCCTTGCGGAGGTCCCAGGGAATGCCGGCGGCGCGCAGCAGCGGCCCGGTCACGCCGAGGCCGAGCAACGTTTCCTTGTCGACCACCGCCACGTTCTTCAGTCGCCGGAGGAAGATCTCG
>JBJMLG010000023.1:0-7204 GCA_045805385.1 Thermoleophilaceae bacterium
CACCGCGTGTCCCAAGCCCATCGCTCCGTACATCGAAACCCTCCTGTCGCTTGCTGACAGGCGCGATGCTCCGCCGTCGCGTGTGACGGTTCCAGACGCGAACGTGACGATTCGGCGTCAGCCAAGACGTACGCGGCGCTGCAGATGGGTAAGGATCGGCACGTGGGACACCCACGCCGGCCCGACACGCCGCCCGGCATCGCCGAGCCGCGGCGCTTCATGCCGCGATTCCATTACGAGCTGCTCGTGTGCGGCCTCCGCGGTCACGAGCTGATCGGCACCGACGCCGAGCGCATCCGGCCGCGGGACGCCGTGGTGGTGCGGGAGGCGCCGGAGGGCTTCCGCTGGCACCGCTGCCTGCGCTGTGACAGCTGGCTGCCGCTCCCGCCGCCCGACCATCCGACGCGTACCTATCCACCCGATCCGGACGAGATCGACATCCCCCTTCGTGGCAAGGCGCTCCGCGACAAGATCGTTCTGCGGCTGATCGCCATCGACCGCGCGTTCCACTTTGTGATCCTGGGCGCCCTCGCGGCGGCGATCTTCATCTTCGCGGCGAACCGCAACGAGCTGCGCGGGCCGTTCTACAAAGTGCTCGCCGATCTCCAGGGCGGGATCGGCGGCCGCGACAGCGGCCACGGCGTCGTCCACGAACTGCGCAGGCTGTTCTCGGTCCAGCAGGGAACGCTCACGAAGCTCGGGTTCGTGGTCGCCGCCTACGCGCTGCTCGAGGGCGCCGAGGCGGTCGGGCTCTGGTTCCAGAAGCGCTGGGCGGAGTACCTGACCTTCATCGCCACGAGCGCGTTCCTGCCGCTCGAGGTGTACGAGATCTTCCACCGCCTCTCGCCGCTGAAGATCGTGACCTTCATCGTGAACTTGGCGATCGTCGTGTACCTGCTGGTCGCCAAGCGGCTGTTCGGAATCCGTGGCGGCGCTGCGGCGGAGGAGGCCGAGCGCCGGCGCGACACCGGCTGGGAGGCCCTCGAGCGCACCGCACCGGCGGCCCCTGCCAAGCCGGCCGCGCCCGTCGGGTGACGTAAGCTCGCGCGGCCGTGCGCGTCCTAGTAGTCACGAACATGTGGCCCACGGAGCGCAGCCCGGCGCTCGGCCCCTTCGTGCGCGACCAGGTGAACGCCTTGCGTGAGATCGAGGGCCTCGACGTCGAGGTGTACTCGTTCGACCCACCCGGAGGGATCGCGCCGTATCTGAAGGCCGCGGTCGACGTTGCGCGCCGCTACCGCGGCCGGCGCTTCGACGTGGTGCACGCGCACTACGGGTTGAGCGGCGCCTGCGCACTCGGGGCGCGGGGCGCGCGCAGGCGCGTGGTGACGTTCCACGGCGACGACCTGAGGCTGCGCAAGGTGGCGGGCATATCGCAGGTGGTCGCCCGCCTCGTGGACCTGCCCGCGACGGTGTCCGGCGACCTCGCGCGCTCGGAGGCCGCCCGACTAGGGGGGCCAGGCACGCGCCGCAGAGTCGCCGTCCTGCCTTGTGGCGTGGACCTGAACCGCTTCAGACCGATGGCACGCGAGGAGGCCCGCAAGCGGCTCGGCCTCGACCCCAGCGGTCCCTACCTCCTCTTCCCCGCCGACCCCGCGCGGCCGGAGAAGCGCCACGACCGGGCAGGGGCGCTCGCCGAGGCGGCGGGCGCGCAGCTCCTCACCTACTCGAACACGGAACCGGAGCTGGTGCCGGCGTACATCAACGCCGCCAACGCCGTGATCGTGACCTCGGAGCGAGAGGGCTTCGGGCTTGCACCGCTCGAGGGGCTCGCCTGCGACGTCCCAGTGCTCGCCACACCGGTCGGGATCGCACCACTCGCGCTATCGGGAATCGCGGGAGCGCTGTGCGAGGAGTTCGAAGTGGAGCGCTGGCTCGCCGCGCTCGAGCCGCACCTCACGGCGGCGGACCCGCGCGTCGCAGGGCGCGCACGCGCCTCCATCTTCGGCAGCGACCGGATGGCCGAGCGCGTGGCGTGCGCGTACCGCGAGCTGGCCGGTGACAACGGGCGTCAGCCGCCTGTTGCAGGGGTATAGTGGCCGCGCGACGAGCAAACGCCAACAGGCCCGCCGGCGCGACGCAAGTGTTCAAGCGCTCCAAGGAACGAAACACCAGCCGCATCGAACGTGCCGCGCAGGGATCGGCACCCCCCGCCGGGATGGAGTTGCCGCCCGCGGGCGAGCGGTCGCGGCCGACCACGCGTGAGCGCGGCGCCATGCGGCGAAGGCTGCGCGAGGTGAAGCGCGAGCGCGAGGCGCTCGTGATCGAACTCGGCGAGCTGTCGCTCGCCGGTCATCAGGGCGACGTCGACCGCGACCGCTTCCGCGACGTGGCGGCGGCGATCGAGGGCCTCGACGCCGAAGCGCGGGGGCTCGCGCACGCGCTCGACAGCGACGCGACGCTCTCCGAGGTCGTGGCCGAGGGCGTCACCGGCTACTGCGACCGCTGCCACGCGCTCGTCGCGCGCCACGCCGCCTACTGCCACCGCTGCGGCGAGGCCACCGGCCAGCGCCCACGCAGCGTCGCCGCGCCGCCGCTCGCGGCTACAGCGGCCACCAGCGCCGGTACTGCGAAGCAGCCTGCTCGGTAACCGCCTCGGCGGGCAACGAGCGCGGCTCGCCGCCATCGCGGAGCGCCTCGAGGGTGGCCACGGTGGACGACGCGAGCGCCTCCAGGTCGTAGCCGCCCTCGAGCACCACGCCGACCGGCAGCCCGAACGACTCCGCGAGCGCGCGCACGTGCAGCGCCATCTGCGCGAACGACTCCGTCTCGAGCATGCAGTCGGCCAGCGGGTCGCGGCGGTGCGCGTCGAAACCCGCGGAGACCAGCACCAGTTCCGGGCCGTACTCGCGCGCGGCAGGCATGGCGATGTGCTCGACGAGCGGGAGCCACACGTCCTCACCTGAGCCGGGCGGCACCGGCAGGTTGATGGTGTAGCCCTCGCCCTCCCCCTCCCCGGTTTCGTCGAGCCGCCCGCTGCCCGGGTAGCACGGCCACTGGTGCACGCTCGCGAACAGGACGCTCGACGTGGACGCGAACAGGTGCGCCGTGCCGTTTCCGTGGTGCACGTCCCAGTCGAGGATGAAGACACGCTCGGCGTCGTGCGCGTCGAGTGCGTGCTGGGCGGCCACCGCGATGTTGTTGAAGAAGCAGAACCCCATCGCCCTCGCGCGCTCGGCGTGGTGGCCGGGCGGCCGCAGGCCGCTGAAGCCGAAATGCGTCTCGCCGTCCATGAGCGCGTCCACGAGCGCCACCGCGCCGCCGGCCGCGTGCAGCGCCGCTTCGTAGGTGCCCGGGCTCGCGATCGTGTCCGGGTCGAGCGCGCCTCCGCCGCGCTCCGAAATCAGGCGGATGTGCTCGATGTGCTCGCGCGGGTGCACCGCCTCGAGCACGGAGAGGTCCACCGCCGGGGCCTCGCGCACCTCGAACTCGAGCCAGTCGCGCTGCTGCATCGCCTGCTCGAGCGCCTGGATACGGCCGATCCGCTCGGGGTGTGCGCCGGTGTCGTGCGCGAGTGAGGACTCGTGCCGGAAGTAGAGCGGCGCCGCGATGCGGATACGGTAATCGGCCACCGTGCCGCGCGAAGCGCCGACAGAGACCCTGCGCGCCGACGTCGCGGTCGTGGGCGCCGGCGCGGCCGGGCTGTACGCGGCGCTCGCGGCCGCGCGCGCCGGCCTGCGTGTCGTGCTCGTGTCGCGGTCGCCGCTGGCGGAGTCGGCGAGCTACTGGGCGCAGGGCGGGATCGCGGCCGCGCTCGCGGCCGGCGACTCGGTCGAGAAGCATCTCGCCGACACCCTCACGGCCGGGCGCCGCGCGTCGCGCGAGAGCGCGGCACGCGTGTTGTGCGAGGAGTCCCCGGGCTGTGTGCACGACCTCGAGTCGCTCGGGGTGCGATTCGACGCCGACCGAAGCGGGGCGCTCGCGCTCGGTCTCGAGGGTGGCCATTCGGAGCGGCGCGTGGTGCACGCGGGCGGCAGCGCCACAGGCCGGCGCATCACACGCGATCTGTCCGCGCTCGCCGCGCTCGACGAGCGCATCCACGTGCTCGAGCTCACGAGCGCCATGGGCCTCTGGGTGAGCGAGGACCGCTGCATCGGCCTCGCCGCCGAGTCCGCCGCCGGGGCGCGCTGCCAGGTGCTCGCCCGCGGAACCGTGCTCGCGACCGGCGGCACTGCCGCGCTGTGGGAGCGGACGACGAACCCGCGCGGCGCCATCGGCGCCGGGATGACCCTCGCGCATGCGGCGGGTGCCGAGCTCGCCGATCTCGAGTTCGTGCAGTTCCACCCGACGGCGCTGCGCCTGCCCGGCCCGCACGACGGCTTCCTGATCACCGAGGCGGTGCGCGGCGAGGGCGCCCCGCTGGTGGACGGCCAGGGCGAGCGCTTCACGGACGAGCTCGCGCCGCGTGACCAGGTCTCGCTCGCGGTCAAGCACAAGCTCGACGCGGGCGAGGACGTGTTCCTCGACATGCGCGCAATCGACGTTGCCCGCTTCCCAAACGTCGTGGACGCGCTACTGCGCGCGGGCATCGACCCCGCGCGCCAGCTCGTCCCGGTGGCGCCCGCGGCGCACTACGCGATGGGCGGCGTGGCGACCGACCTCGATGGACGCTCCTCGCTACCCGGGCTGTACGCGGTCGGCGAGACAGCCTGTACGGGGCTCCACGGAGCGAATCGCCTCGCGTCGAACTCGCTCGCCGAGTGCTTCGTGTTCGGGCGTCGAGCCGCCCTCCGCGCGGCCGAGGAGCCGTCCCCGCCTAACGCCCCGGCGACCGGGCCCGCCGCCGGTCCCGACCTCGCTCCGCGCGACGAGACCCGCGCCCGCCTATGGAGCTGCGCCGGCCTCGAGCGCGACCCCGCCGACCTCGAGCGCATGATCGAAGAGGAGCCGTTCGCACTCGCACGGCTGATCGCCGCATCGGCACTCGAGCGGCGCGAGAGCCGGGGCGCCCACCAGCGCCGTGACGTGCCGGAGCCTGACCCGGCGCTCGACGGCATGCATCTCGTCGTGCGCGGGGCGGGCGCGGCGGACTGGCAGCGCTGGTAGCCCTCCTACCGCCCAGGTTTCAAACCTGAATGTTTGGTCAATGATGAAAGTCACACGGCCGGAATCGGTTAACGCGCGCTTAACAGTGCGCCCGTTAAAGGGGTTCCAGCGCGTGGGTAATAACCGATCTGGTGTAGGGGAAGTTTCCCCAGCACGGCTGCAGCACATGGGATGGGAGGCCCACGCCATGTATCAATTCAGTCGCTCGATCTACCGGGAACTGGCCCCGGAGGTGATCGAGGATAAGGGCGGATGTGAGAACCGCCTGTCGTTCCTGAAGGCCTGCGAGTCGGCCTTCGAGCGTCTCGCCATGGATCGGCACTATTTCGCGCGTCCATCTCGGACGCTGTTCAGGGACGTGCGCGTGCACTTCCCCATCTCGAGTCAGATGCGCGTCTACCGCTCGATCGAGCGGCACATGCAGCTAGCGACGGAGTTCGTGGACCGGGCGATGGCCGAGGGACACTCGCTCGACGGAGCGCCGCTGTCTTGTCACGCAAGCACGCGGAAGGGCACACCGTGCCAGCGGGACCCACTGCCGGGCTCGAAGTACTGCCCGTCGCACAAGCACCTGGAAGAGGACTTCGCGGCCACGGCCGCCTAGGGGCGAATCTCCTCCGCGAGCCGCGCGAGGGGCACGGCACGGGAGGACTGAAAGTCAGTCGAAGGGGCGGGGCCATCGGGCCCCGCTTCTGCGTTCTCTCAGGTGGCGCGTGCGAGCCAGGTGGCCAGCCCGGACTTCGAGAGGCCGCGGTCCGCCACTGCCAGCCACCGCGCGCGGTGGTTGCGGAACCCGATCAGGAAGCGGTAGCGGCGC
The DNA here is from genome assembly GCA_045805385.1 of Thermoleophilaceae bacterium. Taxonomy (GTDB): domain Bacteria; phylum Actinomycetota; class Thermoleophilia; order Solirubrobacterales; family Thermoleophilaceae; genus JADGHQ01. The sequence goes on from JBJMLG010000023.1 coordinate 5,864, forward strand.
GAGGTGGTGGACACAACGGTCGTGCCGGCGCGCTTCGAGAACGTCTCCTCGTGGTGCAGCCGCAGCCGGAGCTGAGCCTCGCTGAAGCCGATGTGCACGCCGTGGGTCGAGAGCGCGCGGCTCGTGGTGAGGATGAACGGCGTGCGGGTCCCGCTGCTCCTCGAGGGCAGGCCCACACGAATGTCTCCGCCGTAGGCGATGCACCAGCGGGCGACCTTGTTGCGCTCGCTGTCGGGCGCGCCGAGCCGCCGGATCACTCGCCTGCGCGTGTCGTGCAGGTTGATGCGCCCGACCTTCGTGGAGACGCGCCCCTTGTACTTGCCGCAGCTCACGAGCGGGATGTCGTCGAAGCCGCCCTGGCTGCCGACGAAGCCGGCCGAGTTGGGCGTGGGAGCGCCCTCCTTGCCCGCGCAGCTCGGGTCGGCCGGGATGCCCTGTAGCGACTGAACGCCGCCGCGGCCCAGGCCGAAGTAGGGCTTCAGCTCGGCGGGGAAGCCAGGCAGCACGGTCGGGTCGAAGCTCTGTCCGAGCGCCCGGAAGTTCTCCACGTAGACACCGCCGGTGCCGTGCAGCTTGTCGAAGAAGTAGGAGCCGTCCCACTGGTAGAGCGCGGTGTCGAGCGGGGCCGGCAGGCCGGTCGCGAGCTGCGCCTTCCAGTGGTCGCGCTGGTAGTAGAAGCACTTCGGCAGGGCAAGCGCCACGCGCTGCGGCTCCTTCGAGAGGAAGTCAGCAATGCCGCCGTCGAGCACGGTCTGGTGGGTCTTGTCGTATTCGACGCAGAGCGGGTCGGCGCTCGGGTCGGGGATGTCCACTCCGCCGCCCGCCTGCTGCAGCGTGCAGTTGAACGGATTGGTGCCGTCCCAGGGCGCCGCGGGCGCGCCGGACTGAGCCATCGCCGGCACGGCGAAAGCGAGTGAAGCGAGCACTGCTGCGAGGAGCTTCCTTGCCATCTCGGCCGCGCAAGATACGCCACCTCGCGCGTCCCGGCGCCGCTTCTCGACGCGTGTTCGACCGGCGCGTCAGCGTTCGGACTGAGCTTCAATCCACGCGATGGGGGGCGTGCCGTTCAGGGGGCCGGTCGGCGAGGCGCTCTCGCGGCGCGAGTTCCTGCACGGCACCACGGTGCTCGGAGTGAACGCACTCGTGCTGAGCGCGCTTCCGGGTGTGCAGCAGCTGCTCGACCAGCTGCCGCCGGTCCCAACGCTCGACCCGCAGCTCGCGGACGGCACGCTCCAGGCGTTCGCGGACACGATCCTGCCCGGCCGCGCCGCGACCCGCACCGACCTCGGCGACGCCATCCACCCGCAGGCGATCGCGGGCGTGGATCCGGAGGCGGGCGCA
>JBJMLG010000024.1:0-12163 GCA_045805385.1 Thermoleophilaceae bacterium
AGGTCGCGCCCGTAGGAGTTGACGTTCTGGCCCAGGAGCGTGACTTCGCGGACGCCCTCGCTGGCGAGCCGCTCGGCCTCGGCGACGAGCTCGGCGAATGGGCGCGAAACCTCGTTGCCGCGCGTGCTCGGCACGATGCAGTACGAGCAGCGGCAGTTGCAGCCGACCGAGATCTGCATCCACGCCTGGAAGTCGCGCCCGCGGCGCATCGGCAGGTGGCCGGAGACCGACTCGAACTCGAAGTAGCCCTGCGCGGTGAGGCTGTCGCTCGTGAGGAACTCGGCGAGCCGCGGGATCTGGCCGGGGCCGAAGGCGACGTCGACGAACGGGAAGCGGCGGAACACCTCGTCCTTCACCGACTGGGCCCAGCAGCCGCCCACGCCCACGACCTTCTCCGGGTCCTCGCTCTTCAGCCGCTTCGCCTCGCCGAGGTGCGCGATGAAGCGGTTGTCGGCCGACTCGCGGATCGAGCAGGTGTTGAAGAGGATGAGATCGGCCTCGTCGCGGCTGTCGGCCTGGCGGTAGCCGAGCGACTCGAGCATGCCCTTCATGCGCTCGGAGTCGTGCTCGTTCATCTGGCACCCGAAGGTGGTCACGTGGTAGCGCTTGGCCGCGGTCTGCATCGCGGTCACAGAGTAGCGGCGGGCGCCTGTCCTACTTCGCGTAGTCGATCGCGCGCGACTCCCGTATCACCGTCACCTTGATCTGTCCCGGATACTCGAGCTCGCGCTCCACGTCGCGCGCGATCTTGTGGCTGAGCAGGGCGGCGGTGTCGTCGTCCACGTCCTCGGGGCTCACGATCACGCGCACCTCGCGGCCGGCCTGCATCGCATGCACCTTCTGCACGCCGGCGTGCCGCATCGCTATCTCCTCGAGGCCGCGCAGCCGCTTCACGTACTGCTCGAGCGACTCGCCGCGCGCGCCCGGGCGCGCGCCCGAGAGCGAGTCGGCGACCTGCACGATGACCGCCTCCACGGTCTGCATCTCCACGTCGTTGTGGTGGGCCTCCATCGCGTGGGCGACCGCCTCGGACTCCTTGTGGCGGCGTGCGATCTCGCCGCCCACGAGCGCGTGCGGGCCCTCCACCTCGTGGGACACGGCCTTGCCGATGTCGTGCAGGAGCGCCGCCCGGCGGGCCGTCTTTGCGCTCGCGCCGAGCTCGTCGGCGATCAGCGCGGCCAGGTGCGCAACCTCGATCGAGTGGGCGAGCACGTTCTGGCCGTAGCTCGTGCGGTAGTGGAGCCGCCCGAGCAGCTTCGAGATCTCCGGATGAACGGCGCCAACGCCGGCCTCGAACACGGCCTGCTCGCCCACCTCCGCGATGTGGTTGTCGATCTCGGATCGCGCCTGGTAGTAGGCCTCCTCGATCCGCGCCGGGTGGATGCGGCCGTCCTGCAGCAGCTTCTCGAGCGTGAGCCGGGCGACCTCCCGCCGCACTCCGTCGAAGCCCGAGAGCAGCACCGCTCCCGGCGTGTCGTCGATGATGAAGTCGATCCCGGTGAGCGTCTCGAGCGCGCGGATGTTGCGCCCCTCGCGACCGATGATGCGGCCCTTCAGGTCGTCGGACTGAAGCGCCACGACGGAGACGGTCGTCTCCGCCGCGTGTCCCCCGGCCACCCGCTGCATCGTCGTCGCCAGGATGTTGCGCGCCCGGCGGTCGGCCTCGCGCCGCGTCTCCTCCTCGATCTGGCGGATCACGCGCGCGCAATCGTGGCGCACGGTGTCTTCCAACTCGCGCATGAGGATCTGGCGCGCCTGGCCGGCGCTCAGGCTGCCGATGCGCTCCAGCTCCCGGATCTGCTCCTGCTTGGCCACCTTCAGCCGCTCGATCTCGTTGTCGAGGTTGCGCGTGCGGTCGTCGAGCGTGCGCTCCTTGCGCGCCAGCTCCTCGAGCCGCGTGTCGAGCGACTGCTCCTTGCTCAGCAGGCGCTCCTCCAGCCGCGCGAGCTCCTTGCGACGCTCACGCAACTCCAGCTCGGCGTCTCCGGACGGCGGAACGACCACCGCCGCAACCGGGGCGCGAGCCTCTGAAGGCGCCGGCGCCTCGCTCGGCGCCACGGGCCCCGCAGCCGCCGGGTGCCTTGGCCTGCGAACGGCCACGGCGACTCCGCCCGCCACGAGTGCCGCAACAACTGCCGCCAGCACGATTTCCATTTCCTGGTCTCCTCCGGGACGTACATGTCCCGGGTCAGTTCAGCTGTCAAGCGGTGAGCCTCGGCTCCGCAAGACACCAGGCGTGCTCTGTGGCGGTTCGCGCGCGTGCCCGCGCGCGCGGCAACGGCTAGCTGCGGCCCTCGATCCCTCCTCCAGGGTCGCTGAGCATTCGTGTCAGTGGTGAAGAAGTCAAGATTTCAGTCGGTTGCCTTGTCCGTCAGAAAGCACTGATTTGCTGGTTATTTGTCTTGCACCGGCCGGACTGGCCGCTGCCCGAAGCGTACCCCTGCGCATCGGCCGGCGCAACCGGCTCCTGAACGGCAAACGCCCCGGAGCCGGACATTTGCTCCAGGGCGTCTGCACGCTTGTCGGCCGGCTCTAGGCGGCCTGCTCGGCCGGCGCTTCCGCCTCGGCCGCCGGGGCCTCGGCTTCCGCATCGGGCTCGGCCGGCGGCACCTCCGCCAGCGGAACGCGCCCGCCGGGGACCATGCCCACGGCCGCGTAGATCTTGTCCTCGATCTCCCGCGCCATGGCCGGGTTCTCCCGCAGGAACGCCTTGGCGTTGTGCCGGCCCTGGCCGAGCCGGTCGTCGCCGTACGAGAAGAACGAGCCCGACTTCTGGACGATGTCGTGCTCGAGCCCCAGGTCGAGGAGACAGCCCTCGGACGAGATGCCGTGGCCGTACTCGATGTCGAACTCCGCCTGGCGGAACGGCGCCGCCACCTTGTTCTTCACGACCTTCACGCGCACGCGGTTGCCGACCGCCTCGACGCCCTCCTTGAGGGTCTCGATGCGGCGGATGTCGAGGCGCTGCGACGAATAGAACTTCAGCGCGCGACCACCCGGCTGGGTCTCGGGCGAGCCGAACATCACGCCCACCTTCTCGCGGATCTGGTTCGTGAACATGCAGAGCGTGTTCGCCCGGTTCAGGTTGCCGGCCAGCTTGCGCATGGCCTGGCTCATCATGCGGGCCTGCAGGCCGACCGTCTGATCGCCCATCGCGCCCTCGAGCTCGGCCTTCGGCGTGAGCGCCGCGACCGAGTCGATCGCCACAATGTCGATCGCGCCGGAGCGGATCAGCAGGTCGGCGATCTCGAGCGCCTGCTCGCCGTGATCGGGCTGCGACACGAGCAGCTCGTCGACGTCGACGCCGATGCGCTTGGCGTAGGCCGGATCCATGGCGTGCTCGGCGTCGATGAACGCACAGATGCCGCCCAGCCTCTGCGCCTCCGCGAGCACGTGGTAGATCAGCGTGGTCTTACCGGACGACTCCGGCCCGAATATCTCGACGATCCGCCCGCGTGGGAAGCCTCCCACGCCCAAGGCGAGGTCGAGCGAGAGCGCACCCGACGGGATCGCGGCGACCTTGACGGCCGCGTCCTCGTCGCCCATGCGCATGATCGATCCCTTCCCGAATTGGCGCTCGATCTGAGAAAGAGCGCCGTTCAGAGCGGAATCCCGGGCCTTGGCGGACTTTTCCTGTTCCTTGTCCATCTCAGTCTCCTGACGATTTCGGCGAGGTCGACAGGCTAAGACGGAGATCGGACAGACCGGAACACCCGTTCGTGACGATTCGACACCCGCTCTGTGACGATTCGGCTACGGGCGCCGGCGCCGGCGGAGAACGCCTACGGCTGGCAGGGCGAGGGTGACTCGAGCGACTGCGTCACGCCATCGCGGTATGTGAAGACGATCTTGAACGTCCAGTGACCCGACGCCGGGCAGCTCGGCGGCGTCAGGTGATACGCCCGCCCGTCACGCTCATACGGCGGGAACTGGATGTAGAGGCGTTGCACAGGCGTGTACGGCTCGGGCGGCGGGACGCCCGGGATCAGCGGGAAGTTGCTGGTCGACGTCCTGCCGTCGAGCGTCGTGCGATCGATCGTCTTGATTGCCGGCACGTCGTCGTTCACCCCGATTCCCACGACCTCGTCCTGGTTGTTGAAGTGGGTCAGGGTGGTGTTGCTGTAGCGGGATCCCGGACCGCCGCCCCCCTGGTCGCTCACGGCGAAACCGCTGCCGATCTGGCTGTTCGCGGGGCATGCCGCCGGACCCTCGAGCATGATCTCCGCGTCGGTTGCGTGGCACTGAGGCGGGACGGTCGTGTCGACGACCGTTCCGCGCGGGCCGCGTATGACCATCGTCTGCACCGCGTACGGCTTCAGGTTCGGATCGCTCGGATTCTGGAACTGCACGTCGAGCACGGTCCCGGTGCTCGCTCCCGGCAGCGACGAGGTGAACGTCATGTTTCCGGACTGTCGCGGCGTCGCCGCGACTGCCGCGGCGCCCGGGCCGACCAGCGTCAAGCCCGCCGCCAGACCCGCGCCGATTGCCAACACCCCTCGTGGTCGCATGACCAAACCCCCCGCCCTAGCTCCCGCTGGCTAAAGGGTGCCACGCACGGCTTGGCTGCGCGCCGATGCTTCCTGCGCGCCGCGCTCGAGGACGCCGGCCCGGTCCGAGCTACTCGTACTGCAGCGCCTGGAGGACGTTGAGCCGTGCGGCCCGCCGGGCCGGCACGATCGACGCCAGCAGGCCCGCGATCACCGCCACGAACGTGAACGCGATCAGCGAGGTGACCGGGACCGAGAAGCCGAGTCCCTGATCCTGCAGCGCCCGCGTGACCAGCGCGGCGAGGAAGAGCCCGAGCGGCAGCCCCAGCGCCGCTCCGATCAGCGCGGTGATCACGCTCTCCTGGCGGATCATGCGCCGCACCTGTCGCCGCGTCATCCCGACCGCCCGCAGCATGCCGAGCTCGCGCGTGCGTTCGAACACCGCGAGCACGAGCGTGTTCACCATCCCGAACAGCGACACGATCACCGACAGCGCGAGCAGCACGTACAGGAGGTTCAGGAGCTGGTTCACGCCGCCCACCCGCTCGTCCACCCAGTCCGCCTTCGACTGCACCTTCGCGTCCGGGAAGCGGGCGAGCGCCTGCTTCAGCGTGGTGGTCGCCTGCGGCGTCACGCCGCGTGTGAGCCTGATGAAGGCGAGCAGCACCTTCGGGCGCTCGAAGTAACGGCTGAAGGTGGCATGGGACACCACGACCTTCCCGAGCAGCGGGTCGATCTTGTCGAACACCGGCGGCTTCGAGATTCCGCGCACGACCAAGGTCGGGCGCCTGCCGGACGGCGTGGTCACCTGGAAGGTGTCCCCCACCTTCAGGTTGCGGTCGTCGGCGTAGTCCTTCTTGATGATCGCGCCGTTCGGCCCGAGTGCGGCGAGCGTGGCGTCCGAGCCCTGGCTCCACTGGAAGTTGTAGGTGCGCGCGATCGTTGCCGGGTCCACGCCGTCCACGCGGATGCTCTTCCCGAACGCCTTGGCGCTGTCGTCGAACACGGCCGACGCCACCCCCACGCCGGGCGCCGCCGGCAGCGCCTTCACCGCCGAGGCCGGGAACTGCGTGAAGCCGTTGTCGGAGGTGACGACGTAATCGGCGCGCACCTGCTTCTCGAGCGCGTTGCGGTCCGAGCTGCGCAGGCCCGCGCCGAGCGTGGCGACGAGCGTCACGAGCGCCAGCCCGATCATCAGCGCCGCAGCTGTCGACGCCGTGCGAGCCGGGTTCCGCACCGAGTTGTCGCGCGCGAGGCGGCCGGGCGCGCCTCCGAGCCGCTGCGCCGGCTGGCCCACAACCTCGACGATCGGCGCGACCAACCGCTTTGCGACGAGCGCCACGCCTACGAACAGCGCCAGGCAGCCGACGCCGAGCAGCAGCAGCGTCAGGCCGGTCGAGAGCCCGTTTGCGAACGAGCCGATCACAAGCGCGACCACAGCCGCCAGCACGAGCAGCAGCGCGAAGCCGCCCGAGTAGGGCGAGAGCCGAGTGGGCGGCACCTGCGCGCCCTCGCTCACCGCGGCGATCGGCGGCACTCGCGTGGCCCGGATGGCCGGCACGATGCTCGACACGACGGTGATCACCGTGCCGATCAGGAGCGACACCACCACGGTGCGCGTGGCGAACACCGTGCCCGCCTGCGGCAGGTCCAGCGACAGCGCCTTGAATATCGCGCTCAGGAGCTTGGCCAGGCCAAGCCCGAGGAACAGCCCGGTGACCGACGCGAACAGCCCGATCACGAAGCCCTCGAGCAGCACCGATCGCAGCACCTGCCGGCGCGAGGCCCCGATCGTGCGCATGGTGGCGAACTCGCGCGCCCGCTGGGCGATCGTGATGGAGAGGGTGTTGAAGATCACGAACGAGCCCACGAACAGCGCGATCACGGCGAACGCGAGCAGGAAGTACTGGATGAACTTGATGAAGCTCTGCGTGTCGTCCGATGCCTTGTTCGCCTGGGCGGCACCGGTGGAGACCTTGGCGCTCGGCGGCAGGAGCGGCGCCACCTCGCGCACCAGCTGCTGGTCGCTGACGCCCGGCTTGGCGGCGAGCGAGATGGAGTCGAAGCGACCCTCCTTGCGCAGCAGCCGCTGTGCGGTGGGGATGTCGAACACGGCGAGCGTGGCGCCGCCGAGCGAGTCGACGTTTCCGTACTTCGCGATCCCGACGATGCGGAAGTCCTCGCGGGGGCCCTCGGCCGCGACGGGCACCGTGTCGCCCACCTTGAAGCCCTCGTTGCCCGCCGTGCCCTTGTCGATCACCACCTGCCCGGGGCCCGCCGGCCAGGCGCCGGAGGTGAGGCGGAGGGGGTTGAACTGCGGCTCGCTCGGGTCGATCCCGAAGCCGAGCGACGGCGCGCCGCCCTTCGACAGCGGCTTGCCGTCCTTGCCGATCAGCTGCACCTGATCGCCCGCGCCGGCCACGCCGGTGATCTGCCCGGTGGCGGCCGCTACATCCGGCAGCTTGCGCACCCTGGCGAGGAGCGCTTCGGGCACGGTCGCGTTCCCGCTCGCCGACTGGCTCACGAACTCGCGACCGGAGATGACGGCGCTCGTGTTCTTGTAGGAGCCCTGGAAGATCTGGTCGAACGCCGACTTGATCGTGTCCGTGAGGACGTAGGTGCCGCTGACCATCGCGACGCCGAGCACCACGGCGAGGGAGGTGAGCACGGCCCGCGTCTTGCGGAACGCGAGCCCCTTGAGCGCGATGCGCCTCACGCTGCCCCGAGCTCCGCCATCGCCGCCACGATCGTGCTCGCCTCGGAGCGGCCCTGGTCGCGCACGATCTGGCCGTCGGCCAGGAACAGGATCCGGTCGGCGATCGCCGCCGCCGTCGGGTCGTGCGTGACCATCACGGTGGTCTGACCCAAGCTGTCCACCGATTCCCGGAGCAGGTCGAGGATGTCGCGGCTCGTGGCCGAGTCGAGGTTGCCTGTCGGCTCGTCGGCGAAGATCACCTTGGGCCGGGACACGAGCGCGCGGGCGATCGCCACCCGCTGCTGCTGCCCTCCGGAGAGCTCGCTCGGGCGGTGGCGGCGCCGGTCGCCGAGGCCGACCTTCCCGATGATCTGCTCGATCCAGCCCCGATCGGGCTTCTCACCCGCGATCTCGAGCGGGATCGTGACGTTCTCCTCGGCGGTGAGCATTGGCAGCAGGTTGAAGAACTGAAAGATGAAGCCGATGTGGGTGCGCCGCAGCCGCGTGAGCTCGTTGTCGTCCATCGCGGTGATCTCGGCGCCGTCGATGAACACGCGGCCCGAGGTCGGCTGGTCGAGCCCCGCGAGGATGTGCATGAGCGTGGACTTGCCGGAGCCCGACGGGCCCATCACCGCCGTGAGGCCTCCGGGCGCGATGTCGAGGCTGACTCCGCGCAGCGCGTCGACCGCGGACTCACCTTCTCCGAAGCGCCGGTGTATCTCCTGAGCGCTCACCAGCGGGCCGTTGCGGTGCTGAGCGTCGTGAGCTGGGGACGCTTCAGTCACGCGGCACTCCTTCTTCGGGGGCTGAGAGCAGCCTAGCCGTTGCCCGGGCGTTGACGCCACCCATGCATTCGGCGCTCCCGCCCTCCCATTCGAGCCGGATCAGCGGCGAGAGGCCGCCCTCCTCGACCACGGCGCGGATGTCGCCCCGAAGCCAGACGCCGGCCTCCCCTCGGACCTTCACGCCGTGGTCCCCGCGGTGCGCGAAGTGGAACGCATGGACGGTTTCGGGCGTGACCGCCAGCAGGAACGTGAGCGGCAGGCGGGCCGGCTTGGCGAACGGCTGGCGCCGTCTCAGCAGCGCGTCCACGAGCGGCGAGAACGGGCCCGCGATCACGTCGCCGATCCCGCCGACCCGCTGGAACGCGCCCAGCTCGAGGATCGGTTGCTCGCCCACCCACGGCTGGACGTCGTGGCGCCACAGCTCGGCCTCGATCTTCTCGCGCTCCGATCCCATCCCGGAGCGAAGGCTAGGAGGCGAGTTCGAAGACCTCGAGCGCTTCGTAGCGGGCGCCGCGCGGTGACAGGTGCGAGCGGTAGAGGGTCACCTGGGTCGCCTCGAAGGGCTCGCCGTCCGGCACGGCCTCGATCGGCTCCGCTCGCCGGTCGCGCTTCACGCGCGCGAACGTGATGTGCGGCCAGAACGGGCGGTTCTCCGGCTCGTGGAAGCCCCCGCCCGCGAGCGCCATCGCGCACGCCTCGGCCACGGCCGTCGCGTGTCCGCTCTCGTCCTCCAGATCCACGGCGAAGAGCCGCGGACCGCGCGGCGGCACGGGCTTCACGCCGGTGGCCCACATCGTCGGTGCGGGCAGCGGCTCGACGGCGCCCGCCACCGTGCGCCCGATCTCGTGGATCTCCTTCTCCGGGCGATAGCCGAGGAACACGAGCGTCACGTGCAGGGCCACGTCGGGGACCGGCCGGAGGTCGTCGCGGCCGTCGAGGGCGAAGTCGCGCCAGACCGTGAGCTGTCTGCGCGCCACCTCAGGCAGGTCGAGCGCGACGAACAGCCGCGCGCGCGGCGAGCCGGGCCGGCCGTGGCGCCCACGCGGGGCGGCCTCGCCTGCCGGCGGGTCAGACGGGCGCCTCTTGCCCACTGAGCAGGCGCCGCAGCAGGTGCAGCGCGATCGTGGTGGCGCGGTCGCGGATCTCTCGGCGATCGCCCGGCAGGCGGATGTCGCGGGCGAGCGTGCGCCCGTCTGAGAGCTTCACCGACCAGCACACGTAACCGACCGGCTTGGCCTCGGTGCCCCCGCCGGGGCCGGCGATGCCCGTGATCGCCACCGCGGTGTCGGCATCGAAACGCTGGAGCGCGCCGTCGGCCATTGCGTCGGCCACCTCCGGCGAGACGGCGCCGTGGCGCGCGATCAGCGCGGGATCGACTCCCAGCAGCTCCACCTTCGCTTCGTTCGCGTAGGACACGACGCCGCCCATCACGTACGCCGACGAGCCGGGTCGCTCGGTCAGGCGCGCCGCGAGCAGGCCTCCGGTGCAGGACTCGGCGAGGCCCACGCGCCGGCCCTCGAGCAGCGCTGCCACCTGCTCGTCGATCGACGTCCCGTCGCTCGAGAACAGCGTGCGCTCGTGGCGGCGCTCGATGAGCTCGCGGGTGCCACGCCAGGCGCCGTCCGACTCCGGCTCCCAGCGGGCCACGACCTCGACCTCGCCGCGGCGCAGGCAGGTGGTGATCTCCACCTCGTCGAAGCCGGGCACCTCCTGCTCGGCGACCCGGAGCGTCTCGGCGATCTCCGACTCCGGGATGCCGAACAGGCGCAGCGTCTGCATCTCGTAGCTCGAGCGCCCGCTCGCCGCCGCCTTGAACTCGTCGGACTCCACGGCCTGTGGCCACAGCTCGGCGAGCTCGCGCGGCGGTCCGGGCATGACGACGATGGTCGCGTCGCCGCTGCCCTCGCGCGGCGGCACGACGAACCCCGGGGCCGTGCCGGCCGGATCGATCACGTGCGCTCCCCGCGGCACGAGCGCCTGCTTGCGTTCGGACTCGAGCACCGCCGCCGGGTCGAGATGGGACCAGCGCTTCATCATCGGCTCGAGGATCTCCGCGATGCGGTCGAACAGCCGCTCGTCTAGCTCGAGCGGCCGTCCCGTGTGCTCGGCCACCACCTCGACGGTCTTGTCGTCCGCCGTGGGCCCCAGGCCGCCCGTGGTGACGATCAGGTCCATGCCCTGATCGTCCATGAATCGCAGCTGAGCCTCCATGTCCTCGAGCCGGTCGCCCACGATGCCGATGTGCGCGAGGTCGATGCCGAGCTCGAGCAGGCGATCGGCGAGCCACGGCCCGTTCGCGTCGCGCACGCGCCCGGTCAGGACCTCGGTGCCGGTGACCACCACGCCGGCGCGTGCGCTCATGCGCAGGGCCGCGAACCGAGCGGGAGCGGCTTCATGCCCTTGGCGGTGAACTCGTAACCCACGGGGCTCGGCCCGGGCGGGATGTCCACCTTCTTGCCGTTCACCGTGACGGCGGCGGATGTCTTGCCGAGATTGAGGCGAAGCCGCCGGCCCCGCCACTGCGTGGGTGCGCTGATCGTGCCCATGAAGGCCACCGGCGTGCCCGCGCCGCGGTCCACGCATACGTAGGTGGCTTCGGCGGGCGCGACCCGCACGACCACGCGGCGCGGCTGGCGTGCGGCGGGAGCCGTGGCCGTCTTCTTGTTGTTGTTGCGCTTCGTCGCCTGGCCGGTCGTGGAGCTCTTGTTCTTGGAGCCGCTGTCGTTGTTGGCCAGGCCTAGGGCAAGCAGGAACCCGAGCAGCGCCAGCACCGCCACCGCGGCTATCGCGCCCCAGCGCGGCCTGCGGGGACCGCCGCCCGAGCGGTCGCGCCCGCCCGGCTGCGGTTGAGTGGAGAACGGCGTGAGGTCCTCCTGCCCGCGCGGCTCATAGCGGGAGCGGTACTCCTCCACGAGCATGTGCGCGTCGAGCCCGAGGTACTCCGCGTAGGTCCGCAGGAAGCTGCGCACAAACGTGGTGCCGGGCAGCAGGTCGAACTCCTCGTTCTCGAGCGCCCGCAGGTACTTGGCCCGGATCTTGGTCTTGGCCTCGACCTCCGAGATATCGATCTTCTGGCGCATGCGCGCCTCGCGAAGGGTGTCCCCAATCGCCTGCATCGGCGCCTATTCTGGCGACTCGCGCGATCCGAGCGGCGTCCGGGCGGACGGACGTCCTACGGAGTGTCGTCCGCAGTCGCGCCCACAGGCTCGCCCAGCGCGTCCAACACGCGCGGCAGGTCGGCCTCGGTGATCAGCACCTGGCGCGCCTTCGAGCCCTCGTAGCCCGAGATCACGCCGCGCCGCTCCATCATGTCGATCAGCCGCCCGGCGCGGGTGTATCCCACCCGCAGGCGCCGCTGGAGCATCGAAGTCGAGGCCGTGCCCATCTGCACCACGGTCGCGATGGCGTCGCCGAGCAGATCGTCCGCATCGGGATCGAAGTCCCGGTCCTCGGCGCTCTCCCCGGATTCGACGGCTTCGAGCAGCTCCTCCTGGATCTCGGGCTCACCCTGCTTGCGCCAGTGGTTCGTGAGCTTCTCGATCTCGTCCTCGCCGATGAACGCGCCCTGGATGCGTGCGCCCCGCGACTCGGATGCCGGCCGGAACAGCATGTCGCCCTGCCCGAGCAGCGACTCCGCGCCGTTCTGGTCGAGGATCACGCGCGAGTCGGTCTGGGAGGACACCGCGAAGGCGATTCGCGCCGGCACGTTCGCCTTGATCATGCCGGTGATGATGTCGGCGCTCGGGCGCTGGGTGGCGAGCAGCAGGTGGATGCCGACCGCGCGCGACTTCTGCGCGAGGCGGATGATCGAGTCCTCGACCTCGCCCGGCGCGACCATCATCAGGTCGGCGAGCTCGTCGATCACGCAGAGGATGTAGGGCAGCGGCCGCTCGCCGTTCTTCTCGCGGCGCTGGTTCAGCTCCACGAGGTTGCGCGTGCGCGCGAGGCTCATGATCGAGTAGCGCTGCTCCATCTCGCGGATCAGGTTCTGCAGCACGTTCGCCGCCAGCCGCGGCGAGGTGACGACCGGCGTGAGCAGGTGCGGGATCGACTCGTAGTAGTTGAGCTCGACCTGCTTGGGGTCGACCAGCACCAGGCGCACCTCGTTCGGCGTGGCGCGCAGCAGGATCGACGACAGCAGCGCGTTGACGCAGCCCGACTTGCCGGAGCCCGTCGTGCCCGCGATCAGGATGTGA
>JBJMLG010000025.1:0-5367 GCA_045805385.1 Thermoleophilaceae bacterium
CGGTCTCGAGCTCGGCAACAGCGACCTCAGCCCTGCCGACTACGTGCTCGACGGCGTGACGGTGCTCGCCGGCAATACCGCGTCCCCGGGGGTCGGCAGTGCGAACGCGGTCGATCTGAGCGGCGCCGCGAACCTCACGGCCACAAACAGCTCGTTCGCCGCGGGCGATTCCGGCTGGGTCGTCCACAGCACCAGCGCCGACGCGTCACTCCACATCGACGGAAGCTCACTGCAGGTTGGCTCCGGCGGGCGCGGGCTTCAGCTCGACGGCGGCGGGCATGCGTCGCTCTCGGACACGACGATCGACGGCGCCGACGCCAACTACGGCATCGTGGTGAACGGCCGCGGGGGATCGCTAACGCTCGAGCGCAGCGCGATCGCCGCGGGCAGCACCGCCGTGGCGGTCCGCCACCACTTCCTCAGCGGCACCACGACCGCCGTGGTGCGCGACAGCCTGCTCCAGTCGATGTCCGCCACGTCCGCATCCGACGACGGCGCCCTCGTCGCCTCCACCCAGCTCAGCCCGGCCGGCCAGAGCCCGCACGTGGCCGTGAGCGTGACCGGGTCCACCCTCGTGAACATGGGAGCGGCCGACGCCCACGGCCCCGACGGCGGCGCGATCGCGTACGAGAGCGGCGGCACGGCGACGATCGCGCTCCACAACACGCTCGTCTACGCGCCGCATCTGCCGGACCTCACCGCGATTCAGTTCGGCGGCGACCCGGCCGGCTCGGCCGCGGTCACGGCGGACCACTCGATGTTCGGGACCCCGACTTCGTTCGAGGGCGGCTTCGTGGCCGACAAGGGCGCCGACGGCAACAGCGCTGCCGACCCGCTGCTGTCCGATCCGGCGGGCGGAGACTTCACTCTGCTCGCCGCGTCGCCCGCGATCGACAGCGCGGACGGCTCGGCGGTCCTCGACGGTGAGGGCGACCTGAACGGCGCACCGCGATCGCAGGACGGCGACGGCGACTGCGTGTCGCTGCCCGATGTCGGCGCATTCGAGCGGAGCGCCACGCTCACCTGCACCCCCAAGGCGGGGCCAGGAGACGGAGGCCCGGGCGGTGGCGGAGGCGTCGTCAAGAACGACACGCGCAAGCCGAGGGCGCGCGCGTCGCTCATGAGAACGCTGAAGCTGCTCACGGCCCTCGACCGCGGCGTCCGCGCCAGGATCTACTCGGACGAGGCGGCGAGCGTGACGCTCACCGCCGAGCTCGGCGCCCGCAGCGCACACAAGGTGGGCCTCGCGGCGAAGGCCGTGGTGGTGGCAAGCGCGAAGACCGCGCTCAAGGGCAACGCCACGCGCGTCGCGACGTTGAAGTTCACGCGCAAGGCCAAGTCGAAGCTGCGGGGCGGGAAGAGCGTGAAGCTCGCGGTCCGGATCAGCGTGCGCGACACGGCGGGCAACACGAGCACGCTCGTGAAGCACATCACGCTGAAGCGCTAGCTCAGCGCGGCAGCAGCGGCGCCACGATCCGGTACGCCTTCAGTCCGAGCCCGAGCCGCTCCCGGTCCTCCGACCGAAACGGGTCGAGCCCCGTGAGCTCGCGCACGCGCTCGAGCCGGTAGCCCACGGTGTGGCGATGCGCGTGCACGGCCGCCGAGGTTGCCTTGATGGAGCAGTCGCTGTCGAGGTAGGAGGTGAGCGTGCCGGTGAGGTCGCTCGAGTAGGTCTCGTCGTAGCGCACGAGCGGGGCAACCGTGTCCTCGTAGAAGCTCCGCACCTCCTCGGGATGCGACGCGAGCACGCGGAACAGCAGGCGGTACGCACCGCCGTCCATCTCGCCGTCGCGCGGCTCGACGCCAGCCGAGCGCACCTCCAGCACGAGCTCCGCCTCCTCGAGCGCACGCCTCAGCGCGCCCGGGCTCGAGTAGCGCGAGGACACGCCGACGGTGGCCTGCCGCCCCAGCCGCGAGGCCAGCGCCCGCGCGTCCTCCACGCTTCCGGGCACGAGCGCGAACACGCGCCCGCGCACCACATCGGCCACGGCGTCGTCCCGCTCCGCGGCGATCACGGCGAGCAGCCGCCCTGGCGTGCGCTCACCCGGGTCCGCGCAGAGGCCCACACCCCCGGCCGACAGATCGATCCCCATGCGGCGCCCGCGGCGCACGACATCCTCAGCCGCCACGTCCTCGTTCTCGAGCAGCTGCTCGATGAGCGACCCGCGCAACGACTGCTCCGCCTCGGCGTGCGCCTCCGAGACGGCCAGCGAGGTGAGCGCGGCGAGCGCCGCCACCTGCGCGTACTCGCCTGCGTCGGGGCGTCCCTGCCCCAGCAGCAGGACATAGCCGACCTCGCGCCCCCCGGTGGAGATCGGCACCTCGTTCACCACGCCGGCCGGCCGCTCCACGGCCTCGCCGGCGAGGCGCCCCGCCACGTACCTCTCGTACTCCGCCCACGCCGGCGGCGCGCCGAGCTGCGGCACGATCACCGCCACCGGCGCGCCGGCATGACGCTCCGCGATCTCGGATATCCGCTCGAGACCCTGCCCCGCCAGCACGGCGCCCACCATGTCGAGATGAGCACCGCGCGGCGAGGGTAGGGTGCGCGGGAGGGAGGAAGTCAGGCGGGAATCTCCTCTGACTCATGAGCCTGGAGGACCTCCTCGCCCGACTCTCCCGTTCGGATGCGAATCGCATCCTCGACGGGGAGCAGGAAGATCTTCCCGTCCCCGACGTCACCTGTCCGTGCATGGCGCAGGATCGTTCCGACCACCTGCTCCACGTCAGACGTCTCGACGACACACTCGATCTTGAGCTTCGGCCGGAGGTGGATCGCCAGAGTCGCACCGCGGTACTGCTCGGTAATCCCCTTCTGCCTGCCCGAGCCCTTCACCTCCGTGATCGAGAGGCTCGGGAAGCCGGCGTCGAGCAGCTCCTGCCGGATCGGCTCGAACGCCTCATGCCGGATGTAGGCGACGACCATCTTCATGCCGTCACCCCATCCGAGCTCATGAGCGCCGGAGTCGCAGCCGGGACGGGCTGGGCCGGCGGCACCGCAAGCGGGCCGCTCGACGCCGCGCCGATCTCAGGCGCCGGGATGAACTGCTCCGGGTACCCGTACATGCCGTGCTCGGAGATGTCGAGACCGGCGTCTTCGTGG
The DNA here is from genome assembly GCA_045805385.1 of Thermoleophilaceae bacterium. Classification (GTDB taxonomy): domain Bacteria; phylum Actinomycetota; class Thermoleophilia; order Solirubrobacterales; family Thermoleophilaceae; genus JADGHQ01. The sequence continues at coordinate 3,104 of JBJMLG010000025.1, forward strand.
TCCGCCGACACGCGCAGGCCGATCGTCTTCTTGATCACCCAGAACACCCCGTACGACACGGCGAACACGCAGCCGAACGCCACCGCCACGCCTAGCGCCTGCGCGCCGAGCTGGTGGAACGAGCCGCTGTAAACGAGGCCCGGATCGCCGACCGCGTTCAGCGTCGCCAGCCGCGGCGAGGTGAACAGGCCGCACGAAAGCGTGCCCCAGATACCGGCCAGGCCGTGCGCCGAGAGGGCGCCGACCGGGTCGTCCAGCACCTTCTCGATGGCGAGCACGCCCACCACGACGATCACGCCGGCGACCGCGCCGATGATCGGGGCTGCCCAGTACTCCACGTAGCCCGACGGCGCCGTGATTGCGACGAGCGCGGCGATCGCGCCGTTCCCAACCATGCCGATGTCGACCGTCTTGCGGAGCAGGTGAATCGTGATCGCAGCGGCGATCACACCCGCGGCGGCGGCCAGGTTCGTGACCACGACGACCTCCGCGAAGCGGTTGCCGATCGCTCCCAGGGTCGAGCCCGGGTTGAAGCCGAACCAGCCGAGCCAGAGGATCAGGATGCCGAGGCCCACCAGAGGCATCGAGTGCCCCGGAATGGCCCGCGGCTTCCCGTTCTCGTCGTACTTGCCGCGCCTCGGACCGAGCAGCAGCAGGGCTGCGAGCGCGCCCGTCGCACCGATCAGGTGGACCACCGTGGAGCCTGCGAAGTCCTGCATTCCCACGCTCACCTGGAGCCAGCCGCCACCGAAGATCCAGTGGCTGAGAATCGGATAGATCAGCGCGCTGAAGATCACCGCGTAGATCACGTACGCACTGAACTTGATGCGCTCGAGCGTGGTGCCCCAGACGATCGCCAGCGACACGGCGCAGAACACGAACTGGAAGAACAGAAGCGCGGCCGGGCTGATGTTTACGACCCCGAGCAGCGGAATGTCCTTCGCGGCCTCGGTCGCCGTGTGCCCCACGTTCAGGAACCAGCCGTGCGTGCCCGCGATGGCTCCCGAGCCACCGAAGGCCAGCGCGAAGCCGACAGCCCAGTACGCGATCGACGAAATCGAGAAGTTCATGAGGATCTTCGCGACTCCGGCGCCCGCATTCTTCATGCGGGAGAAGCCGATCTCCAGCAGCGCGAAGCCGGCCTGCATGAACATCACCAGGATGGCGGCGACGATCACCCAGGTCGTGTTCACGCTCGACACCGTGTCCGTCAGCGACGGACCGTCCGCTGCAAGAGCGCCCGCCGGAACGGCGAGCGCGGCCGCAATGCTCAGGGCGAAGGCGCCCAGGGCATGACGGCGGAGAGTGGGTCTCATCTAGCGAGCCCTCCTTCTGCACCCCCACGGCACCCGCGCAGGCCCGTGTGGAAGAGGCGCATTCGACGACGCCTCGCAAAGTAAGCGCGCGCTGTCGATCGGTCTTTGTACCGCTGTCTGAAATTCCGGCCGCTATCACCGCCCGCGTGTAGAAATGCCCTGCAAACGCGCTAGCTGCGTGAGCGCTCGCGAGCCCGGCGTGTCTCGCGGTCGTTGTGCCGCTTGAGCGCCTCGACGAGCTCGTCCTTCGACATCTCCGAACGTCCCTCGATGCCCGCCTGCTTGGCCTCCTCGTACAGCTCGTCCTTCGGCTTGCTTGCGTCCACGCCGCCTGCGGTCGGCTTCGGGTTCTCGCGCGCCGCGCGGCCGCCCCGCGCCGCCTGCTCGTCCGAGGGGCCCGGCTCGTTCTTCAGCTCCCAGTGGTCGCCCTTCTTCTCGGCGATGTGCTTCACCGCGGCCCAGGCGGTGCGGTGCGCTCGCTCCTCGTCGCCCTTGTATTCCTCGTGGGCGCTGTCGAGCGTCTTCTCGTAGGTCTCGCGCACCTTCTTCGGCGAGCGTTCGATGGTGCTGGGGATGTCTTCCTGCCTGGCGGGCATGCTCGGCTCCTTTGTCGTCGCTCCCTAGTGGGCTACCACCGGCGAACGAGCCACAAACCGAGGCTGGCCGCTAGGCCAGGACGAGAAGCTCGCCGACCCGGCGCAGGCGCTCGTCCGCTTCCGCCGGCCACGCCGCCGGATCGGGCGGCCACCAGGCGAACTCGTCGTGCTCCTGGTCGGGCACGGGCTTCGTGCCGGCGGGCACGTGTGCGAGCCCTATGAGCATCGCGAGGCCGGTCGGCGACTGCACAAGCGCCTCGACCGACAGGCGCTCCGGCGTCAGCTGCCACTCCTCCTCGAGCTCTCGCGACAGCGTCTCGGCCGGGTTCTCGCCCACCTCGACCGCCCCGCC
>JBJMLG010000026.1:0-8405 GCA_045805385.1 Thermoleophilaceae bacterium
GAGCACGCTCTCAACTTCGTCCTCCGGCAGCTCTGCGACCGCGGCCACGAGCTCGCGCAGCGCGTCGTCCCGCAGCGGCCCGAGGGGCAGCTCGGCGGCCAGCCGGCCGCGCGAGCGCAGTTCGTGCTCGAGCGCCCGGGTGTCGGGCCTCTGCGGCTCGTCACGGCGCGTGAGCACGGTGAGGATCGGGAGCGCTCCTGCACGGCGCGCCACGTAGGCGGTGAGCTCGAGGCTCGCCGAGTCCGCCGCGTGCAGGTCCTCGAGCAGTAGCACCACCGGACGCTCGGCCGACGCCCATTCCACGAGCTGGACGATGCCCTCGAACAGGCGCGCACGCTCGAGCTCGGGCGAGGATTGGGAGGGGTCGTGCGTACCGCTCGCGAGTCCGGGAGCGAGTCGCGCGACATCGCCAGGCCAGGAGGCGCCGGGTGGCGGGGCGGGAAGCGCGCGCGCCAGTTCGCGCACGAGCTCGGCCCACAGGCCGAACGGCGCTCCGGCGCCGACGTCGAGCGCTGCTCCCGATGCAATCACCGCGCCGCCCGCGCTCGCCCGGGCGAGCAGCTCGGCGGCGAGGCGCGTCTTGCCGATGCCCGGCTCCCCTCTGATGAGCACGACGCCGCCGCGCCCCGAGCGGGCCTCCTCGAGCGCGTGGAGCAGCTCCCCGAGCGGCTCGTCGCGTCCGACGAGCGGCGGCCCCGCGGGTTCAGCCGGTCTGCGGGGCGCAGGAGGCGCTGCCGCCTCGGCGTCTCCGGCGCGGACGGCCTCGATCAGCTCTCGCGTGCGCGGCGACGGGGTTATGCCCAGTTCCTGCGCCCAGCGTTCGCGCAGCCGCTCGTAGGTTGCGAGCGCCCCGGCGCGGTCGCCCGCGGCGGCGATGCACGCGATCAGCGCCCGGCCCGCCTCCTCGGACAGTGGATCAAGGGCGAGTCGCCGGCGGCACGAGGCCACAGCCGCCTCGAGGTCGCCGCTCGCGCGCGCATCGGAGGCGAGCGTGGCAAGCGCGGCGGATAGGCGATCGCGGTGCGCGTCGCGCAGCTCGATCGCCCAGTCCTCGTCGATGTCGGCGAGCAGGTCGCCGGAGGCGATCTCGAGCGCCTCGGCGGTCTGCCCGCCCTCGAGCAGGCGCGTGAACTCCGCCACGTCCGTCGACACCTCGCCGTCGCCCGACAGGCCGATGCCGTCGCGGGTGGTGACCAGCCAGTGCTCGGCGCCCTCGCCGAGCGCCCGTTTGAGCGACCAGATCGCGCTGCGCAGGCTGGCGCGGGCGCTCGAGTCGAGCACGTCGGGCCAGAACAACGCCGCGAGCCGTCCACGCGAATGCATCCCGGGGTTCAACGCAAGCCACGCGAGCAGAGCCCAGGCGCGCCTGCTGTCCGGCGGGTCGAGGCGGGTCCCGTCGGCTTCGGCTGCGACCTCGCCGAGCAGCTTGACCCGGAGCATGGAGCAAGCCTACGTCGCCCAATCCGGCTTCACAACGGGCGCGAGCCGCTGTTCACGCGGGCTTGACGGTGGCTTGACGGACGCTCCACGCCCGCAGGCGATCGTGGTCTGCGGCTGTTGCGATCAAACGAGGAAGGAGCAACACATGGCCACCGCCCAGACAACCCCCCGCTTCGACGCCGCCGAGCTCCGGCGCGCCATCGAGGAGCGCGATTCCCAGGCGCTGACGCGCCTGTACGCGGACGACGCAGTTGTTTCGATCGTCGACCGCGACAACCCGCCGAGCAACCCCACCGTCGTGCGAGGGCGCGAGGCGATCGGCGCTTACTTCGCCGAGCTGTGCGGCCGGGACATCACCCACAAGGTCGACCCGATCGTGCAGCAGGACGAGACGGCTGCGTTCGAGCAGCACTGCCAGTACCCCGACGGCTCGCGCGTGCTGTGCATCGGCGTGCTCGAGCTGAGCGACGGGCTCATCGCCCGCCAAACCGGCCTCCAGGCCTGGGACGCATAGGAGAAGACATGGCCACACAGAGCATCAACGAAGAGCGCCTCCACGAGTTCGTGGGCCAGGTCGTGACCGACCTCGGCGCCACCATCAGCGCCGGCCTCGTCGTGATAGGCGAGCGGCTCGGCCTCTACAAGGCACTGGCCGAGTCCGGGCCGCTCACGCCGGATGAGCTCGCCGACAAGACCGGCACCACTGAGCGCTACGTGCGCGAGTGGCTGCTCAACCAGGCGGCGAGCGGCTACGCGGAGTACGACCCGGCCAGTGGCCGCTACTCGCTCACGCCGGAGCAGGCGTTCGCGCTTGCCGACGAGAGCAGCCCGGCCTACATGCCCGGCGCGTTCCAGCTGAGCATGGCCGCGCTGCACGACGCCCCCGCCATCGAGGAGTGCTTCCGCACCGGCGAGGGCTTCGCGTGGGGTGCCCACGAGCACGGGCTGTTCGAGGGTACGGAGCGCTTCTTCGGCCCCGGCTACCGCGGCAACCTGCTCAGCTCGTGGATCCCGTCGCTCGACGGCGTGCACGAGCGCCTCGAGCGCGGTGCGCACGCGGCCGACGTCGGCTGCGGCCACGGCATCTCGACCGTGATCATGGCCGAGGCGTATCCGCGCTCCACGTTCGTCGGATACGACAACCACGCCGGCTCGATCGAGACGGCGCGCAGGCGCGCGGAGGAGGCCGGTCTCTCCGACCGCGTGACGTTCGAGGTCGCGGCCGCGCAGGACTTCCCCGCGCCGGGCGACGGCTTCGACTTCGTCGCGATGTTCGACTGCCTGCACGACATGGGCGACCCCGTGGGTGCGGCGAGCCACATCCGTCAGTCGCTCGGCGAGGACGGCGTATGCATGATCGTCGAGCCGCTGGCGGGCGACCGGGTGGAGGACAACCTCAATCCGATCGGCCGCCTGTACTCCGCGGCCTCCACGTTCCTGTGCGTGCCGCACTCGATCTCCGAGAACGGCCCGGCGCTCGGAGCGCAGGCCGGTCAGGCGCGGCTCGAGGACGTCCTGCGCAAGGGCGGCTTCACGCAGGTCCGCCGTGCGGCAGAAGCGCCGGCGAACATGGTCCTCGAGGCCCGGGCCCCAGCCGCCTCCTAGCCGGCGAGGATCCAGCGGGCGGGGCGCTCCATCCCGGGGCGCTCTGCCGTCGCTGGACCGGAGCGCCGGCTCATCCGATCCGACGGCGGAGGGCCTCGTAGGCGTCTTCGCCGTCGCGTTGCTCGATCAGCTCTCGGCGCACCCAGCCGGTGTAGCTCTCGGTCGAGCCGTCGCCGCGCACGTCGATGCCCGAGCGAGGCACGCCGGGGCCGCGCAGCTCGATGCGCCCGACGACCTGCTGCACGGGCTCGAACTTCTTCCCGAGCTTGGTGTCGAGGGTGTGCGCGTCCGCGGTCTCGGAGAGCTCCTGCGCGCGCGTCCGCATCGAGTCGAGCGCGTCGGCGAGCGACTCGTGCTTCTCGCGTACGACCTTGGGGCCGCGCCTCACGGTGACCCGGTATCTCCCCACTGCGCGCAAGCTAGCGCGTTAGGCGCGAGCCGCGCGAGGGAACGCCATATGCATGTCCACACTTGCGATCATCCTCATCGCCGTAGGCGTTCTGCTGCTCGTGCTGCTCCTCACCGTTGTCACGCGTAGGCGCCGGGAGCAGAAGGCGCTCGCGCGCGAGCGGCTCACGGGAACGCTCGAAGGCCACCACCAGCAGGTCGAGGCGAACGCCGCGAAGGCCGAGGAGCTGCGGCCGGAGGCAGAGGCGCACCGCCAGGCCGCCGAGCACCACGCTCAGCAGGCCGAGGAGCTGGACGATCGGGCCGACCGCGCGGAGCGGGCAGCGGCGTTCCACGGCGACCGCGCCGACGAGACGCGCGAGCAGATAGAAAAGATCTAGCCGCCTATCGAAGACATCGTGCGTGCGGGCTGGCGGAAGCCCGGCTCGCCCACGTGGTGCTTGAGCTCCTTGCGCCACACGGCCTCGCGCACGATGCGCTCAAGGTAGGCGTCGTCCGCGCCCTCGCGTAGCGGCGCGCGCAGGTCCGTCTCCTGGAGCGAGAACAGGCAGGTGCGGAGCTTGCCGTCCGCGGTGAGGCGGATGCGGTTGCAGTCTGCGCAGAACGGCTCGGACACCGGGTTGACGAAGCCGATCTCGCCTCGACCGTCCGCGAAGCGGAACACGCGCGCGGTCGACGACGGCTCGCGGGGTAGTTCCTCCAGCGGGTGGACCGCGTGGATGATGCGGCGAAGCTCGTCGCCGGTGAGCACTGCGTCCGGGCTCCACGCATGATCGGCGTCGAGCGGCATGAACTCGATGAAGCGCACCTGGAAGGCCGACGAGCGCGCGAACTCGGCGAACGGCAGCGCCTCCTCCTCGGTGAAGCCCCGAATCGCGACGGCGTTCACCTTGATCGGGTGCACCTCGGGGTGCGCGGCCAGGGCGTCAAGCCCGCGGAGCACCTGCGGCAGCGAGTCGCGCCGGGTGAGCCGGAAGAAGCGGTCTCGCTGCAGCGAGTCGATCGACACGTTCACGCGATCGATGCCCGCCTCCACGAGCGCCGCGGCGTCGCGCTCGAGCAGATAGCCGTTGGTGGTGAGCGACAGATCCTCGACGCCATCGACCCGGGCGAGCATCGCGACGAGCTTCGGGAAGTCGCGCCGCACCAGGGGCTCGCCGCCGGTGAGCCGTACATCGGTGACGCCCATCGTCGCCATCAGCGACACCAGCCGCTCGATCTCCTCGAAGTGGAGGATCTCGTCACGCTCGAGCCAGGGCAGGCCCTCGGCCGGCATGCAGTACTGGCAGCGGAAGTTGCAGCGGTCGGTGACGGATACGCGCAAGTCCGAGATGCGCCGCCCGTGTCCGTCGAAGAGCGGTTCGCGGGTCATAGCACGAGGTTACCCCCGCGAGCCCGGCCGAAGCCGGCGCTTTTGCCACGATGTCAGCGGGGCAACCAGACGAAAGGAATCCGCATGGAGCGGCGACGACTGCGCGAGCTCGAGGTATCGGCCGAGGGGCTCGGCTGCATGGGCATGTCCGAGTTCTACGGGGACACCGACGAGGCCGAGTCGATCCGGACGATCCACCGGGCGCTCGAGCTCGGGATCGACTTCCTCGACACGGCCGACATGTACGGCAGCGGCGCGAATGAGCGGCTCGTGGGCAAGGCGATCGCGGGTCGTCGCGATCAGGTCGTGCTGGCCACGAAGTTCGGGAACGTTCGCGATCCGGAGAACCCGCAGCGGCGCGGCATCAGCGGCCGCCCGGAATACGTGCACCAGGCGTGCGATGCGTCGCTCGAGCGGCTCGGGACCGACTACATCGACCTCTACTACCAGCATCGCGTGGACCCGAACACGCCGATCGAAGAGACCGTCGGCGCGATGGCGGAGCTCGTGCAGGCGGGCAAGGTGCGCCACCTCGGGCTCTCCGAGGCGTCGCCGGAGACGATCCGCCGCGCGAACGAGGTGCACCCGATCACGGCGCTCCAGACCGAGTACTCGCTGTGGACGCGCGATCCCGAGGAGGAGATCCTTCCAACCATCCGTGAGCTCGGAATCGGCTTCGTGCCGTACGCACCGCTCGGGCGCGGCTTCCTTACCGGGCAGATCCAGTCGATCGACGATCTCGCCGAGGACGACTTCCGCCGATACAACCCGCGCTTCCAGGGCGAGAACTTCGACCGCAACATGCAGCTCGTCCAGCGCGTGCGGGAGATCGCGGAGGAGAAGGACTGCACACCGGCGCAGCTCGCGCTCGCATGGGTGCTCGCCCAGGGCGACGACATCGTGCCGATTCCCGGCACCAAGCGCGTCAACTACCTCGAGGAGAACGTGGGTGCGCTCGACGTCGAGCTCACCGACGACGACTTGCGCCGGCTCGACGAGCTGGCACCGGTGGGCGTCGCCGCGGGTGAGCGCTATCCGGACATGTCGAGCATCGATCGATGAGGATCGGCATCGTCGGCGGCGGCCTGATGGGCTCGGGCATCGCCGAGGTCTCCGCCCGCGCGGGCGTGGACGTAACGCTGATCGAGGTCGACACGGCGACCGCCGAGCGCTCGCGCCAGTCGATCGAGCGCTCGCTGGAGCGCGCGGTTGGATCCGGCAAGCTCGACGCGGCTGAGCGTGAAGAGGCGCTCAGCCGCCTCGTCTTCAGCTCCGACCTCGGCGACGTCGCGGGTGCCGACGCTGCTATCGAGGCGATCATCGAGTCCGAGGACGCGAAGCGCGAGCTGTTCCGCGAACTCGACCGGCTGCTCCCCGAGGCGGAGTTCCTCGCGAGCAATACCTCGTCGGTGCCGATCATGAAGCTGGCCGCCGAGACATCGCGCCCGGAACGAGTGCTCGGCCTGCATTTCTTCAACCCGGTGCCAGTGCTGAAGCTGGTCGAGATCGTGCGCTCGCTCATGACCTCCGACGAGACCCTCGTGCGAGCGCGCTCGTTCGCCGAGGGCCAGCTCGGGAAGACCACCATCGAGGCGAAGGACCGGGCCGGCTTCGTGGTGAACGCGCTGCTCGTGCCCTACATCCTGTCGGCGATCCGCATGTACGAGTCGGGCTTCGCCTCGAAGGAGGACATCGACCACGGCATGGTGCTCGGCGCGGCGCACCCCATGGGGCCGCTCGCCCTGGCTGATCTGGTCGGTCTCGACACGCTCCTATACGTCGCCGACTCGCTGTACGAGGAGTTCAGGGAGCCGAGCGCGGTGGCGCCGGCGCTGCTCCAGCGCATGGTCGAGGCCGGACTTCTCGGCAGGAAGTCCGGCCGCGGCTTCTACGACTACAGCTCCTAGCCGCGCTCGTCTATCGGCACGTAATCGCGCTCACGCGCGCCGGTGTAGATCTGGCGCGGGCGCGCGATCTTCGTCTCCGGGTCGTTCAGCATCTCGAGCCACTGGGCCACCCAGCCCGCGGTGCGCGGGATGGCGAACATCACGGTGAACATGTCGGTCGGCAGGCTCATCGCCTCGTAGATCAGGCCGGAGTAGAAGTCGACGTTGGGGTAGAGCTTGCGCTCGACGAAGAACTCGTCCTCGAGCGCGTGCTTCTCGAGCTCCACCGCGATCTCGAGCTTCGGGTTCTTGCCCGTCACCTCGAACACCTCGTCGGCGTGCTTCTTGATGATCTGCGCGCGCGGGTCGTAGTTCTTGTACACGCGATGTCCGAAGCCCATCAGCTTCTCGTCGCGGTTCTTCACGCCCTTGATGAAGTCCGCGATGTTGTCCTTCGACCCGATGCGCTCGAGCATCTTGAGGACCGCCTCGTTGGCGCCCCCGTGCAGCGGTCCGTAGAGCGCGGCAACTCCGGCGGCGACGGCAGAGTACGGGTCAACCTGTGACGAGCCCACCGTGCGAACCGCGCTCGTGGAGCAGTTCTGCTCGTGGTCGGCGTGCAGGATCCAGAGCACGTCGAGCGCCCGCTCGAGCCGGGGGTCCGGCTCGTACTTCACCTCGGTCATCTTGTAGAGCATCGAGAGGAAGTTGCCGGGATAGCTCAGGTCGTTGTCCGGATAGATGTAGGGCAGCCCGAGGTTGTGCCGGTAGGAGAAGGCGGCGAGCGTGGGCATCTTCGCGATGAGCCGCACCGCGGCCATGTGGCGCTCCTCGTCCGACTGGATGTCCTTCGCGTCGGGATAGAACGTCGAGAGCGCGCCGACCGTGCCGAGCAGCATGCCCATCGGGTGCGCGTCGTGGCGGAAGCCCTCCATGAACTTCTTCACGTTCTCGTGCACGTACGTGTGGTGCGTGATCTCGTGAGACCAGTCGTCGAGCTGTTCGCGCGTCGGCAGCTCGCCGTGGATCAGCAGGTACGTGACCTCGAGGTGCGACGACTGCTCCGCAAGCTGCTCGATCGGGTAGCCGCGGTACTCGAGGACGCCCTTGTCGCCGTCGATGAACGTGATCTCGCTGCGACAGGCGGCCGTGTTCGTGAAGGCCGGGTCGTAGGACATCATCCCGAAGTCGTCCTCGTTGACCTTGATCTGGCGGAGATCCATCGCGCGGATGGTCCCGTCCGTGATCTCGAGGTCGTAGGTCTCGCCCGTCCGGTTGTCGGTGACCGTGAGCGTCTCCTGGGCGGTGGCTACCGAGCCGTCACCGCCCGCGCCCTGTGTCTGCTCGTCAGCCATGCGTCTCCTCCGTGGCGGATGCCATCGTTCCCGTTGTCTCCCTGGATTGTGACGGACGCGCATCCTCGGGACGTCGCCCGTGCGCCTTCAGCTTGAGCGCCTACCCGAAACGCGGGCTCAGCGAACGAAGGCGGTCTTTTGCTTCTCCGGGCCCTTGCGCTCGCCGATCTTGTGGCTGGCGGTGGCGATGGCGCTTCCGACGGCGCACACAAAGAGCACAGCGGAGATTCCGATCACGATGCGCTGGGCGCGCAGCGTCGACGGGAAGTGCGGGTTCCGCAGGCCGAAGGCAAACGTGAGGATGAGAGCCCACGCGGCGAAGATCGGCCCGAACACGAC
>JBJMLG010000027.1:0-7833 GCA_045805385.1 Thermoleophilaceae bacterium
AGGCCGCCGGCTACCGGCCCGGCGACGACATCGCCATCGCGCTCGACCCGGCCACCAGCGAGATTTACGAGGGCGGCGCCTACGTGCTCGAGCACGAGGGGCGCACGCTGTCTTCCTCGGAGCTGGCGGACTACTGGGCCGAGATGGCCGGCCGCTACCCGATCCTGTCGATCGAGGACGGCATGGACGAGGAGGACTGGGACGGCTGGAAGCTCCTCACGGAGCGGATCGGCGACCGCGTCCAGCTCGTCGGCGACGACCTCTTCGTGACCAACAGCGAGCGCCTGCGCCGCGGGATCGAGCTGGGGGTTGGGAACTCGATCCTGATCAAGGTGAACCAGATCGGCACGCTCACCGAGACCCTCGACGCGATCCAGATCGCGCGCGACGCGGGCTACACGGCGGTGATGTCGCACCGCTCGGGCGAGACCGAGGACGTGACGATCGCCGACCTGGCCGTGGCCACGGGCTGCGGCCAGATCAAGACCGGCGCCCCCTCGCGCTCGGACCGCACGGCGAAGTACAACCAGCTGCTTCGGATCGAGGAGGCGCTCGGCTCGAGCGCCACCTACCCGGGACGCTCGGCCTTCCGCCGCTAGAACACCGCATTCCCTTTTTTCGGAGTTGCGCTGCGCAACTCCAGACCGTTGCGCCGCGCAACTGCGGACCGTTGCGCCGCGCAACTGCGGACCGTTGCGGCGCGCAACTCCGATCGTTGCGCTTCGCAACTCCGAAAAACAGGATGAAAGGTGGCGCCCAGGCCCTGCTGGGCCGCAGGGATGGGCCTTGCAGGGGCGAAATTCGCCGCAATGGCCGAAGCCACCGTAGCCCGCCCGCGCGCCGGCGCCCAGCGCCGGCGCCCCGCCGCGCCCAGGCGCACCGGGACATCTGCAATCCGCTGGGACCGCGTGGGCCGCCTCTCGCTCCTGGCGGTCCTCGGCGTGATCCTGCTGCTCTACATCTCGCCGCTGCACCGCTACCTGTCCCAGTCGCAGACGGCGGGCCGCCAGCGCGAGGAGCTGCGCTCACTCGAGCAGGAGAACGCCCGCCTCGAGCAGGGGATCTCCGATCTGCGCAGTCCTCAGGCGCTCGAGCGGCGCGCGCGCGAGCTCGGCATGGTCAAGCAGGGCGAGCGCGCCTACGTGATCGAGAACATCCCCGGCCGCTGAGCTGGGCGTTCCCCGCGGGCCGCTCTGGGTACCGTGGGGGGCGTGCCTTATCCGGTCGAGAACGCGCTCTTCCAGTGGCGCGAGGGCGAGCGCCGCATCCGAGACACCGACGAGCCCGCGCGCTTCCAGCTCGAGCGTGCCGCCGAGGCGGTGCTCGAGGAGCTGCGCCGCAGGCTCGGTTCGTCGTTCAGCGTCGAGGAGCTGGCGAACTTCTACGCCGCGGGCACGGACTGGGCCGACGAGATCGCGCAGCGGTGGGCGTCCGGGACGGATACGACCTGGGTGGTGGACTCGGCGTTCCACCGGTACGCGCGGGAGGCGACCAACTACGGCGGCGGCCGCACCCGCGAGGAGATCAGGCGCGACTAGCGCCCGGGTCTAGCCCTCGTCGTCGTCCGCGCCGTTTTCGTCGTTGTCGCCGGAGTCCTCGCCGGCGCGCCGGATGACGATCCGATCGGGCTCGATCGTGATCGTCACCGGGCGGTGCCCGGCCCAATGCTCGGCGTAGATCGCGTCGTCCTGCACCTCGGGGTCGAGCCACAGGCCGTAGCCCTCGTCCCCGTGGTCGAAGGTTCCCTCGAGCTCGCGCGGCCCGGTCCGGCGCTTGCGGCCGCGGCCTCCGCGGCGCCCGCGGCGGCGGCGCCCCTTCGGCTCGGCGTCGTCGCCTTCCTCGTCCTCGTCTTCGTCCTCTTCCTCCTCGGGCTCGGCCTCGAGCGCGGCCGCCACGAGGGCATCGTCCTCGGCGCGGAGATCAACCTCGTCTTCGTAGCGAGGGCCGTCGCCGTCGCCGTCCTCCGGGGTGAGCCCGTGCTCGCGCTTGAAGGCGTCGATGTCCTTCACGCTCACCTCGAGCTGATGGGCGATCCAGGCGTCGGTGCGCCCCTCCCTGACCCAGCTCCGGATCTGGTTCAGCTGTGATTTGAGCGATCGTCTAGCCACGAGCGGCGGCAACACTAGCAATCGCGCGGGGAGGGCCTATCTACCCCACGACAAACGTCCAGAGACCTTCCATCGCATCCCGGCCTTGGCCTAGACTCTGGGTTCCCCGTCACGAGGAGAAAGCTCGCGGGCTCCCCCTCAGCGGACCTGCAGGGCGCGGTGACGATGACCGATACACTCACGCACGGAGGCGCTCATACCCCGGTTATGTCCGGTGGTGTGCTTGGCGGACGCAGGCATGTCTTAGGACGTACTGGGGCAGGGAGGCATTGATGCTGGTCCTTACCAGAAAGGCCAACCAGAGCATCATGATCGGGGACGACATCGAGGTCTCGGTCCTCGCGATCATGGGTGAGAAGGTCCGCATCGGCATCGAGGCGCCGCGGTCCATCCCCGTCTTTCGCAAAGAGGTCTACCTCGAGATCCAGCAGGAGAAGGCTGCCGGCGCGGAGCACTCCGACCGCGCCCAGGTGAACGAGGCGCTCGACCGCCTCAAGTCCTCCCAGTCCGGCAAGTAGGCCGCGCGCGGCGCGGCGCGCCGGCTCAGCCGCCGATCAGCAGCGAGAGCGTCTGGAACATCGCGATCGTGACGATGACCGTCGTCGCGAGGATCACGAACACCAGCACGCCGAAGCGCATGGTGCCGCTCTTCTGGACCTTGTGCTGACGGCGTGCTCGCGAGCGCTCCGCGGCCTCGCGGCGGAGCCGTTCCCGGCGCAGCGCCTCTTCGGCGGCCTCCTCACGGAAGGCCGCCTCGAACTGCGCGAGCGATTGGCGCATACGAGTCGCCACGGGAAGGAAGGGTATCGCCCGCGCAGTCCGAACGGGACGCCCTAGGCGGGCGTCGCCGCCTCCGCCTCCTCGTAGACGCGCACGAAGCGCAGGTAGTTGTCGGCGATCTGCCGGGCGGCCGCATCGCGCTCGAGCGAGCCGTCGATGAACGCCTTCAGCGGGTCGCCCCAGATCGAGCGGCCGATCGCGAAGCCCACGAATCCCTCCACGGGCGCCGCCTGCCGCAGCCAGTGATCGACCTTGTCGTCGTTGGCTCCGCGGCCGAGCAGCACGCACACCACGTTGTCCCGCCCGCCCGCGCGGGTCTGCCGGGCCAGCATCTCGGCGTCCGAGCGCTCGTCCACGCCCTCGATCTTCCAAACGTCCACGTCGATCCCGAACGCCTGGATCTCCTCGATCGAGCGGCGCATCAGCTCGGGCCGCACCTCGGCGTCGTAGCGGTCGGAGTCGCCGCCCACGGACTCGAGCTGCTGCTCGGTGGCGGGCACGAGCAGCTCGAACAGGAACCGCCGGTCGTGCTCGTGCAGCCAGTTCTCAAGCTTCTTCAGGCGCCCGAGCTGGCGCTCGTTCAGCTCCCGCTCGTCGTCCGGGTTGTACCGGACCAGCACCTTGGAGAAGTCGGGGTCGAACCTCTCGATGTGCTCGCCGAACTGGTCGCCGTACTCGAAGTCGAACTCGTTCTGCCCGCTCTTCTCGACCGGCATCGCGACCTTCAGGCCGCGCTGCTTGGCCTCCTGCGGGATGTTCGCGGGTCCGCCGAACTGCTCGTCGACGAGCGCACCGGCCACGCCCGCGTCGACGCCCTCGTCGAGCGAGGCGAGCAGGCCCTCGAAGATCAGATGCTTGGCGTCCGCGATGCGGCGTACGTCGTCATCGGTGGGCTCACCCTCGATCCCGAACCACTTCTTCTGGAAGGACCCGCGATGGTCGAACGCGAGGATGAACAGCTTTCCGTCGTATCCCAGTGTCATGGGGCTTTGCCTTCGCCTCCTAGTTGGTCTATGCGATAAGGGCATTCAAGCGCAAATGCCGAGCGCCAAGAAGTGGGTACGCGCCCGGCACGCGGGTACGATGCGCGCGTGGAGCACCGATTCACGGGGCCCTCCTACACGATCGGTATCGAGGAGGAGCTGATGATCCTCGACGCCGAGACGCTCGACCTCTCGAACTCGATCGAGACGATGCTCCGCGCCGTGCCCTCTCGCGACGATCAGGTGAAGCCCGAGCTGCTCGAGTCGGTGCTGGAGGTCGCGACTCATCCTCACCCGAACACCGTCGAAGCGGGCCGCGAGCTGCGAGGGCTGCGCCGTGACGTGTCGGCGGGAGCCGCGAAGCACGGGCTCACGATCGGATCCTCGGGCACGCACCCGTTCGCCATGTGGGAGGACCAGCGCGTGGTGGGGCGCAGCCGCTACCGCGACCTCATCGCCGCACTCCGCTTCGTGGCCCGCCAGGAGCTCATCTTCGGAATGCACGTGCACGTGGCCGTCGACGATCCCGACAAGGCGGTTCACGTCGCCAACGGCATGCGCGTACACCTGCCGATGCTGCTCGCGCTGTCGGCCAACTCGCCCTTCTGGCGGGCCGACCTCACCGGGCTGCTGTCCACCCGCACGCCGATCTTCCGCGCCTTCCCGCGGGTCGGCATCCCGCCCACCTACAAGGATTTCGAGGACTTCTCCAAGCGCGTGCAGTTCATGGTCGACTCGAAGGTGATCGAGGACTACACCTACCTCTGGTACGACGTGCGCCCGCATCCGCGCTTCGGCACCGTCGAGATCCGCGTGATGGACGCCCAGACGCGGGTGGAGCACACGCTGGCGATGGCGGCGCTGATCCAGGCGCTCGTGCGCGAGCTCGCGGAGCACTTCGAAGCCGGCAAGCGCCTGTCGCAGTTCCCGTACCAGATGCTCGACGAGAACAAGTGGCTTGCCGCCAGGCACGGCCTGGACGGCGAGCTCGTGGACCTGCCGAAGACGCACCGCGTCCAGACGCGCGAGCTCGTGCGCCGCGTGCTCCACCGGATGCGCGAGCACGCCCAGGATCTCGGGTCCGCCGACGACCTCGACTGCATCGAGGATCTGCTCGACCGCGGCAACGGCGCCTCGCGCCAGGTGGTGGTCTACGAGGCCAATCACGACCTCAAGGAGGTCGTCGCCGAGATCGTCGAGAAGACCGCCCCAGACTCTGCCCCCGTCTAGCCGCCAGAGCGGCCGGGGAATCCGGCGGACGGGCTGGTCAGCGCCAGTATCCTCGGGTCAGTGAGCCAGCCGGACCTCTTCGTCGTCTGCCGCAACTGTGGCTCCGAGGTGAGCCCGTACGTGACCGAGTGCCCGTACTGCGGCCAGCGGGTGCGGAAGCGGGCGCCCAAGATCGAGCGTGGAGCCGAGGGCGAGGAGCCGCGCCGCAAGCGTCGCCGGCCCACGCTCCCGCGCATGCGCCGGGGCGAGATCCCGGGCATCGCGATCGACGCCCGGCCATACGCGACCGGCCTGCTTGTCGTCGCGTCGCTGGTGGCGACTCTCGTCGCGGTCTCGGGCGTGCTGTCGAGCTCCACCGACCTGTCGCTCGACGACATGGGCGGCCTCTTCTTCAAGCCAGGCACCGACTGGTGGCGCGTGCTCGCCACGCCGTTCCTGCACAACAACGCGGGCTACGCGTTCATCGCGCTGTTCGCGACCGCCATTTTCGGCGCCTCGATCGAGCGCCGCTTCGGCTGGTGGGCGCCGCTGTTCGTGTTCATCGGCTCCGGCGCAGCGGGCGCGGCCCTCGCCGTGGCCGTCAACGACCTGCCCGCCCTCGGCGCCAACGGCGCGGCGCTCGGGCTCGTGACGGCCTGGCTCGTGGAGGATCGGATGGCGCTCGGGCGCGGCGACGACCGCGAGACGGACCTGATCGGCGCCTACGTGTTCGCCGCCGTCCTGCTGCTGCTCGCGGTGGCCTGGCCGGACGCGAGCATCGTCGCCGGCATTGGCGGCGCGGCGGCCGGCGCGGTGTTCGGACTGGGCCTGGCGCAGCTCAGGCGCTGACCGCGATCGAGCCGGCGTCGCCCTCCACGAGCCGGCCGATGGGCGTGCCCGGCGCGCCGGAGCCGGGCCGCGCGGCGATGAGCAGTCCGCCCGAGGTCATCGCGTCGCACACGAGCCAGCGCAGCTCCTCTGGCACCTCGCCGCCGAAGCTGACGCAAGGCTCGACCCAGGCGCGGTTGCGGCGAGTGCCGCCCGCGATCGGCGGCTCGGACGAGCGCAGCAGCTCGAGCACCCCCTCGATGGCTGGAACCGCGGATGCGTCGACCTCGGCCGCGACGCCGCTCGCGAGCGTCATCTCGTGAAGGTGCCCGAGCAGTCCAAAGCCGGTCACGTCGGTGACCGCCGACACGTCGGCCTCGCGCGCGAGAAGCGACGCCTCGCGGTTCAGCTCCATCATCACCTCGGCCGCACGCTTCGAGAGCCCGGCTGACGCGATTCCGCGCTTCGCCGCTGTCGACGCGACGCCTCCGCCGAGAGGCTTCGTGAGGAGCAGGTCGTCGCCCGCCCGGGCGGTGGAGTTGCGGTACAGGCGGTCGGGGTGCACGCGGCCGGTGACGGCCAGTCCGTACTTCGGCTCGCGATCGTCGATCGAGTGCCCGCCCACGATCGCGACGCCCGCCTGGGCCGCGGTGTCGGCCCCTCCACGGAGCACTTGGGAGAGCGCCTCGCGTCCGAGCTCCTCGAGCGACCACGCCACCACATTCAGCGCGGTCATCGGTTCCGCACCCATCGCGTAGATGTCCGACAGCGCGTTGGCGGCCGCTATGCGCCCGAACTCGTACGGATCGTCCACTATCGGCGTGAAGAAGTCGATCGTGGTGACGATCGCCAGGTCGTCCGACACGCGGTAGACGGCGGCGTCGTCCGCGGTTTCGGCGCCCACGAGGAGATCGGCGTCGGGCGGCCGCGGAATCTGCTCGAGCAGCGAGTGCAGCTCGCCCGGCGGCAGCTTGCACGCGCAGCCGGCGCCGTGGGAGAGCGCGGTGAGCTTGAGCTCCTGCACGCACCTATTATGGGCGGCCGTGCCCGAGCGCCAGTTCACGGACGCCGAGATCGACGGCGCGCTGGAGGCGCTCAGCGACCCAAAGCGGTTCGGCGAGGCGGAGGCCCGCGTCGCCGAGATCGCGCCGCAGCTCCAGCACATACTCGCGACCGCCCTCCGCTCCGGCGGCTGGTTCGAGGCGCACGAGAGTGAGGTCGCGAAGGCGCTTCGCAGCGACGACCCTGACGAGCGCCTGATCGCCGTGCGCACGCTGCTCGCGGAGGAGACGCGCCTCGGCATGCTCGTGGGCGTGGCGGTCGGCTGGGAGCTGGCGCGCGAGCTCGAGATCCCGAAGGACGAAAGGACAGACTGACCATGGACATCCGCTTCCTCGGCCACGCCTGCTTCGAGCTGGCCGACGGCGACACCCGCATCCTGATCGACCCGTTCCTCACCGGGAACCCGAAGGCCGCCGCGTCGGCCGACGAGATGGAGCCGACGCACATCTTCCTCACGCACGGGCACCAGGACCACTATGGCGACATCGTGGACATCGCCAAGCGCACGGGCGCTCACTGCGTGGCGCTCACCGAGATAGCCGGCGAGCTCGAGGGCCAGGGCGTGGAGCAGGTGACCAACCCCAACTTCGGCGGCACCGCGGAGTTCGACGGCGGCTGGGTGCGAATCGTCCCCGCGATCCACACCTCCACCACGCCGAACGGGACGGTGTCGCCGCCGGGCGGGCTCGTGATCAACCTCAACGGCACTGTGGTCTACCACGTCGGCGACACCTGCCTGTTCTCGGATCTGGCGCTTCCCGGTAGGCGCGACGACATCGACGTCGCGCTCGTGCCGATCGGCGGTCACTTCACGATGGACCGCCACGACGCCGCGGCCGCCGCGGGGCTCGTCGGCGCCAAGA
>JBJMLG010000028.1:0-3204 GCA_045805385.1 Thermoleophilaceae bacterium
GCCACTCTGGCGCTCACGGCGCACATCACGACCGTCGAGGGGTACGGCGCCCGGCCGCCGGGCACGTATGCAGCCGCCCGCTTCACGGGCACCTCCACATATTCGATCTGCTGGCCGTCCTCCAGCTCGACCGACACCGGGTCGCGCAGCTGTGCCTCGGCGGCGGCGCGCACGTTCGCGATCGCCGCCTCGATGCCGTCCCGCACGCCCGCGTCGAGCGAATCGAGCGCGGCGTCGAGTGCCTGGTCCGGCACGCGGAGCTCGCCCGGCGCGGTTCCGTCGAAGCGCGCGCTCAACTCCCGCACGGCGGCGTCGCCGCGGTCGCGCACGTCGGCGAGGATGTCGGCGACCTCCGCGGCCGGCTCGTCGGCCGCGGGAGCGATCGCCCGTACCTCGGCGGCGCCCGCTCCCGGGCCGAACCTGACGGCGCGGAGTCTCATGCGAGCGCTCCGTCGAGCGAGCGGATACGCGCAACGAGGTCGTCGATGGCCGCGGCCTTGAGCTTGTGCGCGACAGGGTTCGCGACCAGGCGTGCGCTGCACACGACGATCTCCTCGCGCTCCACGAGCCGGTTCTCCACAAGCGTCTTGCCGGTGGCGGTGAGATCCACAATCGCGGCGACGAGGCCGGTCAGCGGCGCGATCTCCACGGAGCCCTTCACCTCGACGATCTCGGCCTGGCGCCCGGTGTCCGAGAAGTGGCGCGTGGCGATGCGCGGGTACTTGGTCGCGATCCGCACGGCGCCCAGCCGCCGGATCGATTCCTCGATCGCGCTCTCGCCCTCCGGCTCCGCGACAACCATGCGGCAGCTGCCGTACCCCAGGTCGAGCAGCTCGTACACCTCGCGCTCGTCCTGCTCGAGCAGCACGTCCTTCCCGGTGATCCCTATGTCGGCGGCGCCGTGCTCCACGTAGGTGGGCACGTCGCTCGGGCGCATGGTCACGAGCCCCGCCTCGGGGAACACGAGCCTGCGATCGTTCGAGCGCACCTCGGCGGTGTCGACGCCCAGGCGGTCGAGCAGATCGAGCGTCTCCGTGAACAGCGCCCCGCGCGGGACCGCGATCGTCAAACCGTTCATGCCGGTGCCTCCTCGCGCGCGAGGCGCTCCTCGGCCGCCTGGGCCAGATGCACGCGCTGCATATCGAGCGCCACACCGCAGGCGGGGAGCGGGCGCCCGAAGCGGCCCAGCAGATCGTCGTAGCGGCCACCGCCGCCGAGGGCGAAGCCGACGGCGGGGTCGTACACCTCGAACACGGCGCCGGTGTAGTAACCGAGCTCGCGCACGAGACCGAGGTCGAAGATCACGCGGTCGCCGATCCCACGCTCGGCGAGCAGGTCGTGCGTCGCCCGCAGGTTCTCTATGGCGCCCGCCACGTGCGAGTCGCTCACGCGCTCGAGCACCTCCGGGCCGCCTCGCAGCGCCGGCAGGGTGGTGAGCACGTCGCGCGCCGCGGCGGGCAGCCCGAGCCGCTCGACGCTCACGCCGACGCCCACGAGGTCGCGCCGCGAGAGCCGCTCGAGCAGGGGCAGGCGCTCGTCCTCGGGCACGCCGTAGTCGGCGAGCAGGGTGCGGTAGAGCGACGCGTCGCCCAGGCCGATCCGGTGGCGACGCAGTCCCGCCTCCTCGAGTGCGGACGACACGAGCGCCACGACCTCGGCGTCGCCCTCGGGCGCGCTCGGGCCGATCAGCTCGATCCCGCCCTGGAGGAACTCGCGCGCCTGCGCGCTCCCGCGGTGCACCTCGCGGTAGGCGTGCGCGAAATAGCAGAAGCGGAGCGGCGGCTCGGCGTCCTGGTAGCGCGCCGCTACGAGTCGGGCGATCGGGATCGTCGAGTCAGCACGCAGCGCAAGCACCTGGCCGTGCTCGTCGAAGAGGCGGTAGCCCGCGCCGGCCGCGCGCTCGTCGCCGCGCCGCAGCACGTCCTCGTATTCCATCGTCGGCGTCCACACCTCGCCGTAGCCGGCGCGCTCGAACTCGGCGCGCAGGCCGTCGGACAGCGCGCGCAGCTCGCGCATCTCGTCAGGCAGGACGTCTCTGGTCCCTGGAGGGATCGGGTGGATCATGAGCCCCCCGGAGAGTAGGCCGGACTACGCCGTGGGGACCGGCTCTTCGCTGGACACGCGCTCGATGCGTGCCCCGAGCAGGCGCAGGCGCTCGTCGATCCGCTCGTAGCCGCGGTCGATCTGGCGGATGTTGCCGATCTCGGATGTGCCATCGGCGCACAACGCCGCGATGAGCATCGCCATGCCGGCACGGATGTCGGGGCTCTCCATGCGCTCACCGTGAAGACGCCTCGGGCCAGCTACGACCGCACGGTGCGGGTCGCACAGGATCACCCGAGCCCCCATGTTGATCAGCTTGTCCACGAAGAACAGTCGGTTCTCGAACATCTTCTCGTGTATCAGTACCAGGCCGTCGGCCTGCGTGGCGAGGGCGAGCGCGATGCTCGTGAGGTCGGCGGGGAACGCCGGCCACGGTCCGTCCTGGATCGTGGCGGTCTGCTCGCCGGCGTCGTCGCGCACGTGCAGCCGCTGCCCGGCCGGCACCACGAGGTCGTCGCCCTGGAAGATCGTCTCCACGCCGAGGCGCTCGAACACGAGCGAGGTCATGCGCATGTCCTGCGGCACCACGTCCTTGATGTGGAGCTCGCCGCCGGTCACGGCGGCCAGCGCGATGAAGCTTCCGACCTCGATGTAGTCCGGGCCGATGCGGTAGTCGGCGCCGCCGAGGCTTTCCTGCCCGTGCACGATCATCACGTTCGAGCCGATGCCCTCGATGCGCGCGCCCATCTGCAGCAGCACGCGCGCGAGGTCCTGCACGTGCGGCTCGGACGCGCTGTTGTGGATCACGGTCGAGCCGGGCGTGAGCGCCGCAGCCATCAGCGCGTTCTCGGTCGCCATCACCGATGGCTCGTCGAGGAAGAAGTCGGCGGGGCGCAGGCCGTGCGGTGCCCGCAGGTCGCACCAGCGGTTGTGCTGCACGTCAGCGCCGAGCGAGCGGAAGGCGTCGAGGTGCGGGTCGAGCCTGCGCCGCCCGATCACGTCGCCGCCCGGCGGCGGCATGTGCACGCGCCCGAAGCGGGCAAGCAGCGGCCCCGCGAGCAGGAAGGAGGCGCGGATCTTCTCGGACAGGTCCGGGTCGATCGGCTCGGCGGATGCGTTCGCGGCGTTCAGCCGCACGCTGTTGTCGGCGATCCAGTCGAC
>JBJMLG010000029.1:0-8848 GCA_045805385.1 Thermoleophilaceae bacterium
AGTCGCTCGAGCGTGAGCGCCAGATGGGCGCCGCGCTTGGTCTGCGCCACCGCGTGGATCTCGTCGACGATCACCCACTCGGCGTCGCGGAGCATCTCGCGCGCCTGCGAGGTGAGGATGAGGTAGAGCGACTCCGGCGTGGTGATCAGGATGTCCGGCGGCTTGCGCATCATCGCCTGGCGCTCGCGCTGCGGAGTGTCGCCGGTCCGGAGCGCAACGGTGATGTCGCCGCCGATGCCCTGGAGCGGCGCCCGCAGGTTGCGCTCGATGTCGTACGAGAGCGCCTTCAGCGGCGACACGTACACGAGGCGCGTGCGCCGCTCGCCCTCGGGCAGCGGATTCGCGACGAGCCGGTCGAGGCCCCAGAGGAACGCCGCGAGCGTCTTTCCGGAGCCAGTCGGGGCCGACAGCAGCACGCTCTCCCCACGCGCGATGGCGGGCCAGGCCTGGGTTTGCGCCTTGGTCGGCTCCGCGAAGGCACGCAGGAACCAATCGCGAACCTGTGGGGTGAAGCTTTGCAGCGGATCGACTTTCATCCGACCCACCAGCGTACTGCGGCGGGCGCGGATCCCCCAGACTTGGGCAACCTGGTCTCCGGTCAGAGGGGGCACGGGGGTGTGGCTAACCGTATGGGCGCTAATTCCGCATGACTTCACAATTCCTGCAGTGGCACTGACAGTCCTGATCGTGGACGACCATCCAAGTTTCCGGGCGTCCGCTCGGCTTCTGCTGGAAGCGGAGGGCTATGACGTGGTCGGCGAATCCGAGGACGGGATGAGCGGGTTGATGGACGCCCGCCGGCTCCAGCCCGACATCGTGCTGCTCGACGTGCAGCTGCCGGACCTAGACGGGTTCGACGTGGCCGCCCGGCTCACCGGCGACGACAACCCGCCGCACGTCGTTCTCACCTCGAGCCGCGAGCTGTCCGACTACGGGCCGCTCGTGTCGCGCAGCGGAGCGCGGGGCTTCGTACCGAAGTCCGAGCTCAGCGGCGAGGCCATCGAGGCGCTCGTTCCCACGGTCTCGTGACCGCGCGCCGCGTCCGCTCGACGGCAGACCGCGCCGAGGCGCTCGAGGACCTCCTCTCGCGGGCGGCCTCCGCTCCGGCGAGGAGCGAGCTCCGGGAGGAACTTGCCCGCGTGCTCGGCGACCGCTCGCTGCGCGTCGTCTACTGGTACGAGCGCAAGGAGCGCTACGTGGACCGCCGCGGACGAACCGTCGAGCTGCCCGAGCCGGGCGATCCAAAGCGCGCCTGGACGCCGGTGGTGCACGGCGGCCGCCCGGTCGCGGCGATCGTGCACGAGGCGGGGCTCGCCGGCGACAAGGAGGTGGCACGCGCAGCCGCCAGGCTGGGACCGGTCTTCGAGCGCGAGGGAATCGAGGCGCAGCTGCGCGCGGCGCTTGCCTCGGCCCGCTCGGCGCGCAGCAGGATCCTCGAGGCCGAGCAGAAGTCGCGCCGGCGCCTCGAGCGTGACCTGCACGACGGCGCGCAGCAGCGGCTCGTGTCGCTGGCGCTCGAGCTGAAGATGGCGCGCGCGAAGATCGAGAAGGACCCGGCGGGCGCGGGCGAGATGCTCGACCGCGCCGACGAGGGGCTGCGCCACGCGATCGAGGAGGTCCGCGAGATTGCGCGGGGCATCCACCCCGCTGTGCTCACCGACCGCGGGCTCAAGCCGGCGCTGTCCGGGCTCGCGGGCCGCTCGCCGGTCCCGGTCGATCTGGACGTCCTTATGCGAGATCGAATGCCCGAGCGGGTGGAGGCGGCGGTCTACTTCGTGGTCGCGGAGGCGCTCACAAACGTCGCCAAGCACGCGGAGGCGTCCTCCGTGTCCGTCAACGTAGTGCAGAAGAACGACATGGCTCTCGTACAGGTCAAAGACGACGGTGTTGGCGGCGCCGACATACGGCGCGGCTCCGGTCTCAACGGACTTGCGGATAGAGTCGCCGCGCTGGATGGTCAACTCGAGGTCGACAGCTATCCCGGTGAAGGCACGGTTATCTATGCGGAGATCCCATGCGCGTAGTGGTCGCTGAAGACTCGGTGCTTCTGCGAGAGGGCGTGGTGCGCCTGCTCGAGGAGGCGGAGTTCGACGTCGTGGCCCAGGCCGGCGACGCCGACGACCTGCTGCGCAAGGTCGCCGCCCACAAGCCCGACGTGGCGATCGTGGACGTGCGCATGCCGCCCACGAACACCGACGACGGCCTCCGCGCCGCCCAGAAGATTCGCGCGGAGCACCCCGACACCGGCGTGCTCGTGCTGTCCCAGTACGTGGAGGAGGGCTACGCCCTCGAGCTGCTGGCCGAGAACGCCGAGGGCGTCGGCTACCTGCTGAAGGACCGGATCGCCGACATCGAGCGCTTCACCGACAGCGTCAGGCGCGTGGCCGAGGGGGGTTCCGCGCTCGACCCCGAGGTGGTCGCGCAGCTGCTCGGCCGCCGCCGCCGAGAAGACCCGCTCGAGGCGCTCACCCCGCGCGAGCGCGAAGTGCTCGGCCTGATGGCCGAGGGCCGCTCGAACAACGCGATCGCCGAGCAGCTCGTCGTCACCGAGCGGGCCGTGGAGAAGCACGTGACGAGCATCTTCGGGAAGCTCGGCCTCACGCCCACGGCCGAGGACCACCGCCGCGTCCTGGCGGTGCTCACCTACCTCCAAGCCTAGGCCGGCTTACTTCAGAAAATGTAGTGCGGGTATCCCCACCCGCAAGAAGCCGGGTCCCCCCAGTGGAATCTCCGGCCCCATCGGCCACCATCGTGCGGTTCCCCTGTCCCGCTCCGGATCGAAAGGACTCGCAACCTTGTCTTCCCCCCTCATCGTCTCGGCCGTAGACGTCCGTCGTCGTTATGGCGAAGGCGACGCTGCGGTGGATGCCCTCGACGGCGTGACCGTCGGCTTTCCGAAGGGCCAGTTCACGGCCATCATGGGGCCGTCCGGCTCCGGCAAGTCCACGCTCATGCACATCCTCGCGGGACTCGACCGGCCCACCACGGGCTCGGTCGCGGTCGACGGCGTCGAGCTCGGTGAGCTCGACGACAAGAAGCTCACCCAGCTTCGGCGCGACAAGTTCGGCTTCATCTTCCAGTTCTTCAACCTGCTCCCGATCCTCACGGCGGAGGAGAACATCACCCTGCCGACGAAGCTGGCCGGCCAGAAGCCCGACCCGGCCTGGCTCGACGAGCTGATCGAGGCCGTGGGCATCTCGGACCGGCGCAAGCACAAGCCGTCGGAGCTGTCCGGTGGCCAGCAGCAGCGCGTGGCAGTGGCCCGTGCCCTGCTCACCCGCCCCGCCGTGGTGTTCGCCGACGAGCCGACCGGCAACCTCGACTCCGTGGCCGGCGAGGAGGTCCTCGCCATGCTTCGCCGCGCAGTCGACGACTACGGCCAGACCGTGGTCATGGTGACCCACGACCCGACGGCCGCCTCGGTGGCGGACCGCATCGTGGTGCTGAAGGACGGCAAGGTCGTGAGCGAAGGCCCGGCCGGCGACCGCAGCGAGGTCGTCGACCTGATGCGCGAGGTCGCCTGACATGCTCGCCACCTCGCTCAGGGGGCTTACCGAGAGGAAGCTCCGCACTTTCCTGACCGCATTTGCGGTGGTGCTCGGCGTAGCCCTGATCTCGGGCACCTACATCCTCACGGACACGATCTCGAAGACCTTCGACGGCGTCTTCACGCAGGTCACGAAGGGCATCGACGTGACCGTGACGCCCCACAAGGCGTTCAACGACAGCAACCAGGGCCAGAACCCGCCGGCGTTCAGCGCGGCCATCCTGAAGCAGACCCAGCAGGTGCCGGGTGTGCAGAAGGCCGTCGGCGGCGTGTTCGACCAGGGCAGCATCATCGGCAAGAACGGCAAGAAGGTCGGCTCGAACACCACGCCGAACTTCGTGACGAACGTCGAGCCAGAGCCGTTCAACGCGTTCAACTACGTGAGCGGTCGCGCGCCGACGGGCCCCGGGCAGGTGGCGCTCGACAAGCACACCGCCTCCAAGGAGGGCTGGAAGGTCGGCGACAAGGTGAAGGTGCTCGGCCACTCGGCCGCACAGACCTACACGCTCGTCGGCATCGCCAAGTTCGGCGATCTGAACTCGGTGGCCGGCGCCGGTATCGCGGTGATGACCACGCCCGATGCGCAGCGGATCCTCGACAAGGTGGGCCGCTTCGATTCGGTCGACATCCAGGCCGCCCCGGGCGTGAGCGCGGACCAGCTGTCTGCGCGCGTGCGTGCGGACCTGCCCAACTCGGTCACTGTCCGGACTGGCAAGGAGCAGGGCCGCCAGGACTCGAAGGACGTCAAGGACGGCTTCAACTTCATCAAGGTCCTGCTGCTGGTGTTCGCGGGCGTGGCCCTGTTCGTGGGCGCGTTCATGATCTTCAACGCGTTCTCGATCACGATCGCCCAGCGCACGCGTGAGCTCTCGATGCTGCGCACGCTCGGCGCCTCGCGCCGCCAGGTGCTGAATGCCGTGACCGGCGAGGCGCTGATCGTCGGCTTCACCGCCTCGGTGATCGGCCTGCTCGCGGGCATCGGCCTCGCGCCGGCCCTGAAGGCGCTGTTCAAAGCGGTCGGCGCGGAGCTGCCTTCGGGTGGCACCGTGATCGAGACCCGCACCATCGTCGTGTCCCTCGTCGTCGGCACGCTGGTTACGCTCGTCGCCAGCCTCGGCCCGGCGGTGCGCGCGACCCGCATCTCGCCGATCGAGGGCGTCCGCGAGGGCGCCGAGATCGGGGGCGGCCGCCTGGCGCGGCTGAAGACCCCGCTCGCCATCGGCATCTCGGTGCTCGGCATCGCGCTTCTCGCCTTTGGCCTCTTCGGCGGCCAGTCGGGCGGCGCGGCAATGGGCCCGGTCGGCGGCGGCGCGGCGCTGCTGTTCCTCGGCACCGCGCTCGTGAGCTCGCGCTTCGTGAAGCCGCTGTCCACCGCGATCGGCGGCCCGCTCGAGCGCGCCTTCGGCGTGACCGGCCAGCTCGCCCGCGAGAACAGCGTTCGCAACCCCGGCCGTACGGCCGGCACGGCGGCCGCGCTCATGATCGGTCTGGCGCTGGTGATCTTCGTGACCATCTTCGCCGCCGGTCTGCGCCACTCGATCGACAACGCGATCGGCAAGAGCGTCACCGCGTCGTTCGTGGTCGAGAACAAGGACGGCTGGTCGCTCATTCCCGGCAGCACCGCCAACGCGGTCGAGAACGTGAACGGCGTCAGCGGCACGTCGTCGGTCGGAACCGCGCCCGGTCAGGTCAAGGGCATCGGCAGCGCCGACGGCATCAGCGGCATCGAGCCCGCCACGTTCACGCAGCTCTTCCACCTCGAGTGGAAGAAGGGCTCGGACGCGACGGCCCGCTCGCTCACCGACAGCGGCGTGCTAGTCAGCTCGTCGTGGGCTGACAGCCACAAGAAGAAGGTCGGCGACGCGCTCGTGGTCAAGACCCAGTCGGGCAAGCAGGTCCCGCTCACGATCCAGGGGACGTACAAGAACAACGCGCACTCCCTGGGCGACCTCACGATCACCAACGCGCTGATGGCCCGCGACTTCGGCCAGAAGCAGACGCAGTACATCTTCGTCGGCACCAAGCCCGGCGCGAACGCCGACCAGGTGAAGAGCCAGGCGGAATCCGTGCTCAAGAGCCAGTACCCGACGACGGAGATCGTGACGAAGGACGGCTTCAAGGACACCCAGACCAAGTGGGTCAACGGGATCCTGTCCTTCTTCTACGTGCTGCTCTCGCTCGCGGTGATCGTGTCGCTGTTCGGGATCGTGAACACGCTCGTCCTCGCGATCTACGAGCGCACGCGCGAGATCGGCATGATCCGCGCGGTCGGCGGCTCACGCAAGCAGGTCAAGCGGATCGTGCGCTACGAGTCGGTCATCACCGCACTCATCGGCGCGACGCTCGGAACGGTGCTCGGGATCTTCTTCGCGATCATCGTCTCGAGGCCGCTCGCCTCGGAGGGCTTCTCGCTGTCATTCCCGATCGGGACCCTGATCTTCCTGCTCATCCTGGCGGCGATCGCCGGGGTGCTGGCGGCGATCACTCCCGCCCGGCGCGCGGCGAAGCTCGACGTGCTCAAAGCACTGGCGTACGAATAGGAAGAGCCGGAACTCCGGTCCAGCCACGGCCGGCCGCGACATCTCGCGGCCGGCCATCGGCTGGATCCTCGCCGGCTAGGGGGCTTCGGTGGCTCCGCCCGCCAAAGCGCGGGCGCGCTCGAACACGGCGTCCATCATCGGCGGCGTCAGCTTGCCGGTGAACGTGTTCTGCTGGCTCGGGTGGAAGCAGCCCAGCAGCACCGCGCGCTCATGGCGGTACTCGGCCAGGTGGCCGAACTTCGGCTTGGGGCGGATGCCGAGCAGGCGGCAGGCGCAGTCCCAGGCGTAGGAGCCGAGGCACACGATCACCCGCACCCGGGGCATCGCCTCGAGCTCGGCGGCCGCATACGGCAGGCAGTTGTCGCGCTCGCTGGGCAGCGGCTTGTTCGCCGGCGGCGCGCAGCGCACCGCGGCGGCCAGGAACGCGTCCCGCAGCTCGAGCCCGTCGCCGGGGCGGATCGACGTCGGCTGGTTGGCGAAGCCCGTCCGATGGAGCGACCCGAACAGGAAGTCGCCCGAGCGGTCGCCGGTGAACACCCGTCCCGTGCGGTTCCCACCGTGCGCCGCCGGCGCTAGGCCGAGGATGTAGACCCGCGCGGCCGGGTCGCCGAAGCCCGGCACCGGACGCCCCCAGTACTCCTCGTCGGCGAACGAGCGCCGCTTGTCGCGCGCCACCTTCTCGCGCCATTCGACGAGCCGCGGGCAGCGCCGGCACTCGGTGATCTCGCGTTCGATGCGGTCGAGTTCGGGCACCGCCTCAAGATACGCGGGCGCCGATCGATCACACGGGCGAGGTGAACGCCCAGCCACAGCCCGTGCCCGAGCAGAGCGCGGCCACGGACATCTTCATCGCGCGTCAGCCGATCTACGACCGGCAGGTGGAGGTGTACGCCTACGAGCTGCTGTTCCGCGACGGCGAGGGCAACTTCGCGCTGGTCGCCGACGGCGAGGCGGCGACCACCCGGGTGATCGGCAACGCCTTCACCGAGATGGGGCTCGAGGCGATCGTCGACAACCGGCTCGCCTCGATCAACGTCACGCGCCGGTTCATCCTCGACTCGCAGATGCCGCCGCTCGCGCCCGAGCGCATGGTGCTGGAGATCCTCGAGGACGTGGAGGTCGACGACCAGCTCGTGGCCGGCGTGCAGCGCTTCAAGCGACAGGGCTACACGATTGCCCTCGACGACTTCACGTTCACCGACGCGGTGAAGCCCCTGCTCGAGGTCGCGGACATCGTGAAGCTCGACGTGCGCCAGCACGACCCGGCCGCACTCGAGGGTCAGCTGCGCCTGCTCCTGCCCTACGGCAAGAAGCTCGTGGCGGAGAAGGTCGAGAGCTACGAGGAGTTCGAGGCCTGCAAGCTGCTCGGGATCGACTACTTCCAGGGCGACTTCTTCTGCAAGCCCAAGATCCTGCGCCAGCGCGCCATCCCCTCGAACAAGCTCGCGCAGCTCAAGCTGATCGCCCAGCTGAACTCCGACGACTCCGACTTCGACGAGGTGGAGAAGCTCATCACCCGCGACGTGGGCCTCAGCTTCAAGCTGCTGCGCTACATCAATTCGGCGTTCTTCTCGCTGCCGCAGAAGGTCGGCTCGGTGCGCCAGGCGATGGTGCTGCTCGGCCTTCAGGCGATCAAGCGCTGGTCCACGCTGCTCGTGATGGCCGGCGTGGACGACAAGCCGCACGAGCTGATCGTCACGGCGCTGATGCGCGCGCGCATGTGCGAGCTGCTGTCGCCGAGCCAGGTGCAGCGCGAGCATGAGGAGCACTTCACGGTCGGCATGTTCTCGGTGGTCGAGGCGCTGATGGATGCGCCGATGGAGAAGATCCTCGGCTCGCTTCCGCTGTCGGACGAGCTGAAGATCGCGCTCTCGGAGCAGGAGGGTCCGAAGGGCCGCGTCCTCGGAGCCGTGCTCGCGTTCGAGAGCGGCGACTTCCAGAAGCTCGTGGAGCTCGCTCCGCGCATCGGCGTGTCGGTGCAGGACGCCTACAACCAGGCGGTCGCGTGGGCCAGCGAGGCCTCGCGCGAGCTCGAGCGCTAAGCCTTCAGCTTCCGGCCCGTCACGAACAGCCAGTGCGACCAGGCGTAGGCCGGGATCGCCAGCGCCGCCGTCACCCCGAGCGCGAGCCAGACGCTCACGTCCGCGGTCCCGAGGAAGCCGTAGCGCACGGCATTCACCAGGTAGAAGACCGGGTTCACGTGCGACAGCTCGTGCCACGGTGAGCCGAGCCGGTCGACCGAGTAGAAGACGCCGCCGACGAACGTGAGCGGGAGGATCACCACGTTCGACACGAACGTGTGGTGGTCGAAGGTCTGAGCGAAGATCCCCACCACGGTCCCGAGCGCCGAGAACAGGATCACGCCGAGCGTGACGGCCACGATCAGAACGAGCGGCTCGCGCACCGGCACGCCCGTGAGCGGCAGCGACAGGACGAGCAGGGACGCGCCGATCCAGATTGCGCGCACGAATCCGCCGACGTTGTAGCCGAGGTTCATCTGCCAGGCGTGCATCGGCGCGGACAGGACGTCGTTGATGTAGCGGTCGGAGCGCGCCTGGAAGATCGACGAGGCGTTGTTGTTGTAGGCCGCCTGCACCATCGCCATCGTGATCAGGCCGGGGACGATGAACTCGCGGTAGTCGAAGCCCTCGACCTGTTTGAAACGGCCGCCGAGCGCGAGCCCGAACACGAGGATGAAGAGCATGCTGCTGATCACCGGCGCGAGCACCGTCTGGGTCCACAGCTTCGACACGCGCAGCAC
>JBJMLG010000030.1:0-57227 GCA_045805385.1 Thermoleophilaceae bacterium
AGGGCGCCGCCAACAAGGACGCCTTCGCCCACGCGGGCATCCTGCTGGGGGCGACCGACCGGATCGTGGTCGCCACCGGCATCACGAACATCTACGCGCGCGACGCGTTCGCGATGAAGACGGGCGCGTACGCGCTGGCCGATGCGTTTCCGGAGCGGTTCCTGCTCGGCATCGGGGTGAGCCACGGACCGACCGTGGAGGCGCGCGGGCACGACTACGGGAAGCCGCTCACCACCATGCGCGGCTACCTGGACGCGATGGAGCTCGTGCGCTACGTGCCGCCTCCACCGCCCGAGCTGCCAGGACTGGTGCTCGCCGCTCTGGGGCCGAGGATGATCGAGCTGGCACGCGAGCGCGCCGATGGCGCGCATCCCTATCTCGTCACGCCGGACCACACCGCGCGTGCGCGCGGGATCCTGGGCGCCAGGCCGTTCCTCGCGCCCGAGCAGGGGTTCGTGCTCGAGACGGACCCCGACGCGGCGCGCACGATCGCTCGCGAGTACTTGATCGGATACCTCCAGCTGCCGAACTACCTGAACAGCTGGCGCGAGGAGGGCTTCGGCGACGACGACTTCGAGCACGGCGGAAGCGACCGACTCGTGGACGCCCTGATCGCGTGGGGCGACGCGGGCGCAGTACGCGCGCGCGTGCGCGACCACCTCCATGGCGGCGCCGACCACGTGGCCCTGCAGCCCGTTACGAGAGACCTGGGACGCGCTATGGAAGAGCTGCGCGCGCTGGCGCCGGCGCTCCTGGACGTCGCCGCGTGATTCCAGTCGCCCGGTGCCGCCGAGACCGTTACTAGCATCCCGGCTGTGTCCCCCATGTCCCGACTCACCGAGCTGCAAGCCGAGTACCGCGAGCTGATCAACTCGATGGAGTTCGCCTACGCGATGGGCCACTCGAGGACGCTCGGCAAGGATCCACGCCTGCAGCCGTACCTCGACCGGTACGACGAGCTGCGGTCCGAGATCGCCGCTCTGAAGCGCGACGAGCAGAGCTAGTCGCCGGGGCGGCGGCGCCAGCACCGCCGCCCCTTTATCGAGGCAACTAGGCCTGCGGAATGAGGCCGTTCGGATTCAGGACGTACTTCCGTGCCGCGCCGTGATCGAAGTCCTCGTAGCCCTGCGGCGCATCGTCGAGCGATACGACGGTGGCGTTCACCGCCTTCGCGATCTGGCAGCGATCGTTGAGGATCGCCATCATGAGCTCGCGGTTGTACTTCATGACGGGCGTCTGGCCAGTCGTGAAGTTGTGTGACTTCGCCCACCCGAGGCCGATGCGGATCGAAAGTGACCCGTGCTGGGCCGCCTCGTCCTTGGCGCCTGGATCACCGGTGACGTAGAGGCCCGGGATGCCGAGCGCACCACCCGCACGCGTGAGGTCCATCAGCGAGTTCAGCACCGTGGCGGGCAGCTCCTCGTCGGCGTGCTCCCCGTGCCCGCGCGCCTCGAACCCGACGGCGTCGACGCCGGCGTCGATCTCCGGGATCTTCGTCGGTGGGTTGATGGCTTCAGCGAGCCGCTCCCCGATCAGCCGGGCGATCTGCTCCTTTGGGTCGCCCTTGGAGACGTCGATGGGCTCGCAGCCGAAGCTGCGGGCCTGTTCGAGCCGTTCCGGGATCAGGTCGCCGACCATGACCACGGCCGCACCGAGGAGCTGCGCCGAATGCGCCGCCGCCAGGCCGACCGGACCTCCGCCGGCGACGTAGACAGTGCTTCCCGTGGTCACGCCCGCGCTCACGCAGCCGTGATAGCCGGTCGGGAAGATGTCCGAGAGCATCGTCAGGTCGAGGATCTTCTCCATCGCCTGATCCTTGTCCGGGAACTTCATGCAGTTGAAGTCCGCGTAAGGCACCATGACGAACTCGGCCTGGCCCCCAGGCCAACCGCCCATGTCGACGTAACCGTACGCGGCTCCGGGGCGGGCGGGGTTCACCGTCAGGCAGATGCCGGTCTTGCGCTCCTTGCAGTTGCGGCAGCGCCCGCAGGCGATGTTGAACGGCACCGAGACGAGGTCCCCCTCGTTGAGGAACTCGACGTCGCGGCCCTTCTCGATCACCTCTCCGGTGATTTCGTGCCCCAGGACGAGGCCCTGGGGCGCAGTCGTGCGCCCACGCACCATGTGCTGGTCGCTCCCGCAGATGTTCGTCGAGACGATGCGCAGGATCACCCCGTGGTGGCACTGCCGCCCGACGCTCTCCGGGGGGACACCCGGCCCATCCCTGAGCTCGAAGCTTGGATAGTCGATGTCGTGGACCTCAACCGTGCCGGGGCCCATGTATACGACGCCTCTGTTGTCTGCCATTTCAATTCCTCCTCGGTTGTGCGCCCCTCAGCGCGGTTCGTCGCGGCCGGTGATCTCACCGGCGGTGCCCTGCCGCGGTTCGCCGGTGGCGTCGCCCAGCTCGCCTCGCGCCGGTTCGTCGCGGCCGGTGATGTCGCCGGCAGTGCCCTGCGGCGGCTCTGCGATCGGGACCTCGGCCTCCAGCGGGCGGGCCACGAAGTCGTAGGCGAATGCGGCTAGCACGCCGCCTGCGATCGGTCCGATCAGGTAGACGGGGAAGTCACCCCAGTCGGTGTCGCCGTTCCACAGCGACGTCGTGAGCAGGGGACCGAACGTGCGCGCGGGGTTCAGCGAGCCGCCCGTGAGCGGCCCGGTGACCAGGATCGCGCAGGCCACCGACAGCCCGATCACCAAGCCGGCCCAGCCGGCCGGGGCGCGCTTGTCGACCGCCAGGGCGAAGATCGCCGTGACCAGCAGGAAGGTGGCGATCGCCTCGGCCACCACTCCCCGCCAGAACGAGACGCCGTCGGCGAGGTGCGTACCGCCCACGCCCCCAAGGTCGATTGCCTGGTCGCCGAACGCCGCCACGATGAGCAGCGCGCCCACGAAGCCGCCGACCAGCTGAGCGGCGATGTAGGGGCCCGCCTCAGTGGCCGGGAACCGCCTGCGGACGGTGAGGGCGATGGTCACCGCCGGATTGATGTGCGCGCCCGATGTCGTGCCGAAGGCGTAGATCGCCACGGCGATGACGAGCGCGAACGCGATCGCGACCATCCCGAGCCCGGCGAAGTCGAGGCGCCCGCCGCCGAACCTCAGTCCCGCAACGACGGACCCCGCCCCGAACAAGACGAGCAACGCGGTGCCGATCGCCTCGGCCACGAGACGGCGACCGAAGTCTGCGGCAACGAGAGGGCCGCCCCCCGCCGGGCCGCCCGGAACATCGGCCTCCCTGCGTCGCCGTTCGCGGCGCACTTCCCGTTCTGGCTGCGTGGGCACCGCCATCTCTGCCACTCCGGAAGGCCGTTCCCTTGGGAGGATACGCCTCGAGGCGAGTGGCCACGCGCCCTCTCTGTCAGGTGCGCGGAACAGAGAAAAGCCCTGCAAATGCAGGGCTTTGAGGGAAGCCGACTATCGGACTCGAACCGATGACCCCTTCCTTACCATGGAAGTGCTCTACCAACTGAGCTAAGTCGGCGTGGCTGGCGCGCGTGAGGTGTCCCCGCGCGCGAGGCCCAACTGTAGCTTGCGGGGGGCTCCTTGACACGCCCGCCGCAGGAGCCCGCGCGGCCGCGTCGAAAGCGAGGCGCGGTGGCCTCTCCGACCTCGATCGACAGCACGCGCCAGCGGGACCTCGAGGGTCGTCGGAGCGAGCCGTGGGTGCGGCGTGCGCTCCTCCTACTCATCGCCGCGCTCCTGGCCGTCGCCCTGGCCGGTGTCTTCGGCCAGCGGCAGCATCAAAGCGCGAAAGACACGCCGGCCGCTCGGCTCGAGGTGAAAGGGCCCACTCGCTTGCGGGGCGGCCTCCTGTACCAGGACCGCTTCACGGTGCTGGCGAAACAGGATCTCGCGAAGCCTCGCCTCGTGCTCAACGGCGAGTACTTCGAGAACCTCACGTTGAACACCACCGAGCCCCAGCCGTCGATGGAGCTGTCGCGCAACGGCCGTGTGGTGCTCGAGTACGACTCGCTCACTGCCGGTGAGAAGCTCGTCGTCTGGCTCCAGTACCAGGTGAACCCGACGACCGTCGGCAGTCGCACGCAGACGGTCGAGCTCGACGACGGCGACGCACCGATCGCGACCGTGTCGAGGACCACGACCTTCTTCCCGTAGCCATGGACATCGTCCTCCGCGCGACATTCGTCTTCTTCGTGGTGTTCCTCGTGACGAGGGTCGTCGGCAAGCGCGAGCTGTCGTCGTTCGAGCCATTCGACCTCATCCTGCTGGTGGCCATCGGGGATCTCATCCAGCAGGGCGTGACGCAGACCGACTACTCGGTCACAGGCGCGACCCTCGCCGTCTCCACGATCGCGCTGCTGAGCGTTTCCGTCTCCTTCGTGAACTTCAAGTTCCGCCGGCTGCGCGGCGTGCTCGAGGGAGAGCCGGTCGTTCTCGTCGAGAACGGCAAGATCATCGAGCCGAACATGCGGCGGGAGCGGATCACGATCGACGACCTCGAATCGGAGGGCCGCCAGCAGCAGGTGGAGTCGATCGACAACATGAAGTGGGCCGTGCTCGAGACGGGCGGCCGCATCTCCGTGATTCCCAAGAGCGGCTGACCCGGATAGGGTCCGCGCCCGTGGAAGCGACGCCCGGACCGCGCGACCGGATCGAGATCGCCGTGGGACGGCTGCTCGGCTTGCTGCCGCCGCGCCTGCAAGTGCGGCTCTCGGGCGAGCCCCCGATCGTGCTCGATGGGCAGACGCTCGCTCCGGACATCCAGCTGCTCCTCGCGCTGATCGAGCGCTTCGGCTCTCCCTCGCCGGAGACACTGCCTGTGGAGGAGTCGCGTGCGCTCAGGCGACGGGTTGCAATCGCCGCGAACGGCCGCCCCACGCCCGTGAAGTCGGTGAGCGACCTGACGATCGACGGTCCCGCGCGACCGTTGAAGGCACGCCACTACGCGCCCGCCGAGCAAGGCGGCCCGCATCCGCTGCTCGTCTACTACCACGGCGGCGGCTGGACGATCGGCGACCTCGACACCCACGACGAGCTGTGCCGCATGCTCACCCGCCACGCCGGCGTGCACGTGCTGTCGATCGACTACCGGCTCGGGCCCGAGGAGCCGTTCCCGGCCGCGGTCGAGGATGCGCTGGCGGCATACGAGTGGGCGGCCGAGAACGCCGAGAGCCTCGGTGCCGATCCCGAGCGCGTCTGCGTGGGCGGCGATAGCGCCGGCGGCAACCTCTCCACCGTGGTGTGTCAGCAGACCCGAGGCAGCGGCCGTTCGCCGTTCTTCCAGCTCCTCATCTACCCCGGCACCGACGCCAGCACCGACCGGCCCTCGAAAGAGCTGTTCGGCCACGGCTTCATGCTCACCCGCGCCGAGATGGACTGGTTCATCGGCAACTACCTGCACGGCGTCGACGTCGACCGCACCGACCCGCGGCTCTCTCCGATGTGCGCCGACGATCTCTCCGGCCTGCCGCCGGCCCTCGTTGTCACCGCCGGTTTCGATCCGCTGCGCGACGAGGGCGAGGCGTATGCCGAGGCGCTCAACGCCGCGGGCTCGCCGGCCACGCTCCGCCGCTTTCCGTCGCTGATCCACGCGTTCGTGAACCTGACGAAGGTCAGCCCAAGCTCGCGCGACGCAGTCGTCGAGATCGCAGGCGCGACGCGCGCGATGGTCCGGCGCGCCGTGCTCGAGCCGGCCTAGCGCAAGCGGCGTTCTTCGCCGTGGCGGATGGCATGATCCGCCGCGATGACGACCGTTGCCGCAACAGCCGACGCCGAGAAGCTGCGTCATTTCCTAGACGGCGAGCACCGCTGGATCCGCGAGCGCGTGCGCGCCGTGCTGAGCACGCCGGAGTTCGCGCCCGTGTCCGGGATCACCCGCGAGGAGCACCGCGAGATCGTGCTCGAGTGGATGCGCGCGCTCGCGGAGGAGGGCGGCACGAAGCTCGGCTTCCCGGAGGAGTACGGCGGCATGGGCAATGTGGGCGGCTCGATCGCCGCCTTCGAGACGCTCGGCCACGGCGACCTGTCGCTGCTCGTGAAGTGCGGTGTGCAGTTCGGGCTCTTCGGCGGGGCCGTGCTCCACCTCGGCAACCCGCAGCACCACGAGCGCTACCTGCCCGGCGTGATGAGCGCGGAGCTGCCCGGCTGCTTCGCCATGACCGAGACCGGTCACGGCTCGAACGTGCAGGCGCTCGGCACCACCGCCACCTATGACCGCGAGGCAGGCGAGTTCGTGGTGCACACGCCGGACGAGGAGTCGCGCAAGGACTACATCGGCAACGCAGCGCTGCACGGCCGCATCGCGGCGGTGTTCGCGCAGCTCGAGGTCGGCGGGGAGTCGCACGGCGTGCACTGCCTGCTCGTGCCGCTACGCGAAGATGACGGCAACCTGCTTCCTGGGATCCGGATCGAGGACTGCGGCGAGAAGCTGGGCCTCGAGGGCGTGGACAACGGGCGCATCTGGTTCGACCATGTGCGCGTGCCGCGCGAGGCCCTGCTCGACCGCTACGCGAGCGTCGACGAGCAGGGCCGCTACTCGAGCCCAATCGAGAACCCGAACCGGCGCTTCTTCACCACGATCGGCACGCTCATCCAGGGGCGCATCAGCGTCGGAGGCGCCTCGATCAGCGCGACAAAGTCTGCGCTCACGATCGCCATCCGCTACGCGCTCAAGCGGCGGCAGTTCGGGCCGCCCGGCAACGACGAGGAGGCGCTACTGATCGACTACCGCGTGCATCAGCGCCGCCTGTTCCCCGCTCTGGCGAAGACCTACGCGCTGCACTTCGCCCAGGAGCAGCTCGTTGCCCAGCTACACCGCGCGTTCACCGAGCCCGACTATCCCGAACGCGAGAAGCGCATGCTCGAGGCCCTCGCCGCAGGCGTGAAGGCCACGGCCACCTGGCACGCGACGGAGACGATCCAGACCTGCCGCGAGGCTTGCGGCGGCGCCGGCTACCTCGCGGAGAACCGCTTCGCCGCGCTCAAGGCCGACACCGACGTGTTCACCACGTTCGAGGGCGACAACACCGTGCTGCTGCAGCTCGTGGCGAAGGGCCTGCTCACGGACTACAAGGAGCGCTTCGCCGACCTGAGCCAGCTCGAGATGGTGCGCTTCGTGGGCGCGCAGGTGTGGGACACGGTGGTGGAGCGCAGCCTCGCCCGCCAGCTCGCGGGCGCGCTCGCCGACGCCGTGCCGAGCCGCGAGGAGGACCGTCCGATCGAGGACCCGGACTACCTCCTCGACCTGTTCCGGTGGCGGGAGGAGCACATCCTCGGCGGAGTTGCGCGCAGGCTCAAGCGCGGAATCGACTCGGGCGCCGACTCCTTTGCCGTCTTCAACGAATGCCAGGACCACGTGATCGCGGCGGCGCGGGCACACGTGGACCGGCTCATCCTCGACGCCTTCCGCGAGGGCGTGGAGCGCTGCGAGGACCCGGCGCTGCGCGAGCTGCTGGAGTCGCTGTTCCACCTCTACGCGCTGTCGAACGTGGAGGCCGACCGCGGCTGGTTCTTCGAGCACGGCCGCATGACCGGGCCGCGCTCCAAGGCGATCACCCGCCGCGTGAACGACCTCTGCGGCGAGCTGCGCGAGCACGCTGAGCTGCTCGTGGACGCGTTCGGGATCCCGGACGCCGTGCTGCGCGCGCCGATCGGCGTCAAGCAGCCCGTGCCGGACGCCGGCGCCTCCGCACGCTGAGCGCGACGGCGCTCAGGAGCAACAGCGCCGCGCCGAGCAAGGCCGCCGGCCACGGCGAGCTGCCGCCGGGCGCGACGCGCCCCGCGCCGCGCACCGGCTTGCTCACGCGGAAGCTGCGGGTGTCGACGAGCGCCAGCGGGCCGCTGCGGCTCGACACGCTCAGCATGCCGCTCGGCCGCAGCCCCAGGCGCAGCTCGTAGAGATCCTGCCGGCCCGTGAGCAGCGGCATGTCGATGCACACCGCGCGCGCCCCGCTGGTGTCGAGCGCGTGGATGAACGGCTCCTTGCCGGCACCGTCGTAGAGCGTGTAGTGCCAGCGGCCGTCGGCACTCGTGACCCGGGTGAGCGGCAGCCCCCGCATCGCGCCGGGCTCCTCGTGCGGGTCGACCACCGGTCGAGCGCGGAGCTTCCCGCTCGCGACGTCGAGGGCGCGCACCTCGTACTGGGTGGGGTCGCGTCGTGACAGGTAGTGGACGAGGAACGCGCTGCGGCCGTCCGGCGAGAGAGCGTCGAAGCTGAAGTCGCCGCGCAGGGTGACCGTGCGGCGCACTCGGAGTGTGCGGGGATCGAGGATCGCCAACTCGGTCGAAGCGCGCGGGAAGCCGGAGCGCGGCTTGATCACCACGAGCGTCTTGCCGTCCGCTGAGAGCCCGGACGGCGTGCCGTCGAGCGAGACGACGGGGATGGTCAAGCGCCCCGGCAGGAAGCGCCAGCGCTGCACCTTGCCCCCGGCGGGGGCGATGCGCTGCACCAGCGTGTGTTGTGCGGCGGTGAGCGTCACGTAGCGGGACGCGCCGTCGCGGGACACGAGCCCGCTCGGCCCCGCGTCGTCGACCGGTACCGGCAGGCCGTCGCCCTGAGCGGCGGCGGGAGCGATCAGCGCGACGGCGACCGCCGTCGCAAAGCCAAGCCGTGAACCCATCTCGTCCTCCTCGCAGTTGGCCTGCTGGAGGTGAATACGGCCACGGTGCTGCGAGAGGTCCCGGCCTCCTTGGCTCCGGAACCCGCACGCTCCCAGGGGAATCCGCGGCGGAGTCCCTGACCCTCGCTGGGCAGTGGGGGGAGCAGGATTCGAACCTGCGTAGGCATAGCCAACGGGTTTACAGCCCGTCTCCTTTAACCACTCGGACATCCCCCCAAGCGGCGTCCGATGATAGAGGCGGCGCCCCGAAGCGTGCGGCCGGGCACCCCGCGCCGGGCCTGGAATCGAGTGCCGAGGGCGGCGCGTGCAGGGCCGGGCTCGCGCCATTGCTTGCTGCTGCAAGAATCGGAGCCATCGCCTCCGACTCGCCTCCGACCCAACAGCAGCGACCCCGCGTGAACGTGCGGCCGATCGAGGGCCCCGCACCGGTCGCGATGCCGAAGGAGTTCGACACGCGCCGGCTCGTGAAGCGCGCCCTCCAGATCATGGCGGTCCTACTCGCGGTGCTGCTGATCGGCCTCCTCGCGCCGGGGCTCGGCGAGGTTCGCCGCCGGCTCTCGGAGGCCCAGCCTGGCTGGATCGTGCTGGCGATTGCCCTCGAGGCACTCTCGTGCCTGTCCTACGTGCTGATGTTCCGCCCTGTCTTCTGCCGCCATATGTCTCGTCGCAGCGCCTGGGAGATCGCATGGTCGGAGCTCGGCGTGGGCTCGATCGTCCCCGCGAGCGGAGCGGGCGGGCTCGCGCTCGGAGCCTGGGTGCTTCGTCGCGGCGGCATGCCCGCCGAAAAGATCGCGCGCCGCTCGGTCGCCTTCTTCATCATCAAGAGCTCGGTGAACTTCGTGGCCGTCGTGATCGTCGGCACGCTCATGGCCCTGGGGCTGTTCGGCCCTCACCTATCGCCCTGGCTCACCGCGTTCCCGGCGCTCGGCGCCGCCGTCACGATCGCGGTGGTGGTGCTGGTGCCGCGCCTCGGCCCGGGCGACGGTCCGGCGGAGAACGCAGGAGCAGTGAAGCGGGGGCTGTCCGCCACCAGGCGCGCGCTGATAGGCGGCACCACCGAGGCGATGCGGATAGTGCGCTCAGGCGAGTGGCCCGTCATCTTCGGCGCGATCGGCTACTGGGCGTTCGACAACGCGACGCTGTGGGCCACCTTCAAGGCGTTCGGGTACTCGCCCAACCTCGCGATCATCCTGATGGGCTACCTGATCGGCCAGCTCGGCGGGCTGCTGCCGCTGCCGGGCGGGCTCGGCGGCATCGACGGCGGGCTGATCGGCACGTTCGTGGTCTACGGCACGCCGGTCGACGTGACCGTCGCCGCCGTCCTCGTGTACCGCGTGATCCTCTTCTGGCTCCCGCTCATCGTGGGAGCGATCGCCTTCTGGTCGTTGCGGAAGGGGTTGAACGACCCAGAGCGGCCGGACCTCTGCAACGTGCCGGAGCCGGCTGCCGCGCCGGCCTAGGAGGCGTCCCGCAGGCGCTGGGCCTCGGGCAGGCTCTCGAGCTTCTTCAGCGTGTTGTTCTCGATCTGGCGGATGCGCTCGCGCGTGACACCGAACGCGCGCCCCACCTCTTCGAGTGTACGCGCCTGGTGGCCCTTCAGTCCGAAGCGCATCTCGATCACCTCGCGCTCGCGCGCGGGTAGAGCGTCGAGCGCCGTGCGCACGTTCTCACGACGCAGGTTCTCGACCGCCAGCTCGAACGGCGACTCGGCCGTCTGGTCCTCCACGAAGTCGCCGAGCTCGGAGTCCTCCTCCTCGCCGATCGGCTTCTCGAGCGACACCGGCAGCTGCGCCATGCGCAGGATGTCGCGCACCTCGCGCGGCGGGCATTCGAGCTCGCGCGCGATCTCCTCGGGCGACGGCTCGCGGCCGAGGTCCTGCACGAGCTGGCGCTCCACGTGCACGACCTTGTTGAGCTTCTCCACCATGTGCACGGGAATGCGGATCGTGCGGGCCTTGTCGGCGATCGCGCGCGTGACCGCCTGGCGGATCCACCAGGTCGCGTACGTCGAGAACTTGTAACCGCGCCGGTAGTCGAACTTCTCAACCGCGCGGATGAGGCCGAGCGACCCCTCCTGGATGAGGTCGAGGAAGGAAAGGCCGCGACCGAGGTAGCCCTTCGCGATCGACACGACAAGGCGAAGGTTGGCCTCGATCATGTGCTGCTTCGCCGACATGTCGCCGCGCTCGATGCGCTTGGCGAGCTCGACCTCCTCGTAGGCCGTGAGCAGTCCGACCCGGCCGATAGAGCGCAGGTAGAGGCGCAGCGAGTCGAGGCTCGGCTCGACGGTGAGATCGATCTCGACCTTCTTCGCGGCAATCGCGTCCTTGTTGTCGGTGACGAGGGCCGCGTCCACCGACATCGGCTTCCCGTCGTGGGAGACGACGTCCACGCCGTGCTCGAGCAGGTGAGCGTGCAGCTCCTGAATCTGCTCCTTGGAGACCTCGACCTCCTCGAGAGTCGACGCGATCTCTTCGAATGTCAGGTAGCCGCGCTCGCGCCCCTCGGTAACGAGTCCGCTCAGCTGTTCGATCTCCGCGAACGGAGCGTCGGGCTGCTCCACTGGGAGCACGACCTCATCCTTAGCGCTCAACCCTCGCTCCTATCTCTTCCCTCAGTCGGATGTCAGCTACCTGCGAGCCGTGTCCTCTCCGCTGACACGAAAGACCTATTCGGATGTGGGTTCGCGGAGTCCGCGATGGGCTGAGCCAATGTTTCCGGGTCGGCCAGAACCCCGGCGTCGAGCCTTGCGGCCAGTATACGTGCGGATCGTTGTTTTGCCACCGAGCGGCTCTCGCTATCGTCAACTGGTCGCGATGACACTTCTGAACCGCACTTCCGACGACGTCCAGGGCCGCACCCCGACGGCACACATCAGCCTTTCGCGCGTTGGCGTGACGGGCGTCGAGAAGGTCATCCGCATTCGCTCGAACGGCGAGGAGCAGCTCTTCTACGCGGAGCTCGAGTGCTACGTGGATCTCGGCCCGAAGCAGAAGGGCGCGCACATGTCGCGCTTCGAGGAGACGGTGAACGACGCGATCGCCGAGGTGGTGCTCGGCGAGGCCTTCAAGGCCGAGACGCTCGCCCAGCACATCGCCGAGCGCGTGCGCGAGCGCCAGGACGCGCTGCGCGCCGAGGTGACGGTCGCGGCGCGCTACCCCGAGCACAAGCCCGCGCCGGTGTCGGGTCAGATGACGCAGGAGATCT
Source organism: Thermoleophilaceae bacterium (assembly GCA_045805385.1). GTDB lineage: Bacteria > Actinomycetota > Thermoleophilia > Solirubrobacterales > Thermoleophilaceae > JADGHQ01. The sequence continues at coordinate 11,787 of JBJMLG010000030.1, forward strand.
ACACGCTGTACGGCTCCGCCGTGGTGTCCGGCAAGGGCACGCGCCGGCTCGTGGGCGTGCAGGCACAGGGCATCACCGCCTGCCCCTGCGCACAGGAGCTCGTGATCTCGCGCGCGAGGGAGCGGCTGGGCGGCGACGGCTTCAGCGACGACGAGATCGAGCGCGTGCTCGAGCACGTACCGGTGGCGACTCACAACCAGCGCGGCCTCGGCACGCTCTGGGTCGGCTGCCCCGAGAGCTGCGCCGCCGAGATCGAGGCGTCCACGCTCCTGCACGTCGTGGAGGAGTCGATGAGCTCCGAGATCTACGAGCTGATGAAGCGGCCCGACGAGGTGGAGGTCGTCGAGAAGGCGCACCGGCGCCCGCGTTTCGTGGAGGACTGCGTGCGCGAGGCGATCCGCATGGCGGTGGACGAGTTCCGGCCGCTCGGCCACGAGGTCTTCCTCATGTCGCGCCAGGAGAACCTCGAGACGATCCACCAGCACAACGTGGTTGCGGAGCGCTTCGGCATGATCGGCGAGCTCGCCCGCGAGCTCGAGGCCGGCGAGCACGTGCGTCATCACGTGTCGATGCGCGAGTGGCTCGACGGCGCCTGAGCGCCTCGGCCGGCCGGCGCGTTTCTACATAGAACATCGGCCGAGAGGCGGGGTGGATCCCTGGACCCGCCTCGGACCGCGGCCGACGGGGCGGGCACGGGGTAAGGAAAGTGCCTTCCACGCCACAGCAACCGCCGTTGTCCCAGGACGCCGCAATCGTGCTCGCCCTCGCTCGCACGGCGGTGCCCTTCGCGCCCACGCGCGAGGAGCAGGCGGAACGCTGGGTGCGCACGCTGCGGCTACATGGCCAGGTGGGAGTCGCGATGCAGGCGCTCGGCGTCGGCGAGGCACCTCTCGAGAGCCCGGCCGGGCCGCGACCGATCAGGTTGCTGCCCGGCCGGCTCTCGGCACAACACGTGGTGGCTGCCGTCGAGCAGCGTGCCGTACAGCTCGCCGCCGAGCGCGGGGCTGAGAACGTCGGGACGATCGACGTGTTCTTCGCGGTGCTCGACGCGTACGGCAACACGTTCGAGCGCGCCTTGTACGTGCGCGGCACAACGCGCGAGGAGCTTCTCGCGCACCTCGCCACGAGCGGCCAGCCGCTGCCCGAGCCGTTTTCCCGCGCCTAGGGCAACCGGCAGGAGCCGGTACGGCCGCTGAAGCCGTCGGCCATCGCGCCCGCGTTGAACCGCAGCGAGCCTATGTACGTCGCCCCGGGCGATCCCTTGGGCCCGAGCGAGTCGGCGTAGAGCGCGGGTCCGAGCTTGGCGCCTGCCTCCTTCGCCACGGCGGCCTCCACCCCCTTGGGGACCGAGCTCTCAGGGAAGATCTCGCGCACCCCCTCGCGCCTGATCGTCTTCACGAGCTTGGCGGTCTCCCCCGCCGATGTGCCAGCCGCGGTGGACAGCGAGGGTATGACCACGCCGACGATCGTCACGCCGTAGCGGTGGGCGAAGTACTCGAGCGCGTCGTGGTTCGTCACGAGCCGCCGCTTCGTGGTGGGGACGGATGCCATGCACCGGGCGATCGAGCCGTCGAGGGCCTTCAGCTTCGTGGTGTACGCGTGCGCCCGCTGGCGGTAGCCCGCCGCGTGCCGCGGGTCGGCTGCGGCGAGCGCGGAGGCCACCGCTTGGGTCGCGAGCTCGCCGTTGCGCGGATCCTGCCACCAGTGTGGGTCCTGCCCGCGCCTCTTCACGCTCGCACCGAGGTCGACCACCGTGGCGCCTGTGTTCGCCTGGTCGAGCACGCCATTGAGCCAGGTGTCCACGTCGCCGCCGGAGCGGAGTACCACCTTCGCCCTCGACACGGCGACGGCGTCGCCGGGGCGAGGTTCGTACTCATGCGGGTCGGTGTTCGGCTGGAGGATCTGCTCGACGCTCACATCCGAGCCACCGACGTCGCGCGCGATGTCGGCGACCTGTGTGGTCGTCGCAACGACGACGGGCTTATCGCCCGAGCCGGCGCTGCCCGCGCTCGCGCAGCCGGCCGTCAGGGCGGCCACGGCGCATGCGAGAGCGAGCAGCTTCCGGCTCATGGCCGGGGAGCTTACTGCGAATGATTCTCATTTGCAGTTAGCCGCTCGCGAGCGGCGGCCGTCATCTCCCGGCGCACCTCCTCGATCCGCTTGCGCACGTTGAGGAAATAGTCGACCCCCGACACCACGGTGATCAGCACGCTCACGTAGACGAGCGCCTGAACCCAGCCGGCGTCCGGGTTGCTCGCCGCGATCAGCGCCAAGACCGCGGCAACCTGCGAGACGGTCTTCACCTTGCCGAGCGCGCTCGCCGGGATCACGGCGCCCTGAGCGCCCGCCGCGATGCGGAGGCCGCTCACCGCGAATTCGCGCGCGATGATCACCATCGCCACCCACGCGTCGACGCGGTTCAGGCTCACGAGCGAGATCAGCGCGGATGCGATCAGCAGCTTGTCGGCGATCGGGTCCATCACCTTGCCGAAGGTGGTGATGCTCTGGCGCGAGCGCGCGATGTAGCCGTCGAGGCCGTCCGTGAAGGCAGCGACCGCGAACACGATCGCCGCGATGGTGGCCCCGCGCGGTGTCTCCACCAGGAGCGCCGCGACCAGCACCGGAACGAGCAGGATCCGGACGACCGTTAGTACGTTCGGCACGTTGAGCGGGAACACGCCCGCTCAGGCTACCCGGCGGGGCGTTCTACGACGCCGCGTCGCTCGCGCGCCAGCAGCTCGATCCCGAGGGAGCTCCCGAGGGGCCCGAACGGCGACACGGTGAAGGCCAGCAGCCACCATGGGAACACGCGCTTGCGGCAGCCGTTTGCGACCAGCAGGCAGAGGAAGATCCAGCCGAAGCCGTGCGCCCAGCCGAGCGTCTGCTTGAGGCTCTCGTCGAAGCCGCCTATCCACACGACCAGCAGCGACGTGAAGAGCAGCGACTCGAGCGCCGAGTAGATGCGCACCGCGCGGAAGTAGCTCACGCGCCGGAGAGTAGTGCGCCCTCCCGGTAGCGGATGCCGGATATCCGCACCCACGCCCGCATGCTCACCCCCTGGGACGCGAGTCTCGCGGAGGCGAATCTCCCAGTACGCCTACTTCGACTCCCCTCGCACTGACCCCAGGAGGCACCTCGACTATGAATCCCCCCACCGCAACCAGCACTCCGGCCGCCGGCGTAGACGAGCTGCGCGCTCGCATCGCCGGCGACTACGTGACGCCCGCCGACGCGAACTGGGACGAGGCCCGCCTGGCCTGGAACCTCGCCGTGGATCAGCGCCCCGCCGCGGTCGCGCTCCCTGAGTCCGCCGAGGACGTGGCCGAGATCGTGCGCTACGCCCGCGACTACGGCCTCAAGGTGGCTCCCCAGAGCACCGGCCACAACGCCCACCCGCTCGAGCTGGCTCAGACGGTGCTGGTGAAGACCGAGCGCCTGCGCTCCGTCGAGATCGACCCGGAGGCCCGCATCGCCCGCATCGGCGGCGGCGCCATCTGGGAGGACGTGACTCACCCCGCGGCCGAGCACGGCCTGGCCGCGCTGGCCGGCTCGTCGCCCGACGTCGGCGTGCTCGGCTACTCGCTCGGCGGCGGCCTGTCGTGGCTCGCCCGCAGCCAGGGTCTCGCCGCCAACATGATCGCGGCCGTGGAGATCGTGACCGCCGACGGCGAGATCGTCCGCGCCGACGCCGACAACGAGCCGGACCTGTACTGGGCCGTTCGCGGCGGCGGTGGCAACTTCGGCGTCGTCACCGAGATCGAGATGCGCCTGGTACCGCTCACCGAGGTCCACGCGGGCGTGCTGTTCTTCCCGATCGAGCGCGCGCACGAGGTGCTCCACGCCTGGCGCGAGTGGGTCAAGAACGTGCCGGACGAGGTGACCTCAGTCGGCCGCCTGCTTCGCTTCCCGCCGCTCGAGGAGATCCCCGAGCCGGTGCGCGGCGGCAAGTTCGCCGTGATCGAGGCCACGATGCTCATGGACGAGGACGAAGCCGCGGAGCTGCTCGCGCCGCTGCGCGCCCTCGGCGCCGCGATGGACACCTTCGCGACCATCCCGGTCACCGCGCTCCAGCACCTGCACATGGACCCGCCGCACCCGGTGCCCGGAAAGGGCGACGGCATGCTGCTCCGCGACCTGCCCGCAAAGGCGCTCGACTCGCTGCTCGAGGTCGCCGGCCCGGACGTCGAGTCGCCACTGCTGAGCGTCGAGATCCGCCACATCGGCGGCGCGGCCGGCAGGCCCGACCCGAACGGCGGCGCGCTCGACTCGATCGACGCACCATTCGTGATGTTCGCCGTGGGCATGACGCCTGTGCCGGAGATGACCGAGGCGGTCGAGGCGCACGTGGACATCGCGAAGCGAGCCCTCGGACCGTGGGACCGCGGTCTCATGTACCTGAACTTCGCGGAGCACAAGACCGAGCCGAGCCGGCTCTGGTCGCCCACCGCGTATCTGCGCCTGCGGAAGATCCGGACCGCCTACGACCCGGACGAGCTGTTCCGCGCCAACCACCCGGTGCCGCCGTACCCGGTGGCAGCGGAGTAGGCGAGCACTACGAAGCTAGGTCCCGCCCCGCAGCGTCAGCGGGGCGGGGGCTTTCTCGTTGCAGCTGTCGCAACTTCTCGGCGTGCGAGCAGTTCTGTGTCGTGCGGGCCCGGATGGCCCGCACCTACTTACGCTCACGGGAGACACCTTGCGCAGACTCGTCACACTCGCTCTCGGCCTCTTGGCCACGGCGGCGCGGGCAGCGCCGGCCGCCGCGGCGGCCGCGCCCACCGTCGTGGCCACGAGCACTTACCCGTTCGCGCCGCCGGCCCTTGCCGGCGACCGCGTGGTGGCAGGTGTGCAGCGCAGCACGACCACTGCGTACGTGTACTCGCTGGGCGGAGGCGTTCCGCGCAAGCGGCTGCTCACGAACCGGGTGGGCCGGGACCAGACTCCGATCGTGGCTTACGGCGCCTCGGCGCAGCGCGTCGCGGCTGCGCGCGTCGGGGGCACCGGCGTGCAGGACTTCTTCAGCGGCCCGGTGGGCGGGCCGCTCACGCGGGAGGCGACCTGCCAGCCGTGGACCGAGGCGGCGATCGTCACACCCGACGTCTCCGCGCAGCTCGCGGCCTGGCCGGCACAGGGCTGCACCGACAGCCGCATCCTGATCGACGACGCCGGCACCACGCAGACCGTCGACGCCGGCGGCTACATCAACGCGCTTGCGGTGGGCGGCAGGTTCGTGGCCTGGGTGAGGCTCGACAAGACCACGAACCCGCTCTCGTACATCCTGACCGTCTACGACGTGGACGCGCACGCGCCCGCGTACACCGTCGCGGTGCCGCCGCCGGGCGGCCTCGACGTGCAGAGCGACGGCACCGCAGTGATGACCACCGGGGCAGGCGCGGGCACGCAATGCTCGACGCAGCCGGGCGAGCGGATCGTCTACTTCACGCGGGCGGAGCCCACCGAGCACGCCGGCCCGGCGGCGGCCTGCGGGCCGACGGTGCACGCCTCCGGTAACCGGGTCGCGTTCATGCGCCCGCTCACGGGCGGCGACTTCCAGCTCGTGCTGAGCAATCTGGCCGGCACCGCGGTCCAGCCGGTGGCGAACTTCGAGGCGATCGATGCGCCCGGCTTCGACTTCGACGGCGCGCGCGTGGCCTGGAGCGAGACGCGCTGCCGCGACTTCGCGATCCTCTCCCGCGACGCCTCCGACACGAGCGCGCCCGACGCCGCGGTTGACTGCCCGGTAAGCGTCGGGAAGACCGTGATCCTCCGGGGCGACGGCACCCTTCACCTGTCGGTTTCGTGCCGAAACGGCTGCAAGGTCCTGCCGAACTCCACGAATGAGGGGCTCGGCATCATCTCGCCCCGCTGGCTGCACGTGCGCTCCGGATCGGGAGGCACCACGCAGTTCACACCGTTCGCGCCGTTCGACGTGGAGCCGGGCAAGCGCGCCACGCTGCGGATCAGGCTCACGAGCTCGCAGATCGCGACGCTGAAACGCAAGGGGCGAACGAGCGGGCGCCTCAAGGCGATCGGCCAGCACATCTACGTGCCGTCGATAGCGCGGACGATCCGCGCGGGCTGAGCCTCAGGGAAGGATCAGGTGCACGTCGCCGAACTCGTGCCACAGGTAGCCGTGTTCGAGTGCAGCCTCATATGAGCTCTGGAGCAGCGCGGGACCCGCGACCGCCTCGAGCATCTGCAGGTGCGAGCTCTCGGGCTCGTGCCAACCGGTGAGCAGGCCGTCCACTTCGCGCACGTCGCGCTCCGGCGTGATGACGAGATTGGTCCAGCCCTCGCCCTCGCCGGACTCGAGCGCGCGCACCACCGTGGTGCCGACGGCGATAACGCGCCCGCCCCAGCCGTGCACGACGTCGACGAGGCGCGCGGTCTCCGGCGGCACTCGGTAGCGCTCCGGAAACGGCGGCTCGTGCGCCTCGGGCGATGACACGCCCGTGTGCAGCGTGATCGGCGCCACGAGCACGCCGCCCGCGATCAGGCGCGTGAGCAGCTCCGGCGTGAATGGCCGCCCGGCGCTCGCCATCTCCGCGCTGCCGGGCTCGCGCGCGTACACGTTCTGATACGCCTCGAGCGGCCACTCGTGCGGCACGTAGCCGTAGCGGATCGGACGGCCATGGAGCGCCAGGTGGTCCTCCAGCGGCTCAGGTAGCTCGAGGCGCGCGAGCCACAGTCGCGCGCCGCGCACGAACGGCGCGACCATCACCGCTCGGCCGCCTCCCGCGAGGCCGATCTCCTCGCCGCAGCGAGCCTGCCGGAACGGGCTCGACCCGCGCCTGAGCTCCACCACCCACCAGTTCGGCGCCTGGTCCGGCGCCGGCGTGGAGAGGTGGAGCTCGAGCGCGGTGCCGTCGCTGCGAGTCGCGGCGAGCGCGGCGGGGAGGGTGGCCGAGTTGTTCACCACGAGCAGGTCGCCCGGCGCCAGGAACGCGGGCAACTCGTCAAACCGCGCGTGGGCGATGTCCCCACTGGAGCGTGTCGCGACCATCATCCGCACCTCGTCGCGCCGCAGTCCGCGCGCCTCGGGCGGCTCATGCGCCTCGAGGGGGCGCAGCGCCACGCTCGCGAGCTGCTCGCTCACGCGCTCGCCTTAGCCAGCTCGCGCACGCTGTAGCGACCGCTCGGGAGGTCGCCCTCGATCAGCGCGAGCAGCCCGGGAACGCTGTCCTCGGGCGGTGGACGGTCGGAGATGTCCTCGCCCGGGAAGGCGTTCTGTTGCATCTGCGTACGCATGTCGCCAGGGTCGGCGGCGTACACGCGCAGATCCGCATGCTCCGCAGCGAGGATGGCGGTCAGCTGGTCGAGCGCGGCCTTCGACGAGCCGTATCCGCCCCAGCCCTCGTAGGGCTCGACGGATGCGTCGGAGGTGATGTTGAGCACGCGACCGCTCCCCTGGTACAGCAGCGGAAGCGCCTCCTGTACGAGCGCGAGCGGCGCCGTCACGTTCACCTCGTATACGCGGCGAAGCTCGTCGAGCGGATAGCCCGCGAGCGGCGGCTGCGGGCTCGGGCCGAGCAGGCTGGCGTTGTTCACGAGCAGGTCGATCGGGCCGGCGGCGGCGGCCACGAGCGCTCGGCGGTGTTCGGGATCGGCAACGTCGCCTGGCAGGGCCACCACGCCGAGCGTGTTGCCCCACTCGCGGTCGAGCGCGTCGCCGCCCCGGGCGTCGACCACGAGGCGCCAGCCGCGCCTCACCAGCGCTCGCGACAGCGCGAGGCCGAGCCCTCTGGATGCTCCTGTGACTATTGCTGTTGGCATGCCCGGCACGCTAGGTGCGGGCGGGTCCCCGTTACCAGGGGAAATTGGTCCTAGGACCGGCGACCCACGCGCGCGGCGTAGAGCGCAGCCTGCGTGCGGTCGGCCACGCCGAGCTTCGAGAGGACGTGGCTCACGTGGTTCTTGACCGTCTTCTCGGCCACGCCGAGCTCGAGCGCAATCCGCTTGTTCGAGTAGCCGCGCCCGATCAGCTCGAGCACCTCCTGCTCGCGTGGCGTGAGCTGCTCGGGCCGCGCGGCGTCGCGGTCGTCCGCGAGCACCTCCACGAGGCGCGCGGCGACGGCGGGGTCGATGAGCGTCTCCCCTTCTGCCGCCGACCGCACGGCGCGCGCGAGCTCCTGCGGCTCCACGTTCTTGATCAGGTAGCCGGCCGCGCCCGCGCGGATGGCCGGGAGGATGTGCTCCTCGTCGATGAAGCTCGTGAGCACGATGGCGCGGGCCGACGGCACCTGGCGCCGCAGGCGACGCATGGCCTCGATGCCGTCCACACCGGGCATGACCAGGTCCATCAGGATCACGTCCGGGCGCACGCGCTCAGCGAGCGCCACGGCTTCGTCGCCCTCGCCTGCCTCGCCCACGACCTGCATGTCGTCCTGCAGCTCTAGGAACGTGCGGAGCCCCTCGCGCACGACCGCGTGGTCGTCCACGATCAGCACGCGGATCTCGTCAGCCATCCACGAGCTCCAGGCGCACGCTTGTGCCCTTGCCGGGTGCCGAGTCGATCTCGAGGCGCCCGCCCAGCCGCTGCGCGCGCTCTTCCATCGAGGTCAGCCCGAGGCGCCGGGCTCGCACCTCGGCCGCCGCCGGGTCGAAGCCCTTGCCGTCGTCGGACACCTCGAGCACCACCCGCTCGCCGGCGCGCCGCAGCGCGACGCGCACGCGGCCCGCCTGCGCGTGGCGAACGGCGTTCTGAAGCGCCTCCTGCGCTATGCGCAGGATCTCCAGGTCGCGCTCGGGGCCGAGCTCAATCCCGGCGTCGAGCTCCTGCTCGAGCGTACCGGGCCACAGCCGCTGCACCACCTCGACGTGCTTCCGCAGCGCGCCGCACAGGCCGTCCCGGTCGAGATCGGGGGGCCGCAGCTCGAAGATCAGCGACCGCAGCTCCTCGAGCGCTTCCTGCGTGAGCGTGCGCAGCTTCGCCACCTGCTCGCGGGCCGCCTCCGCGTCGCGATCGAACAGCGTGCCGGCCGCCTCGGCCGTCAGCACGAGGCTGAACAGCTTCTGGCTCACCGCGTCGTGAAGCTCGAGCGCCAGCCGGTTGCGCTCCGAGAGGATCGAGAGCTGGCGGCTCTCCTCGTAGAGGCGCGCGTTCGTGATGGCGATCGACGCGTGTGCAGCGAGCAGCTCGATCAGCTCCCGGTCCTCCTCGGAGAAGTCCGCCGGTCCGATCTTCTCCGTGAGGTAGAAGGCACCGATCACGCCCGCGCGCGACACGATCGGCACGCCGAGGAACGAGCGCATGTCGGGATGGCCCCGCGGCCACCAGCCGCGGAAGCGCGGATCGTCGTGGATGTCCGGAGTGCGGAACGACTCCGCCGATTCGAGCATCGCGCCGAGCATGCCGTGCTGGCGCGGGAGGGGTCCGAGCGACAGGATCAGCTCGTCGCTCATCCCGGAGGTGATGAACTGGCTGAAGCCGCCCTCGCCGTCGGGAATGCCGAGCGCCGAATAGCGCGCGTCGGCGAGCTCACGGGCGCTGTGCACGAGACGCTGGAGTACGTCCTCCACCGACGACTCGGCGGCGACCGCCAGCACGGCGTCGCTCACCGCCTTCAGTGTGGGGCTGAGACCCGCACGCTCCTGCATGCACTCGACCATACGCGAGTGCTCGGGCGGGGCCGCCCCACGACGGAGCGGCCCCTGTGCCCTATCGCTGTTTCGCGAACAGCTGGCTGCGCACGGCACCGCCGGGGAAGTCCCCGGTGTGCACGTTCACGTAGTACTTGTGCGGGTTCTTCAGGATCGCCTTTGCGAGCGCTGAGGGAATCGCCTTGCACTCGCTTGACGCACCGGGGTCTCCCGCCGCGGGCTGCTGGAGCGGCAGCACGATTGGGCCTGCCACGTTCGGGCCGCCCTTGTGTATGTGAGCCGCCACAGGCGTCCCGATGTTCGTCACGGTGATGCCGTAACAGATCTGAGTCCCATCGATGATGGCCGTGAAGCTGCCGCGGCCATCGAGATCTCCTGCGCGTTTCTGGCCGGTCGGGCTGACCTCCTTCGGCCCGGTCATCGCTCCGAAGAGCGCTTTCGTCTCCCCCTTCGGGGCCGCTCCGGACGTGAGCGGCACGATCGCGAGTGCCGCAACAGCGGCCAGCAGCGCGATAAGCATGAGGCCACGCTTCATCTGAAAAACCTCCCCTTCGATTGGCGGGCCAGCCTTTCTTCCATAAGACGCTGCGTGTGCCCGGATTTGTCCCCGCGCATGAGCGAGATATGGTGGCTCGCCGATGGCGGGAAGCGCTTCCGGGGTGATCGAGCTGAGCGGGACCGGGCTGTCCGGCCCCGACGTGGTGGCAGTCGCGCGCGCGGGCGCACGCGTGGAGCTGAGCGACGAGGCGCGCCGAGCGATGGACGACAGCGCCGCCGTGGTTGCGCGGATCGCCGACTCGGACGAGCCGGCCTACGGCGTTTCGACAGGATTCGGCGCGCTAGCGATCGTGGCCATCCCCGACGAGCGACGCGAGGAGCTGCAGCGGGCGCTCGTGCGTTCGCACGCAGCCGGCATGGGGCCGCCGGTGGAGCCCGAGGTGGTGCGGGCGATGATCCTGCTTCGGGCGCGGACGCTCGCGATGGGCTACTCGGGTGCACGGCCTGTGGTGGCCGAGACGATGCTCGCGCTGCTGAATGCCGGCATTACGCCGCTCGTTCCGGAGCACGGCTCGCTGGGCGCGAGCGGCGACCTCGCCCCGCTTGCCCACTGCGGCCTCGTGCTGATCGGCGAGGGCGAGGCCCACGCGGTGGACGGCTCCGTCATCTCGGGAGCCGAGGCGCTTCAGGCCGCCGGCGCCGAGCCGCTCACTCTGATCGCCAAGGAGGGGCTCGCGCTGATCAACGGCACCGACGGCATGCTGGGCATGCTGCTGCTTGCGTTGCACGACCTGTCCGTGCTGCTTCGGGTCGCGGACGTGACCGCGGCGATGTCGGTCGAGGCGCTGCTCGGCACCGACCGCGCGTTCGCCGAGGACCTCGTGGCGCTGCGCCCCCAGCCCGGCCAGCAGCTGAGCGCCGCGAACCTGCGCCGCCTGCTCGCTGGATCGCCGATCGTGGCGAGCCACCGCTACGACGACGACCGCGTGCAGGACGCCTACTCGCTCCGCTGCGCGCCCCAGGTGGCCGGCGCGACACGCGACGCCGTCGTGCACGCCTCGCGCGTGGCCGACGCCGAGCTGCTCTCCGCGATCGACAACCCGATGGTGCTCCCGGACGGCCGCGTGGAGTCGTGCGGCAACTTCCACGGCGCGCCGCTCGCCCACGCGCTCGACTTCCTCGCGATCGCCGCGGCCGACGTCGGCTCGATCGCCGAGCGGCGCACCGACCGCCTGCTCGACTTCGCGCGCTCCTACGGCCTGCCGCCGTTCCTCACCGAAGACGCCGGAGTGAACTCGGGTCTCATGATCGGCCAGTACACCCAGGCTGCGATGGTCGCCGAGAACCGGCGCCTGGCGACGCCCGCCAGCGTGGACTCCGTGCCCACGAGCGCTATGCAGGAGGACCACGTGTCGATGGGCTGGGGCGCAGCGCGCAAGCTGCGGCGTTCGGTGCGGAACCTCGGGCGCATTTTCGCGGTCGAGCTGCTGTGCGCGGCGGCCGGCCTCGACCTGCGCGCGCCGCTCCAGCCCGGGCCCGGCACAGCGGCGGCGCTCGCCGTGGTGCGGACTCGCATCGAAGAACCCGGTCCCGATCGCTGGCTCTCGCCCGACCTCGCCGCAGCCGAGGAGCTGATCTGGTCGGGCGCGTTGCTGGACGCCGTCACGTCGGTCATCGGGGAGCTCGAATGAGCGCAGACGCCCGCACGGTCCGCGCGCCGCGCGGCGGCGAGATCTCCTGCCGCGGCTGGCAGCAGGAGGCGGCCCTTCGCATGCTGATGAACAACCTCGATCCGGAGGTGGCTGAGGACCCCGAACAGCTGGTCGTGTACGGCGGCACCGGCCGGGCGGCGCGTTCCTGGGACGCGTTCGACGCGATCGTCCGCGAGCTGCGCGGCCTCGGCGACGACGAGACGCTGCTCGTGCAGTCCGGCAAGCCGGTGGGCGTGTTCCGCACGCACGAGTGGTCGCCGCGCGTGCTGATCGCGAACTCGAACCTCGTGCCGGAGTGGGCCACGTGGGAAGAGTTCCGCCGGCTCGAGGACCTCGGCCTGACGATGTACGGCCAGATGACTGCGGGCTCCTGGATCTACATCGGGAGCCAGGGGATCGTGCAGGGCACCTACGAATGCTTCGCGGAGATCGCACGCCGCCGCTACGGCGGCTCGCTCGCCGGCAAGATCACCCTCACGGCGGGACTGGGCGGCATGGGCGGCGCGCAGCCGTTGGCAGTGGCCATGAACGAGGGCGCGGCGCTGTGCGTGGAGATCGACCAGCACAGGATCGAGCGCCGACTCGAGACGCGCTACCTCGACGAGCAGGCCGACGGGATCGACGACGCGGTGGCGCGGGTCCGCAGGGCGAAAGAGGAGCGCCGCGCGCTCAGCGTCGGCCTGCTCGGCAATGCCGCCGAGGTGTTCCCGGCGCTGCTCGAGATGGGCTTCGAGGCTGACATCGTCACGGACCAGACGAGCGCCCACGACCCGCTCAACGGCTACGTGCCGGCGTTGATGAGCTACGAGGAGGCGCTCGAGCTGCGGCGCAGCGACCCGGACGAGTACATCCGGCGGGCGCGCCGCTCGATGGCCGCCCACTGCGCCGCGATGGTGGGATACCTCGACCGCGGCGCCGAGGTGTTCGACTACGGCAACAGCCTGCGCGCGGAGGCGAAGCTCGGCGGCTTCGAGCGGGCGTTCGCCTACCCGGGTTTCGTGCCCGCCTACATCCGGCCGCAGTTCTGCGAGGGCCGCGGGCCGTTCCGCTGGGTGGCGCTCTCCGGCGACCCGGCCGACATCGCCGCGACCGACCGCGCCGTGCTCGCGGAGTTCCCCGAGGACGAGCGGCTCGGGCGCTGGATCGCCGAGGCCGAGGAGAGGATCGCGTTCCAGGGTCTGCCCGCGCGGATCTGCTGGCTCGGCTACGGCGAGCGCGCCAGGCTCGGGCTGCGCTTCAACGAGATGGTGCGTAGCGGCGAGCTGAGCGCCCCGGTCGTGATCGGGCGCGACCACCTCGACTCCGGCTCGGTCGCCTCGCCCTATCGCGAGACCGAGGACATGGCCGACGGCTCGGACGCCATCGCCGACTGGCCGCTGCTGAACGCACTCGTGAACACCGCGTCGGGCGCATCGTGGGTGAGCATCCACCACGGTGGCGGCGTGGGGATCGGGCGTTCGATTCACGCGGGCATGGTGTGCGTGGCCGACGGCACCGACTCCGCTGCGGCGAAGCTCGAGCGCGTGCTCACGACGGACCCCGGCACCGGCGTCATGCGCCATGCCGACGCCGGCTACGAGCGCGCCGGCGAGGTGGCGCGCGAGCGGGGCGTGCGAATCCCGATGCGGGAACCCTGATGGCGGTCCGGGAGATCGCGACCGTGGGCCATCCCGTGCTGCGCGAGCCCGCCCGCGAGGTGACCCTCGACGAGCTTCGCTCACCCGAGGTGCAGCGGTTGATCGACGACATGATCGAGACGAAGCGCGCGGCGAACGGCGCCGGAATCGCCGCGAACCAGGTGCACGAGACGCTGCGGATCGCGGTGGTGGAGGTGGCGGCGGACAACCCGCGCTACCCGTACAAGCCGCCGGTGCCGCTCACCGTCCTGGTGAATCCCGAGATCGAGCCGCTCGACCGGGAGGTGGTAGAGGTCAACGAGGGCTGCCTGTCGGTGCCGGACCTGCGCGGAGTGGTGGAGCGCCACGTGAACGTGAGCGTGCGCTACCTCGACCGCGACGGAGAGGCGCACGAGGAGGTGCGGCGCGGTCTCACGGCCGGCACGTTCCAGCACGAGCTCGATCATCTGAACGGTGTCCTGTTTCTCGACCGAGTGCGCGACCCGCGCACGTTCATGACGTGGGAGCAGTTCGAGCGCTTCCACCGCGACGAGTTCGCGGCGCGGGCGGCAGAGCTCGTGGACCGGGTGGGCTCTTGACGTTCGTCTCCTACTGGTGCGAGCTCGCCTGGCTCGGCGGCGAGCGCCCTGACGAGGGCGTCGTACTCGACGTCTCCGGCGACCGGATCACGTCGATCATGACGGGCGTGGCGTCGCCCCCCGCCGACGCCGAGCAGCTTCACGGCTTGACCCTTCCGGGTCTCGCCAACGCGCACTCCCACGCGTTCCACAGGGCGCTCCGCGGTCGCACCGAGCGCGGCAGCGGATCCTTCTGGACCTGGCGCGAGCAGATGTACGAGCTCGCGGCCGTGGTCGAGCTCGACACCTACTTCGAGCTGGCGCGGGCCACGTTCGCCGAGATGGCGCTCGCGGGCGTGACCGTCGTCGGCGAGTTCCACTACCTCCACCACCGCGCGGGCGGCGAGCCGTACGCAGACGCGAACGCCATGGGGCAGGTGATCCTGCAGGCTGCCCTGGAGGCGGGCCTCCGCATCACCCTGCTCGATGCCTGCTACCTCACCGGCGGAATCGGCCAGGCGCCCGAGGGCGTGCAGGAGCGGTTCTCCGACGGCAGCGTCGAGGCGTGGCGGCGCCGCGTGGAGGGCATCCCGCAGTCGCCGTCGGCGAAAGTGGGCGCGGCCATCCACAGCGTGCGCGCCGTGGACCCCGGCTCCGCGCGCGTGGTCGCCGCTTGGGCGAACGACCTGGCACGGCCGCTTCACGCGCACGTATCCGAGCAGCCCGGCGAGAACGAGGACTGCGTCGAGGCGTACGGCATCACTCCCACGGAGCTGCTCGACCGCGAAGGGGCGCTGAGTGATCGCTTCACCGCCGTGCACGCCACGCATGTGAGCGAATCCGATACCCGCCTGCTCGGCGACCGCCGCGCGTGCTGCTGCATCTGCCCCACCACCGAGCGCGACCTCGCCGATGGGGTCGGGCCGGCGCGCATGCTGGCGGAGCTCGGCGCGTCGCTCGCGTTCGGCACCGACTCGCACGCCGTGATCGACATGTTCGAGGAGGCGCGCGCGACGGAGCTCGACGAGCGCCTCGTGACCGGCATACGCGGCCACCACACGGCCGTCGAGCTGCTGCGCGCCGCGACCGAGTCGGGCTACCGGAGCCTCGGCTGGAGCGACGGCGGCCGCATCGCCGAAGACGCTCTGGCCGACCTCGTCACAGTCGGGCTCGACAGCGTGCGCCTGGCCGGCACCACGCCGGCCGAGGCGCTCGAGGCGGCCGTGTTCGCAGGTGCGGCACCGGACGTGCGCCACGTGCTCGTCGGCGGCCGCCGCGTGGTGTGGCACGGCGCGCATCTCGCGCTCGACGTCGCGAACGAGCTGAGGCACTCGATCGCGGCCGTCACGCGATGAGCGCGCTGGTGGTCGACAACATCGGGCTGCTCGTGACGAACGACCCCGAGTTGGGCTCGGTGCGCAACGCGGCCCTCGTGCTCGAAGGCGATCGTGTCGCGGCGATCGAGCCCGCGGGCGCCGCGGCCGACGAGCGCATCGACGCCGCGGGCCGCTGCGTGATCCCCGGCTTCGTGGACAGCCACACGCACCTGGTGTTCGCCGGCGACCGCTCGGAGGAGTTCGCGGCCCGCATGGCGGGCGCGCGGTACGAGGCGGGCGGCATTCGCACCACCGTCGAGGTGACCCGTCGCGCTTCCGACGAGGAGCTGCGCTCGCTCGCGGAGCGGCGCCGGCTCGAGGCGGTGCGTGCGGGCATCACTCACCTCGAGATCAAGTCGGGCTACGCCCTCGACGTGGACGGTGAAGCGCGGCTGTGCGCGCTCGCGTCGGAGCTGAGCGACGACGTGACGTTCCTCGGCGCCCACGTCGTGCCGGCCGAGTACGCGGGCCGGGCGGACGACTACGTGGACCTCGTGCGCGGCCCGATGCTCGCGGCTTGCGCCCCGCACGCGCGCTGGATCGACGTGTTCTGCGAGGAGGGAGCGTTCGACCTCGACCAGTCACGGGCGATCCTCGCGGCCGGTCGCGACGCCGGACTCGGTCTGCGCGTGCACGCCAACCAGCTCGGTGAGGGCCCGGGCGTGCAGCTTGCTGTGCAGATGGGCGCCGCCTCCGCCGACCACTGCACCTACCTCAGCGATGCCGACGTCGAGGCGCTGGCCGGCAGTTCTACGGTCGCCACCTTCCTGCCCGCTACGGACTTCTGCACGCGCGAGCCGTACCCCGACGCGCGGCGGGTGATCGACGCCGGCGCGACCGTTGCGATCGCCACCAACTGCAACCCCGGCTCGAGCTACACGACGTCGATGAGCTTCTGCATCGCGCTTGCGGTGCGCGACCTGCGAATGACGGTCGAGGAGGCGGTCGAGGCCGCCACGCTCGGAGGGGCCAAAGCGCTGCGGCGCACCGACATCGGCCACCTCAGCCCGGGCGCGCGGGCCGACGCCGTGATGCTCGACGCGCCCTCGCCGGCGCACCTGGTCTACCGCCCCGGCGTGCCGCTGGTCGCCGCGACGGTCAGCGCCGGCCGGCCGAGCTGATCGTCGCCTCGACCGCCGCGGCCGCCTTCTCCACGGCGGCGTCGGGCGGCGCCGACTCCCTCAGCTCACGCCAGGCGCGCACGTCGGCGAGCTCCCGCACCGGCTCTACGAGCGCCAGGTCGCCACCGACTGCCTCGCGCACGAGCGCGTCCACACACGCATCCACCTGGCTCATCGACGCGTCCACGACCGCAAGGTCGCGCTCGGCCTGGCCACGCGCGATCGACACGCCGCGGCGCTCGTAGGCCGAGAACAGGGTCTCGACCATGCGCCTGGCGCGCTCGCTCTCGTCGCCGGCACCGGTGAAGATCTCGAGCGCGCGCTCGGGCGGGGGCAGCCGGAGCGTCTCGAGGACGTGCTGGCCGCAGCTCAGCATCAGGTCCTCCTGGCTGGGGAAGTAGGACTCGACCATGGTCGAGTCGACCCCAGCCCGCTGCGCGATCTCCGAGACGCTCGTGGCCCGGATCCCTTTCAGGTTGTGCAGCTCGAGAGTGCTCTGCACGATGCGGCGACGGGCGGGGTCGGGGTCGGGCCGGTCGCGGCCCTCGTAGCCGCGGCGGATCGCGTCCATCCAGAACTCGGCGCTGCCCGGCGGCGCCTCGGCCGCCTCCACCTGCTCGAGCGCAAGGCGCCCGCGCGGCGTGAGCCGCCAGAACGCCTGGCGGCCCGCCTTGCTGCGGGTCACGAGGCCCGCCTCGAGCAACCCGCGGCCCGTCCGGCTCACCTGCGTCTCGTCGGTGCCGAGCAGGCCCCGGAGCTCGGCGCTTCCGACCGGCCTCGAGCCGGGCAGCGCCTTCAGGAAGTCGTGCGCGCGCGTGCGAGGCGCGACAGCGCCGGCAGCGGCGGCGGGCGCGATGCGATCGAGCGCCCCGGCCGTCGCGGCGGTGATCGCCTCGAGCCAGCCGAGCAGGCGCTCGCGATCGGCGCCGTTGCCGTCCTGGATGCGGGCGCGGGCCCCGCGAAGCGAGCCGAGCATCGCGCGCAGCGTGGCCTCGTCGGCGTCCAGGACGGCGTCCACCAGCCCGAGCGCCAGCGCCTCGAGCCGGCCATCCGAGGGCGGGCTCTCGGGCGTGAGCTCTTCGATTCGGCGCACGATGGCCTCGGTGCGCGAATTCGCAGCGACCCGCCCGCGCCGTTCGTCTACGGTGGGAATCGCAGCCACGGCCCATCGAAAGTAGCGCTGACATCGCTATGTGTCAAGTGTTTGTCAAGTGAGCGCGGACTACGCCGATCTCTTCTGCGAGCTCTTCGACCGGCTCTCGCCGGCTGAGTTCCACGCGAACGTCGAGGGCTGGCTCGCCGACCCGGGAGTGCTGTCGGGAGCGAGCGCCGTGGAGAGCGCCGCGCTCGCGGGAACGCTCAGCGCGACGAGTGCCGCCGAGAGCGTCCCCTTCGCGCTGCTGCTCGGTCTAGACGCCGCCCTCGCCCACGCGAACCCGGCGCTCGGCGGAGCGCCGCCGCGGGCGATCGCCGAGTACGCGCTTCGCTACGCCGAGAGCGGCCGCCTCGACTCGGGCGCCCGGCCCGGCGCGCTGCTCCCGCGCTTCGCGAGGCCCGGCCGCCACGGCCAGCTTCCAAACGACGTTGCGGACGCGTTCGGCGCCACCGTGCGTGTCGGCGCCGCCGATTGGGACGCGTGCGAGCACCGGTCCCTCCCCGCCCACGCCCGCCTCACGCCACCCGATCGGGAGGGCGGCATGCGCGTCGCCACGGCCCCGCTGATCCGCGAGCCCGCCGAACTCTCGTGGCGAGTGGTCGAGCGGCGCGACCTACGCTTCTATCGGATCCACCCGTCCGGCAGCGAGGCCACGCGGCGGCGGATCGAGCGGGTGATCGCAGCGTGGGACGAGCACGACGTGACGATCGGCGTGGTGCCCGAGCTGTGCCTGTCGGCGGAGCTGCTCGAGCACTGGCGCCGGGCACTCCGCGACCGTGAGCGGGCGGCGTCGAGCAGCCTGCGCCTGGTTCTCGCCGGCACGGGCGACGTCGAGGGCTCAGACCCGCCCGCGAACATCGCCGCGTTGCTCGACGCGCTCACGGGCGAGACGCTCGCCATGCAGCGGAAGCTGCATCCGTTCAACTTCTCGGAGAGCGACCTCGAGCTGTGGCAGCTTGGCGACCGCCTGAGCGCACCGATCGACGAGGACCTCAGCCGCGGCGACAGGCTGTGCGTGATCGAGGCGGGAGGGGCCCGGATCGCGATGCTCGTGTGCGAGGACCTGGCGCGGCTCCATACCTGCGCGGCCGGCCTCTACGCGCACGGCGTCTCGCTGATCCTCGTGCCGGTCTTCGCGCGGCCCACGAAGGACCGTCGCTGGGAGCGCTCGCGCGCGGAGGTGTACAGCGACTCGATCGGCTCGACCGTGATCGTGGCGAACAGCCTCGTGATGGCGTCGATCCTGGGAAGCGACACGCCGGCCGGCACGGCACTCGCTGTGGCGCCAGGTGAAGCAGCGGTCGGGCACGCGTCCGAACCCGAGGACGTAGTGGTCTTCACGCTCGACGGAGACGGGCCCCGAGTGGCGCACGAGCGGGTCGCCCGCTAGCCGCCGCGAACGAGCATCGGGGCAAGCGGCGGTCGCACCGGAACGCGCATCGCTCTCGGGTTGCCACGGGTCGCGGCGCGCCAAACCACAGTGTGTTGTCCGAACGTGTGCAAAAACGTTCCATTTCCCTTGACAGCGCTGTTCACGCCATGAAAGTGTTCGCATGCTGAACCGTTCTACGACACCGGATATTCGCTCCGTTGCCAGGGAGCACTACATCTGGCCGCAGCTCCCGCGCGACGAGGTGGACGCCGGCGTGCCGCAGTTGCTGCGCGACGGCGAGGGCGTTCGCGTCCGCACTATTGAGGGCGATGAGTACCTCGACCTGATGAGCACGGTCTCGCGCGCGTCGTCGTTCGGCTACGGCGAGGAGCGCATCGCGCGGGCGGTCTACGAGCAGCTTCGCCGCCTGCACTACGGCGGCACGGCGCACTCGCAGGCGGACGTGACGATCGAGCTCGCCGAGCGGCTCGCTGGGATCGCGCCCGGCGACCTGACGGCCTGCGTGTTCGTGGGCAGCGGCTCGGAGGCGAACGAGGTTGCCTTCAAGCTCGCGCGGTTCTACCACCACGCGCGGGGCACCAAGCCACGTGCCTACAAGGTGATCGCGCGCTGGAACGACTACCACGGCGCCGCCGGCGGGGCGACCGCCGCGAGCGACTGGCTCGGCGTCAGGCGCCCGATGGAGCCCGGCGTCCCCGGCTTCTCGCGGATTCCCTCCCCGATCTCATACCGCTGCCCGTTCGGCTTCGACCACGTGAACTGCAACGACGACTGCGGGATGAGGTGCGCCGACTACCTCGAGCAACACATCCTGCACGAGGGCCCCGAGCTCGTCTCAGCCTTCATTCTCGAGCCGATCGCCCAGGCCGACGGGGTGCAGATCCCGCCCCCGGGCTACCTCCAGCGCGTCCGCGAGATCTGCGCGAAGTACGACGTTGTCTTCATCGCCGACGAGGTGATCACGGGCTTCGGTCGCACGGGCGAATGGTTCAGCGTGGACCACTGGGGCGTGGAGCCGGACATCATGACGATGGCGAAGGCGCTCACGGCCGGCTACATACCGCTCGGCGCGACGATCGCGAGCCGGGAGATCCGCGACGCGCTCGACGGGTACCCCGAAATCCATACCTACGGCGGCCATCCCGCGGCAGCGGCCGCGGCACTCACCGCGATCGACCTCTACGAGGGCGACGGGCTGCTCGCGCGCGCCGCGGAGGAGGGTGCGCACGCGCTCGACACCCTGCGCGGGCTCGAGGACCTCGACGCCGTCGGCGAGGTGCGCGGACTCGGGCTGTGGGCCGCGGTCGACTTCACCGCGGATCCCGCCACCCGCGAGCCGCTGCCGGCGGAGACGCTCAAGGCGATCGTGAAGCGCACCCGCGAGCTCGGCGTGCTCGTGAGCAACAACGGCACCGCGATTGAGGTGGCGCCGCCGCTGATCATCGCCCGTGAGGATCTCGACGAGGGCCTCGGGTTCTTCTCGCAGGCCGTCCGCGAGATCGTCGGCTAGCCCCGCAGCGTCCCCGCCTAGCCGTTGACTTGGCTCCCGCCGCGGGCGTACGCTCGCCCTGCGGGGGGCGAGTCCACCGAAGGGAGGCCGTTATGGCCGACAGTGCAGTAGACGTGGCCCGTGAGAGCATCGAATGCTTCGGTGCCGGTGACTTCGACCGCCTCCGCTCGCTTCTGGCGGACGACTCCTACGAGGAGGAGTACGCCACGCAGCGGCACCTCGAAGGAGCCGACGCTCAGGTCGACGCCGCACGCGGATGGAAGGAAGCGTTCCCGGATGGACGCGGCACGGTGCGCGGCGCGTGCGTGGACGGAAACACTGTCACGCTCGAGATCACCTGGGAGGGCACGCAGAGCGGTCCGATGCACGCCCCGGACGGTCGTGAGATGCCGCCCTCCAACCGCACGGTGCACGTGAACGCCTGCCAGGTCATGGAGATCGACGACGGGAAGATCAGAGCGACCCGCCACTACTTCGATCTGATGACGCTCCTCCAGCAGATCGGTGCGATGGAGCGCGCCGGCGCGGCCGTCTAGCGAGTGCAGCCAAGGATCAGCTCGGCGGTCTCGACTGGGATGTCGAGTTGGGGGCAATGGCCCACACCGTCGAGCTCGATCCAGTCTGCGTGCGGGAGCCATTCGTTGCGGAAGCGGGTGGCCGCCCACTCCAGCGGGAGGAGTGCGTCGCCGGTGCCCCAGACGATCCGGACAGGGCACGTGATGCTCTCCGCATCGAGACTCCAGCTCTGGGTGAGTGCGTGATCGATGAGCGGGCCGGCCGCGCTGCAGCCGGCCACGCCGAGCATCTGATGGGCGAGCAGCTCGGCCGGGATGTGCTCGAAGTTCGTGGCGATCAGCTGCGTCGCGCGGCGCCGCCCCTCCGGTGTCGCCAGGAGCGCCGTTGCCTGCGGCGCGGCGGTCTCGGCGTAGCGGACCATCGCCGACTGGAGCCCAAGCGTGCGCTTGAACTTGGCGTCTTCTCCGGCCCAGCCCCCGGCCGGGGCGAATGCCACGACCGTGTCCGCGCGGCCGCGCGCGGCCAGCTGCAGCGCCAGCCACCCGCCAAGCGAGTTGCCGACGATGTGCGCCGTCTCGAAGCCGGCCTCGTCCATCGCGCCCTCGATCGCGTCGACCAGCACTGAGTCGCGGATCTCGCCGTAGAGCGGCGGGCCGCCGGCGTGGCCGGCGAGGGTCGGCGCCAGCACGTCGTGATGGCGCTCGAGCGCGGGCAGCACGAGCTCCCAGGTGCGCCACGTGTCGATGAAGCCGTGCAGCAAAACGAGCGGCGGCCCGGAGCCGCCGCGGTGAGACGGCGTGAAGGTGGAGTTCACGCGGTCGCGCGCACCCGGACGCGCGGACAGGCGTTGTTCACGTAGCCCTTCGGGTTCCACAGCGCCACCTCATCCTCCGGCTGTGTCGCCGCCGAGGAGTCCCAAGCGCGGACGAGGATCTCGTGGGTTCCGGGCTCGAGGTCGACCGTGATCTGCCAGTGCCGCCAGGCCCACCGACCCAGGTCGTCGAGGAACTCCGCCTGCCAGCTGGCCCCGCCGTCGACCGAGACGTCGACGCGCTCGACGTGCCGCTCCCCGCCCGCGAAGGCATATCCGAGCACCTCGACAGGTCCGGCGGTAACCGTCTCACCGTCGGCCGGAGACAGCACGTCGGCGTTGAGAGCGATGAGGCCGAGCGGCATGCCTGCGCCCGGGCCGGGCGTCCCGTCTTCCGGAAGCAGCCGGTAGACGACGTGCTGGAAGTAGCCGTCCCACGGCGTCGAGCGGACCTCGATCCGCTCGAGCCACTTGACGCTGCGCGCACCGATGTAGCCGGGCACGACCACGCGCACGGGCGCGCCGTGGACAGCCGGCAGCGGCTCCTCGTTCATCGCCCAAGCGAGCAGGACTTCGGGACGGCACGCCTTGTCGAGCGGGATCGAGCCACCGAAGCGCTCGGCGCCCCTCGCCTTGAGGGAGACATCGGCGCCCTCGAATCCGACGTGCGCGGCCTCGGACAGCGGACCGGCGAGCGCGATCACGTCGGCGAGCGCGACCCCGCTCCATGTCGCGGTGCCGGTCGCGCCGGGACCCCACGGCGCCTCACCCGGAATGTCGCGAATGGCGATCAGGCCGGCGCGCCGGTTGCCGGCACACTGCAGCGTCGCGATCTCCTCTCGCTCGCGGAACGCCTCGCGCAGGGTTGGGAGGGAAAGCTCCAGTTCTCGCTCGACGGCCCCGTGCACGCGCAGGCGCCATTCGGCGGGATCGATCTCGGGCACGGGGCCGTGCGCGCGCACGTAGAACGCGTCGGTGGCGGTCAGCGGACCCTCGGCCAGGGCGGCGAGCCCGGTCTCGGCGTTGAACGGGTCTTGCTCGTGGACGATCAGGTCGTCGCGCTTTCCGTAGCGGCCCATGCGCCCAGCGTACGCCCCGGCGGCGAACGCGATCGCGGCAGCTTTCCGGGTTCACACTTTGAGCAATGCGCTTTCGATGGTGGGCACTAACGCTTGCCGCCGCTCTCGCGCTGGCTGACGGCTCGATCGTCACGCTGGCGCTCCCGCAGGTCCTTCGGGAGCTCGACACCACGGTGGGGGGCGTGGCAGCAGTCATCGGCGTCTACACGTTCGTGATCGCCGCAGCTGTCCTCCCGCTCGAGCGCGCCGCGCGCACGTGGTCGTTGCGGGCGGTTGGAGCCGGCGGCTTCGCGTTGATGGCGATTGCCTCGCTTGCCTGCGCCGCCGCCGGTGACCTCACCGCCTTGCTCGTCGCGCGCGGCGCGCAGGCACTCGGTGGTGCGGCCGGCCTCGTGGCCGCGTTCGCGCTGATCGGCGGCGGCGCGGCGAGGCGCCGGCGCACATGGATCGCGGCGGCGGTGATCGGCACGGCGGTGGGCCCGGCACTCGGCGGCGCGCTGACGCAGGCGTTCTCGTGGCATGCGATCTTCGTGTTCCAGGCGCCGCTCGCCGCGGCAGCGGCCGTGGCCGCGTGGTCGGGCCCCGCTCACGTGGCGGAGCGTGCGCCGACGCCGGCGCATCCGAAGCGCTTCGCGCTCCGTCCCGCGCTCGGGCTCGCACTCGTCTCGGCCGCTCTCAGCGCCGTCCTGTTCCTGCTGGTGCTTCTGCTCGTCGCAGGCTGGAGCATCTCGCCGCTGGGCGCGGCGGCCGCGGTCAGCGTCATCCCGCTCGGCGCCCTGGCCGGAACACGCGTGGGGGGCGACCCGCACGTCCGTGCCGCGGCGGGAAGCGCACTGATCGGCGGCGGCGTGCTGGCCCTCGCGTGGCTGCCCACAGCGAGCGTTGCCTGGACGCTTGCGCCCCAGGCGCTCGCCGGTTTCGGCATGGGCCTCGCACTACCCGCGCTGGCCGGCGGGCTGCTGCCCGAGCACACCACGCTGGATGTTGCCCGCACGCTCGCCTTGCGCCACGCAGGCATCGCCGCGGCGCTTGCGCTGCTCGCGCCGATCGTCGCCCACCAGCTCACCGTCTCCACCGAGAGCGCGCGAGAGCAGGGCGTCGCGCTGCTACTCGACGCGCCGCTCCCGCCTCAGGACAAGATCAGGCTGGCGCCTGAGCTGCTCGCGGGCGTCGACACGCAAGATCCACGCAAGGGGCTGGACCGCGCGGTCGACACCGAGCGCGGGCGATTCCAGGGCGCAGACCGCGCCGCCTACGATCGGGTCGGGACCCGCCTCGATGAGACCCTCACCAGCGCCGTTGGCGACGCCTTCAAGCCCGCGTTCCTGATCACGGGAGGGCTCGCTCTACTGGCCGCCCTGATCCTGACGCCTTGGCGGCAGGCGCGAAGAGCGGTGCCGGCGCTCGCCGGTGCCGCGGTACTCGCGCTGGTGTCGCCCGCTGCTTACGCCGCGGCGGATGCCGCATTCGGCCCCGAGCCCGTGGCGATCCTCGATCCGTGCACGGCGAAGCGACAGCCGCCGGCAGCCGGCGGCATCACCGGCTTTCTTCAGGACCGCGCTCTCGACCTGCTCGACAAAGCGGCCTGCCGACTCGGCTCGTCACGCGAGGAACTCGTCCTCGCGCTTTCGAGCAAGCGCGACGCGAAGCGCTTCCAGGCCGAGCACGGCGTGGACCCGCGTTCGGTCCTAGGTCTTGTTGGAGGCCTGTTCAAGGGCGCCCCGTGACGCCATGCGCGGCTTACTGCCCGTAGACGGACGGGTTCGCGACGTGCGGCGCTCGGCCGCCGTCGAGCACCGCGGCCATCCCCTCGCTCATCGCCGCGAAGACGGCCCGCTTCGCCGCGGGCGTGAGTGCGAGTGCGTGGGGTGAGCAGATCACGCCGTCGTGATCGAAAAGCGGGTGAGCTGGGTCGGGCGGTTCGGGCTCGAAGACGTCGAGTCCAACCCCGGCGAGCCGGCCCGACGCGATCCCCTCGTGCAGCACGTCGAGCGGCGCCACGGCACCGCGGCTCATGTTCACGATCCGAAGCCCCGGCCGCGCACGCTCGAGCAGCTCGCGCGACACGAGCCCGCGCGTCGCGTTGGTGAGGGGCACGTGCAGCGTCAGGTGATCAGCGCGCGCGAGCGCCTCCTCCAGCGAAATGGAGTCGTTGACCATCGGATCGCAGACCAGCACCTCCATGCCGAGCCCGCGCGCCAGCTCGGCCACCCGCCGGCCGATCGCCCCGTACCCGACCACCGCGAGCGTCGTGCCGGCAACGTCGCCAGGAGCGAGCGAGTCGCGCTCCTCCCAGCGCCCGCCACGCACGGCGGCATCGAGCGCCGGCAGCCGCTTGATCATGGCGAGCAGCAGAGCGATCGCGCCCTCCGCCACTGCGCTCGCATTGGCGCCGGGCGTGATCACCACCGGAATCCCGCGAGCGGTGGCGGCTTCGAGGTCGACCTTGTCGGTGCCCACGCCGCTCCGCCCGATCACGCGCAGCCGCGGAGCTGCCGAAAGCAGCTCGGCGTCTACGACAGTCGGCCCGCGCGCCACGAGGCCGACGGCCTCGGCGAGCAGCGGCCGCAACGCCTCAGTGCTGTCTGTCTCGGCCACGACCACCTTCCCGAAGCGGGCCAAGATCTCGGGCGCCGGATCGGCCAGCGGTCCGGCCGCGACGATCACCGCGCGACGGACATCACGGCGCCGACCGCCTGCGCGAGCAGCGTCGAGTCCGAGCCGACGCCGATCATGCGAAACCCGTCGTCGATCGCGCCCGGAAGCCCGGCGGCCGCACCCACAAGGATGCCCGCCGCCTTGCCGGCCGACTCCGCCGCGTCTACCACGCGCGCGACGGCCCCCCGGAAGTCCGCATGGTCGAGCTGCCCGCGGATGCCCATGGCGTGCGAGAGATCGCCGGGTCCGATGAAGAGCACGTCCACGCCGTCGAGCTGCGCGATCTCCTCGGCCGCATCCACGGCCGCGGGCGACTCGATCTGGACGATGCCGAGGACGCGCTCGGCCGCCGAGTCGATCGCCTCGGGCCGGGTCCCGAACCCGCACGCCCGGTTGTACGTCGCCACGCCGCGGTCGCCCTCGGGCTGGTAGCGGAGCAGGCGGATCGCCCCACGGGCCTCGTCGACCGTGTCGAGGCGCGGGAACATCACGCCCTCGGCGCCGAGGTCGAGCGCCCGCCCCACGCGGGCTCGCTCAGCCGCCTCGACCCGCACCAGCGCGTGCATGCCCGACACCTCCGCGGCGTGCAACTGCCCGACGAGCGCGGCCTCGTGCCCGCCGCCGTGCTCGAGGTCCACGAGCACCCAGTCGAGTCCCGCGACGCCCATGGCCTCCACGGCCAGCGGGCTGCCGAGGTTCGCGAATGCACCGACAAGCGTCTCGCCCGTGGCGAGCCTCGCCTTCATCGTCCGCTCGATCACGAGTAGTAGCGCTGCAGGCGCTCGCGGTCGGCCTCGTACTCCGCGCGCAGCTTGCGCACCACCTCGTCGTCCGACACCTCCGAGGGTGCCACGTCCCACCAGACCCCCGCGCCCGGCAGGTCGAGGTGCGGGGCCGTCTCCGCGACGATCACCACCGGTCCGGCTGCCTCGCGGGCGCGCGCGAGGGCGTCGGCGGTCTCCTCGGGTGTCGAGACGCGGAAGGCCAGAGCGCCGAGGCCCTCCGCCACCTTCGCGAGGTCGAGCGACACGTAATCGCCGGCCAGACGCCCGCCTGCCAGCGCGCCGTTGGCGTCGCCGCCGGAGTCGCGCGCGCGGAACTCGTTGCCGAACTCGCGACCTGCGCGCAACATCTGCAGCCGCCGGATCACCTGGAAGCCGTGGTTCTCCGAGATCACGAGCGTGATCTTCAGCCCCTCCTGGAGCGCGGTGACGATCTCGGTGGGGTTCATCAGGAAGGTGCCGTCGCCGATGAACGAGATCACCTCACCCTCTGGTTGCGCGAGCCGGACGCCGACCGCTGCCGGCAGCTCGTAGCCCATGCACGAGTAGCCGAACTCCAGATGGCAGGTGCGGCCCTCGGTCGCGTCCCAGACCTTGAGCAGATCGCCCGGCGGACCACCCGCCGCCGCGATGATCGTGTCGCCCTCGCGCGCCGCGTCCTGCATCACGCCGATCAGCCGGCCCTGCGTCATGCCCTGGTCGTGGTCGGCGTGCAGGGCGTCGTCGCGCTCCTGCTCCCAGCGGTCGCGCCGCTCGGCTACCACGGAGCGGTACGCCTCGGACGGCTGAACGCCGCGGGCAACGAGCGCCTCGCCGAGCGCGCGCAGCGCCTCGCGCGCGTCGGCCACCACTGGAATTCCGTTCTGCTTGTGGGCGTCACGGTCGTTCACGTTGATCGCGGCGAAGCGCACGTCCGGGTCCTGGAAGAGTGACTGCGACCCGGTCGCGAAGTCGGTGAGCCGCGTGCCCACGCACACGATCACGTCGGCCTCCGCGGCCACCTGGTTGCAGGCCGGATTGCCCTCGAGCCCGAGGCCGCCGAGCCCCCACCACGCGGGCCGGCGGACGGCGCCCTTGCCCCCGAACGTCTCGGCCACCGGGATCCCATGGCGTTCCGCGAGCGCCTCTAGCTCGGCCTCGGCCTCGCTGTAGATCACGCCTCCGCCCGCGATGATCAGCGGCCGCTCCGCCGCGGCGAGCAGGTCCGCGACCGCCTCGATCGCACCGCGTTCCGGCGGCGGGCGGCGCACGGTCCACGTGCGCTCGGCAAGGAAGCGCTCGGGGAAGTCGTAGGCCTCGGACTGGATGTCCTGATGCAGCGACAGCACCACCGCTCCCACCTCGTCGGGGCTGGTGAGCACGCGCATCGCCTCCGGCAGCGCGGTGATCAGCTGTTCCGGGCGCGAGATGCGGTCGAAGAAGCGCGACACCGGCCGGAACGCGTCGTTCACGCTCACATCGCCCTCGAGCGGGTGTTCGAGCTGCTGTAGCACGGGGCCCTGGCGGCGGGTCGCGTAGGTGTCGCCCGGGAGGAGAAGCACGGGCAGCCGGTTGATCGTGGCGAGGGCCGCTCCGGTGACCATGTTGGTCGCGCCGGGGCCGATCGAGCTCGTGCAGGCGAGCGTCGCCCTGCGCCGCGACGCCCTCGCGAACGCGCTCGCCGCATGCACCATCGCCTGCTCGTTGCGGGCCTGCAGGTATGTGAGCGCCCCGCCGTGCTCCTCGAGCGCCTGGCCGAGCGCCGCCACGTTGCCGTGGCCGAAGATGCCGAACATGCCCGGAATGAGGCGGCGGCGCTCGCCGTCGCGCTCCGAGTACTGCGCCGACAGGTAGCGGACGACTGCCTGCGCTGTGGTCAAGCGAATGGTCGACACCGGATCCCCCTTGTCATGACAGGCCGTGGATCACCACGGTCTTCATCTCCGTCATCTCCTCGACCGCGTAGCGCGGCCCCTCCTTGCCGATGCCCGAGCCCTTCAGGCCGCCGTACGGCATCGGGTCGGCGCGCCAGAGCGGCGTCCAGTTCACGTGCAGCGCGCCCGCGTCGACCTCGCGCACGAAGCGCATCGCCGCCGTCACGTCGTTGGTGAAGACTCCGGCGCCCAGCCCGTAGCTCGAGTCGTTCGCGACGCGGATCGCCTCGTCCACGTCGGCCACCGGCGTGACCGCCACGGCCGGGCCGAACAGCTCGTCGCGCGACAGCGGCGCGCTCGGCTCGACGCCGTCCACCACCGCCGGCGAGACCACCGCGCCGGCGCGCTCGCCGCCGACCAGCAGGCGAGCGCCGTTGCCGGCGGCCGCGGCGATCGTCTGCTCCACGCGCTCGGCCTCGCGCTCGCTGATCAGGCTGCCGATCGTGGCAGAGCCCCCGAGCGGGTCGCCGGCCTCGATCGCCTCGACCCGCGGAAGCAGAGCATCGAGGAAGTCGGCGTGCACGGCGCTCTGCACGAGCACGCGCTGCACCGAGATGCACACCTGCCCGGCGTTCACGTAGCCGCCGGTGGCGATCGCGGCGGCCGCAGCATCGATGTCCGCGTCCGCGAGCACAAGCGTGGGACAGGTCGCCCCGAGCTCGAGCGACAGCCGCTTCACGCCGGCCACCCGTGTGATCGCCTCGCCCACGCGGGTGGAGCCGGTGAACGAGATCTTCCGCACGCGCGCGTCGCCACAAAGCACGGGACCGAGCTGCGATCCCGAGCCCGTCAGCACCGACAACGCGAGCGGCGGCAGGCCGGCCTCGAGCAGGATCTCGCAGAGCAGCAGCGCGGTGAGGGGAGTCGCCTCCGCCGGCTTCAGGACGACCGCGTTGCCCGCGGCGAGCGCCGGCCCGACCTTGTGGAGCACCAGCAGCAGCGGGTAGTTGAACGGCGTGATGGCGACGACCACGCCGCACGGCTGGCGCAGGGTGAAGCCGAGCTTGCCTTCCCCACCGGGCGACGCGTCGAGCGGCAGCACCTCGCCCGCCGCCGTGGCGCCCTCGTGAGCGCTGACCCGCAGGATGCTGCCGGCTCGGCCGGCCTCGCCGCGCGCCTCGGCGAGCGCCTTGCCGGACTCGCGCGAGATCGTCTCAGCGATCTCCTCGACTCGCCCGTCTGCGATGTCGGCGGCGCGGTTCAGGATCGCCGCGCGCTCGTGGGCGGCAAGCGCGCGCATCTCCCGCGCGCCCTCGACCGCGGCGGCCACGGCGCGCTCGGCCTCCGCGGCCCCCGCGCGCGGGACACTCGCGATCGCCTCGCCGCTGTAGGGGTTGAGCACGTCCTGGCGCGAATCGCCGTCCGCCCACTCGCCCGCGAGGAACATCGCCCGCTCGCTCATAGGGCCGCCTGTACGGCAGCAACGCTCTCGCGCGCGTACGCGTCGAGCTCACGCATCGCGGCCGCGCCCTTGTCGGGGTTGAACGGGTTCGGGCCCGGCGCGGTGAACTCGAACACGAGCGGGCCCGTGAACCCGGCGTCGCGCGCGGCCGCGACGAGCGGCGCAGCGTCGAGCTGGCCGTGGCCGAGCCCGAGGCGATTCGAGTCCGCGAGGTGCAGCGCCCGTAGCCGCGGCGCCGCGCGCATTACCGCGGCAAGGCTGTCCTCTTCCTCGAGCTGCATGTGAAAGGCGTCGAGCACCACGCCCGCGTTCCCGATCTGGTCCGCGAACTCGAGCGCCTGCTCCGCGGTGTTCACGAGGAACGTCTCGTAGCGGTTCACCGCCTCCACGCCGAGCGTCACGCCGTGCTCGCCCGCGTAGTCGGCCACCTCGCGCGCAGCCTCCACGGCGAGCGGCCACGACTCGCTCACCAAGCCGTCCACACGCCCGATGGCGGCGGGGATCAACCCCACCGTCGGAGCGCCCACCTCCCGAGCGAGGTCGACGCAGCCGCGGTAGTAGTCGACGGCGCGGCGGCGGGCAGCCGGATCGGGATGCGAGAGGTCGCGCTCGTCGGTGGGCGCGGGACAGATCGCGGTGATGCCGGTGGCCTGCATGCCGGCCTCCTGGAGCGCGGCCGCGAGCTCGCCGCGGTCGGGCCGTGCGGGCTCGCCAGAGACCTCAAGTCCATCGCACCCCGCCGCGGACAGGCGCCGCAGCAGCGCGCGCACGTCCTGGCCCGCGAAAATCCATTCGCAGGCGGCGAGCACCGGCGCCTCCGCGATCACTTCACAGCGCCCAGCGTCAGCCCGCGCACGAAGTGCCGCTGCACGAGGATCGCGAAGATCATGATCGGCAGCGCGCCCACCACGCCGGCGGCGGCCATCGGGCCCCACTCGATCTGGATCTTTCCGATGAGCGTGGAGACTCCGACCGGCACCGTCTGGGCACTCGGCGTGGACGTGACAGTG
The DNA here is from genome assembly GCA_045805385.1 of Thermoleophilaceae bacterium. Taxonomy (GTDB): domain Bacteria; phylum Actinomycetota; class Thermoleophilia; order Solirubrobacterales; family Thermoleophilaceae; genus JADGHQ01. The sequence continues at coordinate 42,515 of JBJMLG010000030.1, forward strand.
AGGGCGAGCAGGAAGTCGTTGTAGGTGACGATCACGCTGAAGATCGCCGTGGCCGCGAGCCCGGGACCCGCGAGCGGCAGGACCACGCGCCGGAGCGCGCGCAGTCGCGAGTCGCCGTCCACCATCGCCGCCTCCTCGATGTCCCGCGGGATCTCCTCGAGGAAGCTCTGCATCATCCAGATCACGAAGCTCGTGTTGAGTCCCGTGTAGATGATGATCAGGCCGAGCCGGGTGTTCAGCAGCCCGGTCTTGCTGAGCGTGAGGTAGAGCGGGATCACGAGCAGGATTGCCGGCAGCGTGCGCACGAGCAGCGCGACCACCAGCGCCGACTCGTTGAGGTGGAAGCGGAGGCGGTAGCGCGCCAGGGCGTAGGCCGCGAGCGTGCCGAGCACGAGGCTCACCGCCACCGCGACCGTGACCACGATCAGGCTGTTCATCAGGAACTGGCCCATGTGGTAGTTGCTGAACAGGCGGTTGTAGTTGTCGCCCGTTGGGTGCTGCGGCACGAGCGACACGCCCTTGAAGATGTCGACGGGCTGCTTGAACGACGTGACGAGCATCCACCAGAACGGGAACACCGCGACCGCGATCGCGAGCAGGAGGGCGGCCACGCGCGCGTAGGTGAAGCCGCGCTCGCGCGTCATGACGCCGTCCTCATCGCGGCGGAGCGCATGAAGCGGATCGCCGCGACCATCAGGATCAGCACCAGCACGAGCAGCGACACGACCATCGCCATCGCGCGCCCGTACTGGGTGAACTGGAAGGCCGTGTTGTACGAGTACGTGCTGATCAGCTGCGTGGCCGTGCCCGGGCCGCCCTTCGTGAGCACGAAGATCTGGTCGAAGGTGCCGATCGCGTCGATCAGCCGCAGCACCACGGCCACCATCAGCACCGGCCGGAGCAGCGGCAGCGTGTGGTCGAAGAACACTCGCACGGGGCCCGCTCCGTCCACGCGCGCGGCCTCGAGAGGCTCCTGCGGCAGCGACTGGAGGCCAGCGAGGATGATCAGGAACAGCAGCGGCGTCCACTCCCAGACGTCCACAATCACCACACCGAGGAACGCGCTCCCGGGGTTCGCGAGCACGTTCGGGTTGCCGAGGCCGAGTGAGTTGAAGAGCGGGTTCACCACCCCGATGTCCGAGGCGTACATCAGGCGCCAGATCACGCCGACGACCACCGGCGCGATCGTCATCGGAAGGATCAGTCCGACGCGGAAGAAGCGGTTGAAGCGGAGCTGGTTCGACACCAGCAGCGCGAGCCCGAGTCCGAGCAGCGTCTCGATCGACACCGCCAGGCCCACGTACTTCGCCGTGGTGCCCATCGCAGTCCAGAACGTGTGGTCGTGGAAGACCGCGTCGTAGTTCTTGAAGCCCGCCGAGCCGACGTCGCGGCCGTAGCGGTAGGTGTGGAAGCTGGCCCGGATCCCGTAGATGAGCGGGTAGAGGGCCACGGCGGCGAGGGCCAGCGCCGCGGGCGTCAGCAGCAGCCACGGGCTCGCCAGTACTCGAGCCCACAAATCGCTGCGCCGGCGCCCGGGCGCGGGCACTGCTACGGAGGGAGTTCCCATGTGACCCTCGCCCCGTGCGGCCTAGACGTAGCCGCCCTGTTGCTTGATGAACTTCGTCATCTCGTTACCGGCTGCGGTCAGGTGCTTCTGCGCAATCGCGTTGTAGCCGCTCTTCTTCTGAATGGCCTCGACGAGCGCCTTGTTGAGCTCAGTGCCGAGGATGTCCTCGAACTTCGGCTCGTCCGGCGTCTTCGGCTTCGGCACCGAGTTGTTCACCGCGTCAGCGATCGCTGGCAGCCAGCGGAAGTCCTTCGCCGCCTGCGGGTCGTTGAGCGCGGACTTGGTGACCGCAGCGCTGCCGTCACCGCGGGCGAAGTCCGTCTGGATCTTGCTCGAGGTGAACCACTCGAGGAACTGCTTCGCGGCGTCCGGGTTCTTCGAGCCCGACGCGATGCCGCAGATGAACGTGCCGATCGCCGGCCCGCTCTTCTCCTGCGAGGGCGTGGCGGCCATGTCGATCTTGTTCACCACCTGCGAGGACTTCTTGTCGTCCACGCGGTGCACCAGGCCGGTGTACTCGGTGAGGGCCATGCACTTGCCCTGGAGCATCACCTGCGTCTCCTGGTCGGTGTCGAACTCCGCAACGCCCGACGGCATGTACGGGATGAAGCTCATCAGCCGCTCGAGCGCGCCCACGCCCTCGGGACCGGTGAAGCCGGGCGACCAGTCGTCCTTCACGAACTCGCCGCCGTAGGAGTTCAGCAGCGGCAGGTAGGTCATCATGATCGGGTTGCCCTTCACGCCGCGCGCAGACCAGCCGTAGAGCTGCTTCGGCTTGGCCTTCGACTTAATCCCCGAGTAGACCTCGTCCCAGGTCTTGGGCGCCTGGCTGAAGTGGTCGGTGTTGTAGTAGAGGAGCTCGACGTCGTCGATGATCACGATCGAGTAGAGCGCCGGCTTGGCGTTCGCGAAGTCCTTCAGGCGAGCGCCGCTCTTCGGCGGCCAGTAGCCCTGGTCCAGACCCTTCGGAAGGATGTCCGGGTTGACCTTGAACCCCATCTCGTCGAGGTTCTTGACGATGTTGCCGGCGGCGAACTCCGGCACCCAGTTGTCGTCCATGACGTAGATGTCGTAGGCGCCGGTCTTGTTCAGCCCGTCGTTCTTCGCGTTCTGGTACCAGGCGTCGTAGCTCGTCTCGTTGTACTTGACCTTGATCCCGGTTTCCTTGGTGAACCGCTTGATGAAGGTGTCGCGGAACGGCGCCATCGCGTTGTCCTGGAACGAGCCGATCGTGATCGTCCCGCCCGCGCTCTTCGAGGCGTTCGTGGCAGTGCTGCTGCTACTGCTGCTGCCTCCGCAAGCGGCGATGAAGCTTGCACCGAAGAGCCCGGCGGCACCGACCGCGCCGCGCTCGATCACCTTCCGTCGCGTTATGCCACTTTTGTCCGGCCCGATTGCATCCCTCTCCTGATCCGACATTCGCTTCCTCCTATCCCTCTCAGAACCCGGCTGTCGCCGGCTGTCCAGCGCTCGCAGCGCCTCTTGCGCCGGTATGCGCCAGCGCTTCCCCCGACTCCGTGTCGAACAGATGGACCTGCTCCGGCGCAGGCCGCACCGCGCACCGCTCGCCGATCGGCCGGTTGAAGCCGGCGGACGTGCGGACGTTCAACAGCTGTCCGTCGACCCGCATGGTCACGAGCGTCTCGTTGCCCAGCGGTTCGACGACGTAGATCTCGCCCTCGAGAGCGTCGGCGGCGCCGCGCTCCGTGAACTCGACGTGCTCCGGCCGGAAGCCGAGCTTCACGGGGCCGCGGACTGGCGCGTCGGCGAGCGACATGGTCCCGCCCGTGTGCCGGAAGGCGCCGTCGGCGATCTCGCCGTCGAGGATGTTCATCGGGGGAGAGCCGCAGAAGCGGGCCACGAAGAGGTTGACCGGGTGCGCGTACAGCTGCGCCGGAGTGGCGAGCTGCTGCAGGTGGCCGTCGCGCATGACCGCGATCAGGTCGGCCATCGTCATGGCCTCGATCTGGTCGTGGGTCACGTAGAGCGTGGTGACGCCGAGCTCGCGCTGCAGGCGCTTGATCTCCACGCGCATCTGCAGGCGCAGCTGCGCGTCGAGGTTCGAGAGCGGCTCGTCCATCAGGAACGCGCGCGGGTGGCGGATGATCGCCCGCGCTAGCGCGACGCGCTGGCGCTGGCCGCCAGAGAGCTGCCGTGGGGAGCGGTCGAGGAGCTCGGCGATGCCGAGCAGCTCGGCGACGTTGCGCACACGCTCGTCGCGCTCCGCCGACGAGCCGCGGCGCAGGCGGAGCGGGTACGCGATGTTGTTGGCCACGCTCTTGTGCGGGTAGAGCGCGTAGCTCTGGAACACCATCGCCACGTCGCGGTGGCGCGGCTCGAGCTTCGTCACATCGCGATCGCCGATCACGATGCTGCCGGTGGTGGGCTGCTCGAGTCCGGCGAGCAGCCGCAGCGCGGTTGTCTTCCCGCAGCCGGACGGGCCGAGCATCGCGAGGAACTTGCCGTCCGGCACGGTGAGGTCGAGCGGCGCCAGAGCCTCCGTCGAGCCGAACGTCTTGGAGACTCCCTTGTACTGGACGTCCATCTCGGTGCGATCCCCCCTCAGCGCTCGGTCTGTCCCGGAACTGTCGCTTCCATCACTGCTCGAAGCCCTTCCAGCGAGGCCTCGATTCCCTCCTCCGGTGTGAGCGTCGGGTCCTCATGCTCGATCGATACCGGGCCGTCGTAGCCGGCCTCGCTCAGAGCGTCCATCAGCTCGCGCCACTCGACAAGCGGGCGCCCGCGGCCAACGGCGCAGAAGTGCCACGGCATCGTGTCGGCGTCCGCCGGCCAGCGGAAGTCGAGCACGCCGTGGAGCGCGACACGGTCGGGGTGCACGAGCGTGTCCTTGCCGTGCACGAACCCCACGCGGTCGCCGAGCGCGCGGACTGTGGTGACCGGATCGATGCCCTGCCACCAGAAGTGGCTCGGGTCGAGGTTCACCTTCACGTTGTCGCCCGTGGCTTCCGAGAGCAGCTCGAACGACGCGGCGTTGTAGATCGACGTGCCGGGGTGGAGCTCGAGGCAGATGTCCACGCCGGGAGCGTCTTCGCTCGCCCAGGCCGACAGCTCGCGCCAGTACGGCGCGATCGCGCTCTTCCACTGGTAATCCCAGAGGCCCTCCATGTCGGGCAGCCAAGCGCCGCCCGCGAACACGGGCCAGCTCCCGCCGCCGGGCCCGCCCGGGCACCCGCTCATCGCCACGATGCGCGGCACGTCGAGCGCGGCCGCGAGCTGGAGGGCGCCCCGCAGGGCGCGATCATGCTCCCGCGCGGTTGCGACGTCGGGGTGAAGCGGGTTGCCCGAGGCGTTCAGCGCGACGAGCTCGAGGCCGTGCTCGTCGAGGCGCTCGGTGAGGCGCCCGCGCTCGTCCTCGCTCGCGAGCAGCTCCTCCAGGTCCAGGTGAGGCGCCGGCGAGTAACCGCCCACGCCGAGTTCCACACCCGCCATCCCGCGCTCGGCACACCAGGCAAACGCATCCTCCTGCGACCGGCTCTCGAGGGCGTCCGTTAGGAGGGCGAGCCTCACAACAAGGGCCATTCGATGGAAGGTTCCATCCCTGATGTGGAACCTTCCACGAACCGCACTAGCTTGTCAAGCCACCCGCTGTCAGACGGCACGTTAAGCCTGGATTGTGCGACCAGAGCGCGCTCGCGCTTGACGAGAACGCCCGCTTGCCCCTATCGTCGCGGCGACGGTTTGCTGAACCGTTCCAGATGAAAGTGGGCACACCCTGAAACCGGGCCGGCCGCGCTGGGGCTCGCAGCGTCCGACGATCGTCGACGTCGCGAACCTCAGCGGCGTCTCGAAGTCGACGGTGTCGAACGTGATCCGTAGCTCCGGGCGCGTTTCCGAGTCCACGCGGCAGCGGGTGCTCGACTCGATCGAGGCGCTCGGCTACCGGCCCAACGCGCTTGCGCGCGATCTCGTGCGCCGGCGGGCGAACACGATCGGCGTGCTGGTCGGCGACCTCTCGAACACCTTCTACGCCGAGCTGGTGAAGCTGATGGAGCTCGAGGCCTCCGAGAGCTCCTACACCACCATGGTCTGCAACACCGACGGCGACCTCGCGCTCGAGCGCGAGCGCGTGGAGACCCTGCTCGAGCGCGCGGTGCTCGGCGTCGTGCTGCTTCAGTTCAGCGGCGACAGCCGGGTGCTCGACGAGCTGCGTGCCGCGCAGATGCCGGTCGTGGTCGTGAGCTGTGCGGACGAGCGCGCTGACTGCGTGGCGGTCGACGACGCCGCGGGCATGGCGGCGGCCGTCGAGCATCTCCATTCGCTCGGGCACAGGGCGATCGCACACGTGAGCGGCCACCTGGTGGAGGAGACCACCCGCGCCGCCCGCCACGCCGGCTACGAGCGCGCGATGCGCGCTCACGGGCTTTCGCCTCGCCTGTTGAGCGCCGACGAGTGGGAGGACGAGAACCCCGAGGCGCTGGGGCGCCTGCGCGAGCTCGTGACCGGACCGGAGCGGCTCACGGCCTTCGCCGCGGGCAACGACGTGATGGCCGTGCGGCTGATCGACGCCCTGGAAGCGGCCGGGGTGCGCGTGCCAGAGGAGGTGTCGGTCGTGGGGTTCGACGGCATCGAGCTCGGTGCCCACGAGCGGATCGGGCTCACCACCGTGTCGCAACCGCGCGCCGAGCTCACGACGCGCGGGTTGGAGCTGCTGCTCGATCGGATCAGCGCAGACGGGGGCATCGCCGCTCCGCCCCGCCGCGTCACGCTCGAGCCCGAGCTGATCGTGCGGCGCTCGACGGCGCCGGCGCTGGTATGAACGACGCGGACATCACCCAGTTCAGGCGACCGACGATCAACGACGTCGCGGCGCTGAGCGGAGTGTCGAAGTCCACGGTGTCGAACGTGATGCGCGGCACCGGCAGCGTGTCGGCCACGACGCGCGAGCGGGTGCTGGAGGCGGTCGAGTCGCTCGGTTACCGCCCGAACGCGACCGCGCGCAACCTCGTCCTGCAGCGCACGAACCTGATCGGCGTGGTCGTGGGCGACCTGGCCAACGCCTTCGACGCCGAGCTCGTGAAGCGGATCGAGCAGCACGCATCGCGGCGCGGCTACACCACGCTCGTGTGCAACACGGGCGGGCACCCCGAGCGCGAGTGGTCGCGCATCGAGGCGCTGCTCGAGCAGCGCGTGGACGGCATCGCGCTGCTCGACTTCACCGGCGACCGCGCCGTGCTGTCGCAGCTGCTCGGCGAGCGGGTGCCGGTCGTGATGGTGAGCTGCTGGTCCGAGTACACCGACTGCGTGGCGGTCGACGACATGGTGGGCGTGGACCTCGCCGTGGAGCATCTCGTGGAGCTCGGCCACGAGCGGATCGCCCACGTGGTCGACCCGCTCATGGAGGCCACCACCCGGCGCGCTCGCGCCGAGGCGTTCGAGCGCGCGATGCTCCGCAGCGGGCTCTCGCCGCGCAGCGAATGGACGGTGGTGTTCGACCCCGCCGACCAGGACGGCGAGCGCGAGCTGATGTCGCTGTTCGCAGCGGGTGAGCGCCCGACTGCGATCGCGGCCGCGAACGACTACACGGCCATACGGCTCATGGAGCTGCTCGAGCGGCGCGGACTCGAGGTCCCGGCGGACGTCTCGATCGTCGGCTTCGACGGCATCGAGATCGCCGGCCTTTCGCGGATCGCGCTCACTACGGTCACCCAACCGCGGGACGAGCTGGCCGAGCGCGCGGTCGACCTGCTCGTGCAGCGCGTCGAGAGCGGCGACGACATACCGCCCGCTCGTCACCGCATGAGCCCGGCGCTCGTCGTGCGCCACTCCACCGCCCCGCCCACGGACTAGGCCGGCGCCGGCGGGATCGCCCCCGACAGCACTACCTTCATCGCGCCGTCGGCCTGCGCGATCTCGAGCGCGGTCTGGGCGTCCTCGAGCGCCAGCCGGTGGGTGACCAGCTCGTGGAGCGGGAGCCGGTCCATGTTGCGAGCGAGCAGCTCCATCGCCGGCTGGTAGGACTCGGCGGTCTCGCCCCCCACGCCGAGCACGTTCACGTTCTTCGTGCAGATGTCGGCGTTCGGGTTGATCGCGACCGGGCCCATGTCCACGAAGGCGCCCGACTCGACCACCGTGCCGCCAACGCGCGTCATGTGCAGGCTCGTGACGAAGGTCTCGGGCACGCCGCTGCAGTCGAGCACGATGTCCGCGCCGCGGCCGCCCGTGTGTTCGCGCACGCGCGCGACCAGCTCCTCCTCGTCGAGCTCGGCGGCATTCAACCCGAGCGTGGCCCCGAAGCGGCCCGCCATCTCCACGCGCGAGGGCAGGCGATCGATTGCGATCAGCTTGCCGCAGCCGAGCAGCTTCGCCTTGATCAGGTGGCACATGCCGAGCGGGCCGACCCCGATCACGGCGACGCTCTCGCCGAACGCGGTGTTGTAGAGCCGCCGCGCGAGCTCGAACCCGTGCGTGACCGCCATGACCTCGGTGAGCACCGCTATCTCGTCCGGGAGCGCGTCGGGCACGCGGAAGAGCGGCGTGCCCGGCAGGATGTACATGTACTCGGCCCAGCCGCCGAACAGATGCGGCGGCTCCTTCGCGTTCAGGCTGTTGCCGTAGTCGTCGAGGTGCTCGCACATGTAGTAGGGCTGGTCGCTGCGGCAGAACCAGCAGCTGCCGCAGGCGACGTTCGCGGCCGGCACCACGCGGTCGCCCTCGCGCAGCGGCGCGCCCTCGCTGTCGAGCGCGGGCTCGCGGCCGCCGATGGCGGCGACCACCCCCACGTTCTCGTGCCCGCAGATGAGCGGGTACTCGAGCCGCCGCTCATGCGGCGTGCCGGCGTACTGGAGCGTCTCGCCGCGGAAGGTGTGCTTGTCGGTTCCGCAGATGCCTGAGTACGACATCTTCAGAAGCACCGCGCCGGGCGCGGGGTCCGGGATCGGGAACCGCTCGAGCACGAGCCGCCCGGGCTCTTTCATCACCGCGGCGCGCGCTGTGCCTCCGGATCGGTTCACCGGCCGAACAGCCATTCGTGGTCGGGGTCGTTCACGAAGTGCCACTCCCGCAGCGGGCCGACCATCACGTTCAGGTAGTAGACGTCGTAGCCTGGCGGCGCCGACACCGTGTGGTAGCCGCGCGGCACGAGCACCACGTCGCCGTCGCAGAACGTAATTGTCTCGTCGAGCGAGCGGTCGTCGGTGTACACGCGCTGCATGCCGAACCCCTGGGCGGGGTCGATGCGGTGGTAGTACACCTCCTCGAGCAGCGTCTCCCTCGGCGGGTCGTCGCGGTCGTGCTTGTGCGGTGGGTAGCTCGAGTAGTTCCCCCCGGGCGTGATCACCTCGACGACGAGCAGCCGCTCGGCGGGGCGGTCAGCCATGAGGATCGGGTGCACGCGCCGCTCCATGCTGCCCGAGCCGCGGATCTCGACCTGGATGTCGTCCGGCGCGATCAGCGCCGGCTCGAGCGCGCCCGCGCCTTCTGCAGGCGACGAGCAGAGCGCCACCTCCGCGTCCCCGCCGACCGCTCGCAGCGACATCGCGTTCCCCACCGGAGCGTGCACCGCGGCCGGCAGGCCGTCGAACACGTTCGCGCGGCCGCCGACTGCCTCGAAGCTGCGGTCGCCGGCGCTCACGTCGGCGCGGCCGCCGAGCATCACCGCGCAGAGCTCGCGACCGTCGGCGTCGAAGCTGCGCTCCTCGCCCTCGGCGAGGCGATGCACCTCGAAGCCCGTGTAGTCCCAGCCGGCCGACTCGGGCGTGACGCGCACGACCGGCTCTCCGGGCCGCGGCTCGCCAGGCCGGATCAGCAGCTCAGACATGCGCGGAGAGGACCTCTTCGATCTCGCCGAGCGTGGGGAAGTCATCCGCACAGGCAAGCCGCGAGGCGGCGATCGCGCCTGCCGCGTTGGCCGCGCGCATCGTGCGCTCGAGCTCCCATCCGTGGGCCAGCCCGTGGGCGAGCGTGCCGCCGAAGGCATCGCCGGCGCCGAGCCCGTTCACCACCTCGAGCCGCACCGGCGGCAGCTCCACTCGCTCGTCGCGCGTGCGCGCGAGCACCCCGTCGGGACCGCGCTTCACGATCGCGATCTCCACCCCCAAGTCGAGCAACGCCTCAGCCGCCTCATCCGGCTCGCGCGTGCCGACAGCTACCGCAACCTCGTCCTGGTTGCCGACCGTCACCGTCGCGTGCCGGAGGGCCTCGCGCGCCCAGCGGGTCGCCTCCGACCCGTGCGCCCAGAACATCGGGCGATGGTCGAGGTCGTGGATCGTGATCCGGCCGGGCCCGGCGACACTCCGCTCCTCGAGCATCGCGAGCATGGTGCTCCGACTCGGCTCGTCCGAGAGGCCCGTTCCCGTGGTCCAGAACACAGTGGCCTCCCGGACGGCCCCGACGTCGAAGTCTCCGGGGGTGAGGTTCATGTCGGGGGCCTTCGGCTCCCGGTAGAAGAGCAGCGGGAAGTTGTCGGGCGGGTGCACCTCGCAGAACACGATCGGAGTCCGCAGCTCCGGGTCGGTGCCTACCCAGCGCGGGTCCACGCCGAAGTCCTCGAGCGCACCGCGCACGAACGGGCCGAACGGGTCGTCGCCCACCTTCGTCACCACCGCGCTCCGGCTTCCGAGCCGCGCCGCCTGCACGGCCACGTTCGTGGCGCTGCCGCCGAGGTACTTGGCAAACGTCTTCACGTCGGCGAGCCCCACGTTCGACTGCTGCGGGTAGAGGTCCACGCCAACGCGGCCGGTGGTGATCAGGTCGAACGGCGCCATCGCTCAGCGCACCCCCGCCAGCGAGTGCTCGAGCGCATCAGCGACCCGCCCGGCGATCTCCAGCGCGGCCACCGCATCGCCGGCGCCGGCGCCGCGAAGCGGCTCTCCGCGCACCAAGCCCGCGAAGGCGTCCACCTGGGCGGTGAGCCCCGTGAGGAATGCCTCCTCGCCCGCGTCGCCCCACATGAACGGGATCCGCTCGTAGCCGTCGCGGGCGAAGGCCTCGAACCAGCACGAGTCGGCCTGGCCGAAGTGGCGCCCGAGCGTGATGCTCGCCGCGGTGCCGCCGGAGAGGCGCGCGAGCACAGCGGCCGAGTCGGGGTCGGCGAGCCCTGCGTCCACGTCGCTCGTGCCCGCCGGGATGGCGGTGACGGTCTCGAACTCCTGCCCCAGCAGCCAGCGGATCTGGTCGTACTCGTGTACGCCGAGGTCGACGGCGATGCCGCCGCTGCTCGCGCGAAACGAGGGGTGAGGCAACTCGCGGTCCCACTGATGGCCGGCCACGAGCGTGATCTCGCCGAGCTCACCGGCCGCGATTCGCTCTCTCAGCGCAACGAGCTCCGGCACGAAGCGGCGCCAGTAGCCGATCTGGAGCGGCGTGCCGGCCTGCTCCACCGCCGCGGCTGTCTCGGCGGCGTCGTCGAGGCTCGTGCCGAGCGGCTTCTCACACAGCACCGGCAGGTCGGCGCGCGCGAGCGCAGTCACGATCTCCTTGTGGCGGTCGCTCGGCGCGGCGACCAGCACGCCGTCGAAGCCGCCCGCGTCGAGCAGCTCGTCGAGCATGGCGTAGGTGGCCAGCCCGGCCGCCGCGATCGCCTCGCGTGCGGCGGGAACCGGCTCCACCACCGCGACGGCTGCCGCGTCGCGGCTCCGCTCGATCGCGTCGAGGTGCACCCGGCCCATACGGCCGGCGCCGACGACGGCGATCCGCACGGCGTCTGCCACGTGCCTACAGTCCGCGCTCGCGCAGGTACTCGCGGTTGCGCGCCTGCTCGCCGGCCGCCTTGTCCACGGACTCGCCGGCTGCGGGGATCGTGTCCTGCTCGACCACGAGCCAGCCGCTGTAGCCGATCTCGCGCAGACCCGAGAGCATCTCGTCGATCGCGACGTCGCCCTCGCCGAGCGGGCAGAAGGCCTTGCGCGTCCAGATCTCCATCACCGGCGCGCGGTCGGCCACGATCGCCTCGAGCACGGCGCGGTGGGCGTCCTTCAAGTGGACGTGATTGATCCGCTCCGCCCAGTCGTGCACTGCCTTCACCGGGTCGCCACCGCCCAGCAGCAGATGGCCGCTGTCGAGCGTCACGCTTACGTCGCTCAGCTCGAGCAGGCGCTCGATCTCCCACTGCGCCTCGACGTAGGTGGCCGTGTGGTGGTGGAAGGTGGGCTCGTAGCCGCGCTCGCGGCAGCGCTCCACGGCACGAGCGAGGCCGTCGGCGAAGTTCGCCCAGCCCTGGTCGTCCAGCCCGACGCTGCGGTCGGTGGCCGCGCGGCCGGGGTAGGCGGCACGCTCCGGCGAGCCGGCGTCGGCCAGGGTCGGCCGAGCCTTCACGCGCCCGTCGGGGGCGGCGGCAAACACGTCGAGTAGCTCGTCGAGCGAAGGCAGCGCCTCCTCGAGCTTGTCCGGCTCGCTGAAGGGCAGCTCGAAGTAGCCGCCCGCGAGCGACAGGCCCCGGCTGCCGAGGCGCTCCGCGAGCTCCGGCCCGCTGCCGAGGTAGCCGAGGGGCCCGAGGTCGACGCCCTCGTAGCCGGCGCTCGACACGGCGTCGAGCAGCTCGAGCGGCTGGGGCACGTTGTCGTATACGCCCACCGTGATCTCGAACGCGCCGTAGCTCACGGGGGCATTCGCGACCACGATCTCGCCCGTGGTCGGGTCCTGCACGGGGCGCTCGCCGATCTCCTGGGTCATCAGCTTCCTCCTACTTCTGCGGCCACCGCCGCGGGCGGCTCGGTCGGGTCGTTCACGGGCTCGCCGGTGCGGTGCACACGCGCGATCGCCTCGCACAGCATCAAGTCCCTCAGGCCGTCCACTCCGGACGTGCGCGCCTCGCGGCCGTCCGCGATCGCGTCGTGGAACTCCACGAGCTCGCGCTTGAACGCTTCGTCGTAGGACAGGACCTCTTTGCGCTCCCAGCCGTGCGCAGTGCCCGGCTCGCCGCCTTCCGCCGTGAGCACCGACGGCGCGCTGCGCAGGAACGGCGACGGCAGCGTGAGCGCCAGCCGGCGGTCGGGGCCGTAGAGCGCGATCTCCTGGCTATAGCGGGCAATGCCGGGCAGGTCGACCCACGAGAGGTGGCACTCGGCGTCGCCGAAGCGCATGTTCACCGCCACACACTGCGGCGCCAGGCTCGCGTACGTGACCGCGCTCGGCTCCCCCAGCAAGCCGCGCAGCATGTTGAACTCGTGGATGAGGTTGTCGAGCAGGATGTTGCGGTAGCAGTAGCGGTCGTCCTCGCTCGCGTCGGCGCCGACGACCGTATCGACGATCGGCGCCTCCTCGGCGTTCCACTGCTCGATCAGCGCCGGCGGGGGCGGCGACGTCGGCTTCACCATCGGGTAGTGGGCCACGTATGGCTCGAGCGGAGACTCGAGCGTCGTCACGCGCACGAGCCGCAGGTCGTCGACCTCGGGAGCGAGTTCCACGAAGCGCTCGTAGGCGGGGTCGTAGCGCTTCATCGTGCCGACCATGAGGCGTACCCCGGCGTCCTCCGCGGCGCTCAGCATCGCAGCGCCCTCGGAGGCCGAGATGGCCATCGGCTTCTCGGCGAACACGTGGAGCCCCCTGCGCGCGGCGGCGATCGCCATCGGCGCGTGGTTGCCCGCGGTCAACACCATCACCGCGTCGAGCGGCTCCTCGATCAGGTCCTCCCAGCGCGTGAACGTGCGCCCAACCCCGTAGCGTTCGGCGCAGCCGTGAAGCACCTCCTCCGACACGTCGCAGAGCGCGGAGATCTCGAAGCGATCGCGCAGCTCGGCGAGGTACGGCAGGTGCATCACCTGGGCGATCAGGCCGCAGCCGATGACCCCGACCCGCTTACGCGATTCCAATTCCCCTCCAACGCTGGTGGAACGTTCCAGGGATCTAAACCGACGCCAGATCGGCTGTCAAGGCACCAATATTGACGCTCCCCCCACCGAGCGGATAGAAATCCCGGATGGACCGCTCCAGCATTCCATTCCCCTCAGAAAGCGACGCACGATGAGCACCACCACCCTCAGGACGATCCAGCACCGGGTCGCCGGCCGGGAGACCTCCGGCGCCTCCACGCGCACCGCCCCGGTTTGGGATCCCGCGACGGGTGAACAGCAGGCCGATGTGCTCCTCGCCGAGCGTGAGGACGTGAACAGCGCGGTCGCGGCGGCGCGCACGGCGTTCGAGAGCTGGCGCGAGGTGTCGGTCACGCGGCGGGCGAAGATCATGTTCGCCTTCCGCGATCTTGTGGAGAGGCACGTGGACGAGCTCGCGCGGGTGGTCGCGTCCGAGCACGGCAAGATCGTCGAGGACGCGAAGGGCGAGGTCATCCGCGGCATGGAGGTCGCCGAGTACGCGTGCGGCATCCCCCAGCTGCTCAAGGGCGAGTACTCCGACCAGATCTCGACCGACGTCGACTCGTTCTCGTTCCGCCAGCCGCTCGGGGTGTGCGCGGGGATCACGCCCTTCAACTTCCCCGTGATGGTGCCGATGTGGATGCACCCCATGGCGATTGCCACGGGCAACACGTTCGTGCTGAAGCCGTCCGAGCGCGACCCGTCGGCCTCGAACCTGATCGCCGAGCTGTACGCCGAGGCCGGGCTGCCAGACGGCGTGTTCAACGTCGTACACGGCGACAAGGTCGCGGTCGATGCGCTGCTCGACAACCCGGACGTCGCCGCGATCTCGTTCGTCGGGTCGACTCCGGTGGCGAAGTACATCCATGCGCGCGCGACCGAGAACGGCAAGCGCGTGCAGGCGCTCGGCGGAGCGAAGAACCACGCGATCGTGCTGCCCGACGCGGACCTCGAGTTCGCGGCCAACCAGCTCACGGCGGCGGGGTACGGCTCGGCGGGTCAGCGCTGCATGGCGATCTCGGTCGGCGTCGCCGTCGGCCCCGCCGGCGACGACCTCGTGGAGCAGCTCGGCGAGAAGGCGCGCGCGATCAAGGTCGGCCCCGGGCTCGACCCGAGCTCGGAGATGGGACCCGTTGTGACGGCCGAAGCGCGCGAGCGGATCGCCGGCTACATCCAGCAGGGCGCCGACGCCGGCGCCGACCTGGTCGTGGACGGGCGCGAGCTCGAGACGGGCAGCGGCGGCTTCTATCTCGGTCCCACGCTGATCGACCGGGTCACGCCCGACATGTCGGTGTACCGCGACGAGATCTTCGGGCCGGTGCTGACGATGGTCCGCGTCGAGGACCTCGACGAGGCGATCGCCCTGATCAATGCGAAC